>CANFLZ010000013.1 GCA_947448135.1 Flavobacteriales bacterium
AATCAAGATTACATGGGGGTTAGTACGATTAAATTGAGCAATCAGTATTTAGACCCTTCATTGATACGAGAAGTTCTGGCTTACTCTATTCTCGGAAATTATATGGTTGTCCCAAAGGCTAATTTCGCTTCGGTATATATCAACGACAACTGGATTGGAATTTATACGAATACACAGACCATTGATAAGTCTTTTTGCGCTGAGAATTTTCAATTTAGCAAAGGAACTTTTTTCAAGTGCAATCCAATCTTGAATCCCAGTCCAAGCACCAAATCCAATTTGAAGTATATCGATGGTGATAGCACCTCTTATTTTAATTTTTATGAATTGAAATCGGGTTCAGGTTGGAGCGAGCTCGTGGCATTGTGTGATAGCATTATCAACCACCCCGAGGCATTGCCTGCGATGATGGATATGGATCGCTTTATATGGATGCTAGCCTTTGACAATGCCATGATTAATTTGGATAGTTACATGGGCGTTTTTGCGCAGAACTATTATTTGTACAAAGATGGAACTCGTCGATTTAATCCCATTGTTTGGGATTTGAATATGTGTTTCGGGGGATTTCCATACATCGGAGGAGGAGGAACGAGCATGGGTGCTTTGACTATTGCAGACCAGCAACAGTTGACAGGAAATGCACATGCCACGGATGCGTATTGGCCAATGATCAAATGGATTCAGTCTCATCCCACTTATAAAAAAATGTATTGGGCACATTTGAAAACGATTGTAGAAGAGATGGTTCAGTCAGGCGTTTATATGAACTTGGCAGCTAATTATCAAGCGATAATTGACAATCTGGCTGCTCAAGATCCGAATTTGTTTTTTGATTATACAGCTTTCCAAAATGGAATGTCAACGTCGGCCAATTCCGGAACGTATTTGATTCCTGGTATACAGACTTTAATGGAAGGAAGATTGGCCTATTTGAGCGGAACGACTGAATGGAATTATAGCGCCCCGGATATTCAGCCTTTGACACCGAGTGCCGTGGATGTGGGTATGGATGCCAATATTCAAGCGGTAGTAGGAAACTCCAATGAAGTGTATTTGGGTTACCGATTTTTTAATGGTGATGCTTTTGTTCGAATACAAATGTGGGATGATGGCTTGCATAATGATGCTGGAGCCGGAGATGGAATATTCGGTGTTGATGTCCCAATGTCCAGTGGGCAAATGCAATATTATTTCTATGCGCAAAATGGGAATGCAGGGATGTTTTCTCCTGTTCGAGCAGAACATGAATTCTATATTTTGAGTGCATCTTTCAACAATGCTTCCGTCCCCGTTTTCAATGAATGTGTTTCTTCCAACGTGACTGGGAGTTTCAATTCATTTGGGGACTACTCTGATTGGATTGAACTAAAAAACAACGGTAATTATGCGGTTAGTTTGAGCGGATATTATTTGTCGGATAATGCATCCAATCTCCAGAAATTTGCCTTCAATGAAGCCGATTTTATTGCACCGCAGGGAAGGGTTATGGTTTGGGGTGATGATCGATTTGAAAATGGCGTGATTCATTGTCACTTTGGAATCAATAATTTGGGTGACACTTTGTATTTGTCCAATTTGCAGGGCGTAATCGTTGATAGTGTAGTGATTGAAAATGTGCCCATCGATTCCAGTTGGGCAAGGTGCCCAGATGGTACAGGCGATTGGAATTTAACCTGGCCTACATTTAATGCAACGAACTGTGAGATTGTAGCGGTTACGGAATTCGCTTTAGAGGGTATTGAGGTTTATCCCAATCCATGTTCAGATTTTATCCGAATCGAGGGAGAAAATTTGGGTAATTATAACTTGATGGATTTGTCTGGACGAATTGTACAAAGAGGCAACTTGAATAATTCAAATGCGCTGATATCAATCCAAGAATTGAGCAATGGAATCTACTTGCTTGATATGGGTGCACAACCTTTAAAGGTTGTCGTTCAGCATTAATTCAGAGATAACATGATTCGATTGTTGACGGTTTCGGTAGTGCTTATTCTAGCAGCATTTTACGGTGTTTTTGGCTTAGGAATGGGGAGTCTTTTTAGCTCGAATAATACCGATTTGTCTCCTGACGAAAAAGTCAGTCTTCATCAGGGAAATGGTCGAGATCTTGAGGAGCGATTTACTGTGCCAGACGGATATCATCGAATAGAACAGCATCCCAATTCCTTCGGTTATTTTTTGCGACATTTTGCTCTGAAGCCGGAAGGTTCTGTTGTTCATTATTACAATGGCGAAGTCAAGGGCAATGAGGTTTATGAGGCAGTTTTTGATTTGTCAGTTGGGAAGAGAGATCTCCAACAATGTGCAGATGCGGTGATGCGGATGAGAGCGGAGTATTTGTTTGCTCAAAATAGAAAAGATGAAATTCATTTTCATTTGACCAATGGATTTGATTTGGCCTATTCAGAATGGCAAAAAGGAAATCGACTCAAGGTGAATGGCAATAAAACGGCTTGGGTACATACTCAGGATCCTTCCGATAGTCATGAAAGTTTTTTGCAGTATATGGACGTCGTTTTTAATTATGCAGGGACTTTGTCATTATCTAAAGAATTAAAGTTTAAGGACGCTCGTTCTATTTCACCAGGAGATGTTTGGATACACGGCGGTTCTCCAGGGCATGCGGTACTCGTTGTCGATGTAGCTGAAAATAAAAATGGCGATAGAATCTTCATGGTTGCGCAGAGTTATATGCCCGCTCAAGAAATGCAAATTCTGAAAAATTTTAACGCCCCTGATATCAGCCCATGGTATTTTATTCCTGCTTCAGATCTTGAAACTCCAGAATGGACTTTTGGAAAGGATGAATTGAAGACTTGGGAATAGGTTGATGTTCTTATTTTTGTGGAATGGGAATGACAGATTTTTCTTGGTTGTCAAGAACACAATTGCTAGTTGGTGAAGAATCATTAAAAAGATTGGCAGGTAAGCATGTAATGGTTGTCGGTATGGGTGGAGTTGGATCATTTGCCGCTGAGTTTATCGCAAGATCAGGAGTAGGAAAAATGACGATCATTGATGGTGATGTAGTCGACCCAACCAATAGAAACAGACAGTTGCCAGCATTAGCTACGAATCATGGAGTGCCGAAAGTTCAGATTATGGCACAGCGCATCCGAGAGATCAATCCTGAGATTGAACTCAATGTGGTGCAGGAGTTCGTTAATCCAGAAGTAGTTGCGGCGCAATTGGCCTATCAACCCGATTATATCATTGATGCCATTGATAGCATTACACCCAAGTTGACTTTTATGCAGTTGGCCTATGAGAGTAAAATTCCCATGGTCAGTAGCATGGGAGCAGGGGGCAAGGTCGATCCTACGAGGTTGCATGCGGTGGATATTTCTAAAACCTACAATTGTCCTTTTGCTCATCAGATTAGAAAGCGTTTGAGAAAGGTTGGAATTAGAAAGGGAATTAAGGCGGTGTTTAGTGATGAATTGCCCGATCCCAATAGTATCATGCTAACGGATGGTTCCAATTACAAGAAGTCCGCTTATGGAACTATTTCCTACATCCCTGCCACTTTTGGTGCAGTAGTAGCCTCCGTTGCCATCAGAGATTTAATGAAGGAATGAGAAGAATTTGAAAAGATGTATCATGTGTTGTCGAAAGACGCTTTGTATTGGGTTACTAATGAATAATTAAAATGGGTATGCAAGTTTGCGTTTATTGCGCTTCTAGTGGTCAGATTAACGCTGATTATTTTAAAGCTACTGAAGCATTGGCCAAAGCCTTGGTGAAAGCCGGAATTCAAGTAGTTTTTGGAGGAGGAGGTTCTGGATTGATGGGGAAGCTAGCAGATGTGGTATTGTCAGAAGGAGGTAAAATTAAAGGCATTATGCCACAATTTATGAATGAAGTGGAGTGGGGGCACAAAGGAGTCGATGACTTTACCTATACCCAAACCATGCACGAGCGAAAAGCTAAATTCTTGGAAGGTACAGATGCGATCATTGCTCTGCCTGGAGGAACAGGAACTTTAGAGGAATTATTTGAAGCCATTACTTTGCGGAAGTTAGGCCAGATTGATACGCCCATCATCATCTTGAATACAAGAGGTTATTATGATCCTTTTATTGCGATGATGAAGAGAGCTGAGGAGGAAAAATTTATGTTGCCTGATCTGCACCAGGTTTGGCAAGTATTGGATGAACCTGAAGAGGTTGTTCCGGCTATTTTGAAATCGGAAAAAGTACGTTTGGATATTTCGAATGCAGGTACTTTGCGTTAACGACAGCGGATTATATTTTAGGAATGTTGAAGGAGAAGCTAGTGCCTTTTCCTAATTCTGATTTCACAACTATTTTACCACCAAGGGCGTGCACAACCTTTTTAACTGTTGCCAAACCCAATCCATGTCCTTTTTCACCAAATCGATCTTTGCTAGCGTGCACTACAAAAGGTTCAAAAATTTTCTCATGAAGGTTTTGCGGAATTCCAGGTCCGTTGTCTTGAATGTCAAATAGATAATTGTCGTTATTTTCGGAGATAAGCACCTTAATTTCTGGGTTCGTTTTATCATTGTATTTTATAGCATTGGAAACCAGGTTCATCAAAACTTGTTCAATAAGCGTATGATGCGTGCGAATCCCAGAAACATTGGACTGGAAGACAATTGAAGTTCCCTCAGGGATGGTCAATAAATTCAGCAGTGTGGATTCTAAATCATTTGATTTGAAGACGGAAAATGCTTGACTTATTTCTGCGTAATTTTTACTATAATCCAAAAGACCATTCACCAAACTTCTTAGTTTTTTCGATGAATAAAGGATAGAGTGAATGATTTTCTTTCCATCTACGTCATTTTTTTCAATGTGCTCTTTGATAAATAATTCAGCGAGCATGCTGATATTGTTCAAAGGAGCTTTTAGGTCATGCGCGGCGACAGATGCAAATCGAGTAAGTATTTTGTTTCGTTCTTCCAATTCAATTTTGCTTTTTCGGAGTTCCAATAGCTGCGTTATTTGACCGGTTAACGCACGCAAACAATTGATTTGTGACGCTGATAATTCTCTCGGTTTATTATCAATGACACAAAGAGTTCCTAGTGCATGCCCATTGGCTGAGATTAGCGGGATTCCGCCATAAAATACAATATTCGGATCTCCTTCTACAAGTGGGTTATCATGAAACCGGGCATCCTTTCGAGCATCTTCGACCAACATAATTTCGCTGGGATTCGTGATGGCATGGCCGCAAAATGAAATGTCTCTTGGGGTGCTGTCAATATCAATCCCAACTTTGGATTTGAACCATTGGTTTTGATCATCGATTAATGAGATGAGCGCAATGGGAGTTTGGCATATTTCTGAAGCAATTGCTGTTAAATCATCATATTCCTTTTCAGGCAACGAATGCAATATCTGGTAAGAGTACAAAGATGCTAGTCTTTGCTCTTCATTTTCGGGCCTTTGGGGGTTTTGCATAATGTTGATTAATGCTGAAAATGTACGTCTTATTTTCCAATTAAAAACAGGATGCTAAACAGTGCTATGAAATTTGAGTGAGTTTTAGAATTAGTTCAAAATCAACCAATACAAAATAATCCACAGGATAGAAAAAATAAAGCCCCATTGTAATAGGGCTTTGGCTTGTATCAAATCTTTTTTAATCCAACGGAAATAAATCCATGCCATTGTCCAAGCGACAAAGAAAGCGATGGGTAAATAAATTCTCATTAAATGAAAGCGCTGAATGCAAATAATGTAAGGAGCGCAATAGCACCTAAAATGGGGTATAATTTGCCATTCTCAGTGTAGGAAGCGCCATTTTCACTTTTGCCATACATGACAAAAATAACCTTCAAATAATAATACATCCCAACAACAGATGTGAGCACCATAATAATGGTTAACCAAGTATAATGCCCCATCAATCCACTAATGATGTAGTATTTTCCAAAGAAGCCTGCCAAAGGAGGAATACCCGCCATGGAGAGCAACGCGATGGTCATCATGGCAGCGGAGAAAGGAGATTTTTTAGCCAATCCTTCAAAGGCGTGCAATTCCTCTCCAATTTGTGAACCTACATTTTGCATTATAGTGAATGCAATCAAAGATGCAATTCCGTATCCGAGTATGTAAAACATCAAGGCTTGAGAAGCAAACCCTGGAATCAGCAATGTAGATAAAAGGAAACCGGCATGAGAAATCCCAGAAAACGCCAACATTCTTTTTACGTTGTGCTGTAAGGTTGCCATTCCATTGGCGATGATCAACGTTAAGGTTACCATGATGGCAATTATACCAGCGAATGTGGACATAGCTCCTTCAAAAGCGCCAGCAAATAGTCTGAACATACCGATAATGGCAGCTCCTTTTACTACTGTAGCCATCCACCCCGTAATTGGCGTTGGAGCACCTTGATATACATCGGGTGCCCAAAAGTGAAATGGCGCAGCACTGATTTTAAAAGCAAATCCTACTAACATCATTACCAATCCAACCATGATCCATGGGTGGGTGTTCTGGGTAGCCATGAAGTGATGAATGGTGTACAAGTCGAAACTGGCTGTTGCTCCATATATCAATGCAATACCAAATAGCAAAATTGAAGAAGCAACTGACCCCAACAAGAAATATTTAAAACCTGATTCGTTCGACAATTGGTCACCTCGCTTACTCGCTGCTAAAACATACAATGGAATGGATAAAATTTCAATGGCCAAGAACAACATCACCAAATTGGTGAAATTGGTCATCAACAAAGCCCCACAAAAGCTGAAAGCTATCAACGCGTAAAGGTCTGATGAGTTACCTGTTGCTTGAATGTTTTTATGCTGGGTTACCAACCAAAAGGCAGCGAGAATCGTTAATATGGAAATACCTTTTAAGGCAAACGCATCCATGCTGATCATGTTTTGATTCATGATGTTTTCAGCCAAACCCCATTGAATGGCTGTTCCAGCCAAAATGGCCATGAATGAAATCAGCATCAACGGCATCATCCAAGAACGCAACTTGAAAATTTCAAGTGCCAACAAAGCCACACCTAGCAAAGCAGAAATTAATAGAATAATCATTGTGTTACTATTAAAGAATATTTTGAATCAATTGAATTAAAATGTTGGGGTAAATACCCAAAGCAATGACGATGATAACAGCGATTGACAGGATCATCGTTTCCTTGGAAGAAAGCGCAGAAAAAGCAATTGCTTTTCCACCCAACATCATTTTTTGGAATCCGCGCAACATATAAGCTGCTCCTAAAATGACTGAAAGTCCTGCCAATGCAGCCAACCCCAATCCTGTATTGGACAATGATTGGAGCAATAGAAATTCACCCACAAATCCAGATGTGAAAGGAAGTGCTACAGATCCCATCACCAGGATGAAGAACAAAAATGCAAAGGAGGGAGCGCTTGTTCTGATGCCGCCCATCTCGTTCATGCGATCGTGACCAACTCTTGATTCGATCATTTGATATACTGCGAACATGGCAACAGCTAAAATACCATGTGAGAACATTTCAAATAAACCACCAACAGTGCCTTGGTCTGTGTTGGATAACACACCTGCGGAAATCATTCCAACGTGAGCTACAGATGAATATGCAATCATTAACTTCAAACGCTTTTGGGTCAATGCCATCAATGAAGCGTAAATAACACTAATCACAGAAAGGTAAATAGCCCATTGACCATGTTCTTCAATTCCAGCGGGAACCATCGGCAATGCCCATCTTACCAAGCCAAAGGTGGCCATTTTTA
Organism: Flavobacteriales bacterium; assembly: GCA_947448135.1. Lineage (GTDB taxonomy): Bacteria > Bacteroidota > Bacteroidia > Flavobacteriales_D > Sanyastnellaceae > CAMCTV01. The sequence continues at coordinate 7,718 of CANFLZ010000013.1, forward strand.
GCATTATGGCTGCTAAAAGCATGGTACCTTGAATCGGAGCATGGTCGTATGTAGAAGGCTGCCAAGAATGAAAAGGGAAAACGGGCATTTTCACAGCGAATGCAATGAATAATCCTGCAAAAACCCAACCCTGTTGTCCAGCAGTCAGTGCTTTTCCAGCTTCCCACATGGCGTTCATTTCGAATGTCGGGTGCGCCATGCTTTGGTGCACGTAAAGCAATGACAGCATCATGAACAACGATCCGAATAGGGTATACAAAAAGAATCGCATGGTGATTTTGCTCAAATGCTCTCCATGTCCCCATTTTAAAATCAAGAAGAAGATCGGAATCAAAGCCCATTCGTAGCACAAATAAAACATCAACGCGTCGGCAGCCATAAATGCTCCTAGCATTGCAGCAATCATCATCATGCTCCAAGCATAAAAGCGATTGGCGTTTTGTATTTCTTTATCAATAGAGTAGAGTATACCAATACCTGCTATGAGAGTTAACAGAACCATCACGAATGCAGGTCCATCCAAGATCAAAGAAAAGTGGAATCCAATGGTGTCAATCAAGGGTACATCCAAAGAAATGATGTGCCCGTAGGATTGTAAAACCTTACCAACAATCGCAACTACCAAAGTTGTCATCAGACCGGTTAAGGCAAGTTTATTTGAGTTTGAGCGGCTATTGAATAACAATAGGCTTAACAGCAAAGGAATCGAGAATATAGCTAATGCAATCATAATACGTTATATCAAAAACAATAAAGCAATTAAACCACCAATCATTGCCAATAGATAGGTAATGATTTGACCATTTTGTAATCCTTGTAATAAACGCGCAATTCCTTTTACAGAACTTCCAGAACCGTCTACAATGTTCATTAACGCCTTGTCTTCTACCCAGTGGTGTAGGCCTGAGGCGATATAGTCAATTGGTTTGCGAATGATGTTGTCATATAATTCATCAAACCCATATTTCTTTAATAATAATTTGTGAAGGCCTGAATTGATTTCTTCATCTTCCAACGCATTGATTCCTCTGGAAACGTAGGTATTGTAAGCAAAATAAATCATTCCACCGGCAACGCCCATGGCGACCAAGGCCAAAATGATTTCAGCTGTGGCATCCAAATGAGAATGTGCTGCTACAACGGTTCCGGATAAAAAGTGATCGAGCCAATGATGCACATGCAAACTTTCTCCTATAGCATGCGGGAAGCCGATGAATCCGCCGATTGTTGAAGCAATCGCTAACACGATCAATGGAGTCGTCATTGTCGCAGGAGACTCATGCAAGTGATGTTCTTGTTCGTGAGTTCCTCTGAATTTTCCATGGAATGTCAAGTAAAACATTCGGAACATATAAAAGGCTGTTCCAGCCGCCGCCAACATCAACAATACAAACACTGTTAGATTGTTTTCCATGGCATGTGCCAAGATCTGATCTTTTGAGAAGAATCCTGCGAAAGGAAAAATTCCTGCAATGGCAATTGTACCAATCAAGAAAGTCCAATAGGTAATGGACATATGATTTTTTAAACCACCCATTCGGCGAATATCTTGCTCGCCTCCCATCGCGTGTATAACGGAACCTGATCCCAAGAACAACAAAGCTTTAAAAAATGCGTGAGTCACTACATGGAAAACAGCGATGCTGTATGCACCCATACCCAGCGCGGCAAACATGAATCCCAATTGGCTGACGGTAGAATAGGCCAGCACTTTTTTAATGTCATTTTGTGTCAAGGCGATACTGGCGCCCATCACCGCGGTAATTACCCCTGCCCAAGTCACCACTTGAGAGGCCATTTCAGACATCGCAAATAAATCACTAAAACGAGCAACCAAGTAAATTCCTGCAGTAACCATTGTCGCAGCGTGGATCAATGCTGATACCGGAGTGGGACCGGCCATGGCATCAGGCAACCACGTATGCAACGGAAATTGAGCTGATTTACCCATGGCTCCGATGAACAATAAAATGGCTGCCAATGTTGTCCATTTTCCCAATGAGGCAATATCACCGCCACTGATCATCAGGTCATTGTAATTGAGTGAACCGCATTGAATAAAAATCAAGGTCATTGCCAACAATAATCCCAAATCTCCAATACGATTGATGACAAATGCTTTTTTAGCAGCGTCGTTGTTCGCATGGTCTTTGTACCAAAAGCCAATGAGCATAAATGAACATACACCAACACCTTCCCAACCCACAAACAACAATAACAAGTTGTCTCCTAAAACCAAAAGCAGCATGAAGAATACAAAAAGATTCAAGTAAGACATGAATCGATTGAATCCTTCATCCTCATGCATATAGCCAATAGAGTAAAGGTGAATTAAAGAACCAACACCTGTAATGAAAAGAATATAAAGGCTACTTAACGGGTCTACTATAAAACTAATGTCCACTTTAAAAGTACCAACGTGAATCCAGTCAAAAACTTTCACCATGGTGGCGTGTCCTTCATGCAATTGTGTGCTGAAAACCAAACTCGCGAGAACGAATGAAATTCCAACCATTGCAGTGGCCAGAGTGCCGACTGCGGTTTTACTCATGTTCTTCCCTAAAAAGGTAATACACAAGAAACCTAAAGCAGGAAATAGTGGAATGAGTGCAACTAATTTTTCCATGGTTATCCTTTCAATTGATTAAGTGAATCTGTATCTGTAGAGTGCATGTTTCTATAAAGCATCATCAAAATCGCCAAACCAACAGCTACTTCAGCTGCGGCTACAACCATGATGAAGAATACAAAAATTTGCCCGTCGGTGTCTCCATGCATTTTGGAAAAAGCGACCAACGCAATATTCACGGCATTGAGCATGAGCTCCACGCACATAAACATAATGATGGCGTTTTTTCTGAAGAGTAATCCAAAAATACCAATGCAGAAAAGCGCGATGCTCAGTGCCAAATAATGTTGGATGTATATGTTGTGTAAAATTTCCATTTTAGTTCTGAGTTTCGTTCAAATTCTTTTTAGACAAATAAACTGCTCCGACCATAGCTGCCAAGAAAAGGATAGAAGCCAATTCAAAAGGTAATAAATAGTTGCGATAAAGAGCAATCCCTAAATCTTCAACCATACCCGCTGGAGTAGCGGATTCTTTTTGTTGAATCAAAACTTCAGCATGCGGAACCGCACCAGCCAAAACAACGAGCATTAATCCAGAAGCAACAACAGCCAACAATTTGACGATACTACTTCTTTTTTCAATTTCTATTGAGTTAAGATTGAGCATCATGATGACATACAGGAATAAAACCATGATAGCACCGGCGTATACGATAATGTGAACTGCAGCCAAGAATTGCGCGTTCATCAAAAAATAATGACCCGCAATTGCAAAAAACGTCATGATCAAATACAATACACTGTACACCGGATTTTTACTGACGATAACAGCTATCCCGCTGAATACAGCAATAAAGGACAGCAACCAAAAAGCATATTCTGTTAGCATATTATTTCTGACGGTCTAAGTAAGTTTGATTGTGCTTGTGTTTTTTGTCCGTCTTGAAATTCAAAACTTCTTGGGTTTGACGCTTGGTTACATCAACACGGAGGTCAATACCTTCTACCAATTTGTCTTTTCCAAAAACCTCTTCACCACGGGTAAAGCTGGAGGGAACAATTCTGTCCGTTAAGAAGATGGCTTCTTTGGGGCATGCGTCTTCGCATAATCCGCAGAAGATGCAGCGAAGCATATTGATCTCATAGATCTTCGCATACTTTTCTTCACGATACAAATTTTCTTCACCTTTTGTTCTTTCGGCAGATTCCATGGTGATGGCTTCTGCTGGACAAGCTACAGCACAGAGTCCGCATGCGGTGCATCTTTCAGCACCTGCTTCGTCTCTCTTTAAAACGTGTTGGCCACGATAAACGGGAGCCAATTCGCGCTGTTGATCGGGATATTTGATAGTCGCTTTGCGCTTGAATAAGTGCGTCAAAGTGATGATCATCCCTTTGATAATCGCAGGGAAGTACAAACGCTCTGCAAGCGTAAGTTCGTTTTTTACGACTTGAATGGATCGATTGGTTAATTGCATAATCTTATCCTAATTTTCCTGTAAACAACATAACAAAACCTGTGATGATGATATTGGCAATGGCCAATGGCAACAAAACCTTCCAGCCCAAATTCATCAATTGGTCATAACGGAAACGTGGAAGTGTCCAACGAACCCACATGAACAAGAAGATGAAAAGGAATATTTTTCCAAAGAAGAATGCGGATTGAACAATGGTCAAAATGTTACCATCCAAACCTAATTCATGTTGGAAAGGGAAATTGTATCCGCCGAAGTAAAGTGAAGCCATGATCGCCGAACTGATGAACATGTTGATGTATTCAGCAAACAAATAAAATCCCAATTTCATGGATGAATATTCGGTGTGATAACCACCTACTAATTCAGACTCACATTCTGGCAAGTCAAAAGGAGCACGGTTGGTTTCTGCAAAGGCACAAATTAAAAAGATGATGAATCCCAAGGGTTGATAAACAACATTGGCCATTCCAGCGTCTTGCTGTTCAACAATTTCTTTCAAGCTTAATGTGCCGGTCATCATCACCAATGCAATCAACGCTAGGCCCATAGCTACTTCGTACGATATCATTTGTGAAGAAGCGCGCAATGCTCCCAAAAGAGAGTATTTATTGTTGGACGCCCATCCTCCGATCATCACCCCATAGACACCAATGGAGACAACTCCCAACAAGTAAAGCAAACCGATATTGATGTCAGTAACTTGCATAGGGTAGAGGGTGGTTTCTGTTTGCCAACCAGCTCCCCAAGGAATAACGACTCCTGTCATGCATGCGCACAACATGAAGAAGCATGGTCCCAAAATGAACAACCAGCGATTGGAATGCGTAGGAATCATTTCTTCTTTGAAGAACATTTTTATTCCATCCGCAATGGGCTGCAATAATCCAAGTGGACCTGCACGGTTTGGACCGACACGGTCCTGCAACCACGCCGCCAACTTTCTCTCTCCCCACGTCATGTATGCAGCGGCACCTAAAGAAACCGCAAATACGATGACACAAAGAATTATCTTATAAATCAACATGCTATCTGTCATGGCTTATTTGCTTTCGTTGTTAGGATCTAATGCTCCATGTCCCAAAGTCACCTTTTCTCCGTGAGGCAAGGCTGCTTTTTGACGATCGATGGAAGCTTTTAGCGCTTTTAAACTATTGTAGTGATTGGCAGAAATAACAGAATGACGGCTGATTTGTGAAGGGCCATCAATCACCCAATCGGAGGTGTTCTTTTTGTCGAAACGGCAAGTATTGCAAATCCATCCGGTTTTTCCATCATGGTCTGCAACCTCTCCCCATTGGTCTTTGCGGGCAGTGACGCGCAATACGTCATCTCCTTTGTACCAAAGACGAACATGTCCGCAGCACTTATCACAATCGCGGTGTGCGTCTACTGGTTTGGTAAACCAAACACGACTTTGGAAACGGAATGTCTTATCGGTCAATGCGCCTACTGGACAAACATCAATGACATTTCCTGAGAAATCGTTGTTGATGGATTTCTCGATATACGTAGATATCTCGGCTACTTCACCTCGATTTAGCACGCCATGAACACGACAGTCCGTTACTTGATCCGCAGTTTTTACGCAACGGTAGCATAAAATACAACGGTTCATGTGAAGTTGTATTTTATCACCAATATCTTTTTTCTCAAATTCGCGACGTGGAAAATCATAGCGAGTTTCGCTCTTTCCATGTTCGTAACCCAAGTCTTGCAAATGACATTCACCAGCTTGATCGCAAACGGGGCAATCCAATGGGTGATTGACCAAAAGAAACTCAACAACTCCCGCTCGGGCTTCTTGAATTTCCGCAGAGGTGTTGTTTTCAACCACCATCCCATCCATGACTTGCGTTCTGCAAGAGGCCACGGGCTTGGGCATCGGGCGAGGATCTTTTTCGGACCCTTGTGAAACTTTCACCAAACAAGTTCTGCAATAACCACCACTAGTTTTTAATTTAGAATAATAACACATGGTGGGAGGTGCTACCTCGGGACCAATCATTCTGGCAGCTTCCAAAATGGTGGTGCCATTGGGCACTTCTATCGTAATTCCGTCTATCGTAACTTTAGGCATAGCTTTTAGTTCGCTGGTTCTGGTAAATGATTGATTCGATAATAATGTTTTACATCTTTGATAGAGTGACCGGCCTTGACGTACTCTTCAAATTCATGGCGGAAATGACGAATGGCACTTGCCACCGGCCATGCAGCCGCATCTCCCAATGGACAGATTGTTTTTCCTTCAATCTTGCTTTGAATATCCCACAACAAATCGACGTCTGACAATGTGCCGTGACCGTGTAAGATTTTGTGTAAGATTTTTTCCATCCAACCTGTTCCTTCGCGACAAGGGGAACATTGACCACAACTTTCGTGATGATAGAACCTGGAGAATGTCCAAAGATTTTTAACGATACTGGTGTCTTCGTCCATTGCGATAAACCCACCTGAACCCAACATGGTACCTGTTGCGAAACCTCCTTCTGACAAACCTTCGTACGACATCAAGCGGGGTTCGCCTGTAGCCGTTTTTAGGATCAAGTGTGCTGGTAAAATGGGAACCGAAGATCCTCCAGCCACTACAGCTTTGAGTTGCTTGCCATTTTTAATTCCACCACAATATTCTTCTGAATAAATAAATTCCTCAACGGGTAATCCCAATTCAATTTCATAAACCCCAGGTTTGTTCAAATGACCCGAAGCTGAAATCAATTTGGTACCGGTTGATTTTCCGATCCCAATTTGCGCGTAAGCAGCACCACCATCTTTTACAATGGGGACAACAGCAGCAATGGTTTCAACGTTGTTCACTACGGTAGGACAGCCATACAATCCGGCTATCGCTGGGAATGGAGGCTTGATACGTGGATTTCCTCTTTTTCCTTCTAATGACTCGAGTAACGCGGTTTCTTCACCACAGATGTAAGCACCTGCACCAACTTGGACATAAAGGTCCAAGTCATAGCCGGAGCCCATGATATTTTTACCCAACAAACCGGCATCGTAAGCTTCTTGAATCGCAGCTTCTAAAATTCTTGCGACATAGAAATATTCTCCCCTGATGTAGATGTACGAAGTATTGGCTCCCAACGCGAAACTTGAAACAATCATCCCCTCAATCAAAATATGAGGAATGTGTTCCATCAAATAACGGTCTTTAAAAGTACCAGGTTCTGATTCATCGGCATTGCAAACCAAGTAACGTGGAACGCCTTCTGGCTTGGCCAAAAAGCTCCACTTCATGCCGGTTGGGAAACCAGCGCCGCCACGACCACGTAATCCAGAAGTTTTCACCTCTTCCACGATTTGATCGGGAGTCATTGATGTGAGGGCTTTCTTTAAAGTTTCATATCCCCCTTTTTGGCGATAAACATTTAAGGTTCTGATACCAGGAACGTCAATGTGCTCAAGTAATAACTTCTTTCCCATATCAATCCATATTAACTTTTTGATCTTTGGTATAGACGCGACGCTCAGCGTCATTGCGCAAATTTTCAACCAAGCGATCTACTTTTTCTAACGTGAGGTTTTCATAGAAATCAGAACCACACTGAAGCATTGGCGCTGTTCCACATGACCCCAAACATTCTACAGTTTTGATTGTGAATTGTCCGTCTGCCGTGGTTTCGCCATCTTTGATGCCCAATTTCTTCTCCAAATGTTTGACGATATCTTCTGATCCCATCAACCAGCAGGAGCTTGTTCTGCATACTTCTAGTACGCATTTACCAACGGGTTTCAAATTGTACATGGAATAAAATGAAGCCACCTCATACACTTCAATCGGTGTGATTTGCAACACTTCGGCAACGTAATCCATTGCTTCAGAACTCAACCAACCATCAAATTCGGCTTGTGCCACATGTAATACAGGCAACAATGCTGACTTTTGTTTTCCATTGGGATAACGACTGATCATCTTTTGAACGACAGCCATTGTTTCGGGTGAAAATTGATATTTCTTTTCCATGTTTATGCGTCTAATTCTCCAGCGATAACGTTCATACTACTCATAGTAAGAATAGCATCGGATAACATTCCACCTTCGATCATCTCTGAATAAGCTTGATAGTAGATGTAGCAAGGTCTGCGGAAATGCAAGCGATAAGGCGTTCTTCCTCCATCGCTAATCAAATAAAATCCGAGTTCGCCATTTCCTCCTTCTACACTGTGGTAAATTTCTCCGGTGGGTATTTCCGTTTCACCCATCACTATTTTAAAGTGATAAATGAGGGCTTCCATTTTGCTGTATACATCTTGCTTTTCGGGCAAGTAGAAATCTGGAACTTCCGCATGGAAATCGCCCTTTGGCATCTTATCGCATGCTTGACGAACAATACTCAAGCTCTCCCACATTTCTTGCATTCTCACCATGTAGCGGTCGAATGTGTCACCTTGTGTTCCAACGGGAATCTTGAAATCAAAATCTTGGTAGGATGAATAAGGATTCATGACGCGAACATCATAATCCACTCCAGCGGCGCGAAGATTGGGTCCGGTGAAACCGTACTCCAAAGCACGTTCTCCACTAATAGGGCCGCAATTCACCGTTCTATCCATGAAGATACGGTTTCGGGTAACCAATTTGTCAAATTCACGCAATGCGGCTGGAAACTCTTCTAAAAACGCATTGATTTTTTTCCAAGCGACTTCTGGAAAATCTCTTTCCATTCCGCCAATACGACCGATGTTGGTGGTCAAACGGGCACCACAGATTTCTTCAAAGATTTCGTAGATCTTTTCTCTCCATTGAAACAAGTACAAGAATCCAGTCATGGCTCCTGTGTCTACTGCGATAACGGTATCACAAACAATATGATCCGCAATACGGGACAATTCCATGATAATAACGCGCATATATTCTGCACGTTTTGGAATGTCACATTGAATCAATTTTTCAACGGTCATGTGCCATCCCATATTGTTGATAGGGGATGAGCAATAGTTCAAGCGGTCTGTGATCGGCGTTACTTGACTGTATGTTCTTCTTTCCGCCAGTTTTTCAAATGCGCGGTGAATGTATCCAATCGTAGGAACGGCCTTCACAATAATCTCTCCGTCCATAGTCAAGACATTTTGAAAAATGCCATGCGTTGCAGGGTGAGTAGGACCGAGGTTGAGCGTGGTGTAATCTTTCTCCATCAAATTGGAGAGATTGTTTTTTTCTATACTCATGGTTTATCGACCAAAATATTTATCTTCTTTATCATCACGACCCGCATCTTCTAATGCATACTCTTTGCGCATTGGATGGTAGTTCATTTCATCCATGTTTAAAATTCTGCGCAAGTCGGGGTGACCTGTAAATCGGAAACCGTAAAAATCAAATGCCTCACGTTCCATCCAATTGGCCGTAGGGAATATGCTGGTGCAAGAGGGGACATCCAAATGCGCTTTGCTCATCATGCATTTCAAACGAATGCGCTCATTGGTCGGCAAGCAATGCAATTGGTACATCAGCACGAATTCATTTTCGCCTTGATCGGGATAATGAATGCCGCACATCGTTGTTAAAAACTGAAAACCCATTTCAGATTTTAAAAACTTCAGTACTTCCAATAAGTTTTTCTTCTCGATGTGAAAAACGGGGAAATCTCTTTCATCTCCAGAAAAGGTAACCGCTTCTGGGAATTGATTTTGCAATTGAGACAAAACCTTGTCGTGTAGTTCACTCATAGCCATTATTCCAATCCGTATGCCGCCAATTTGGCTTGGTATTCGGGAGTTTGTCTTCTTTTGGTTCCTTCGTTTTTAGCCAATTCTTGGATTTTTAAAATTCCATCCAAAACTTGCTCAGGTCGAGGTGGACAACCTGGAATGTAAACGTCAACAGGAATGACGCGGTCAATTCCTTGAAGAACGCTGTAAGTATCAAAAATACCACCGGAAGAAGCACATGCACCCATACTCAAAACCCACTTGGGTTCTGCCATTTGCTCATATACCTGTCTCAATACCGGCGCCATTTTTTTTGAAATGGTTCCCATCACCATGAGCAAATCGGCTTGTCTTGGTGAGAAACTCAATCGCTCAGAACCAAATCGCGCTAAGTCATAAGTTGAAGCCATGGTGGCCATGAATTCAATTCCGCAACAAGAAGTGGCGAATGGCAATGGCCATAATGAATTGGCACGTGCTAATCCTACAGCTTTGTCCAGCGTTGTGGCGAAAAATCCAGCTCCTTCGTGCCCTTCAGGCTGATTGTCTGGATGTATATTCACTGATGTTTGCATATTGCAATTTGTAATTTAAATCAATCCCAGTTTAAAGCGCCTTTGCGAATAATGTACACAAGTCCAACAATCATGAGCCCCATGAAGGCGAACATTTCCCACAATCCGAATATGCCCAACTCTTTAAAGTTGACGGCCCATGGATACATGAAAATAACTTCAACATCAAAAAGGACAAACAATATCGCTACCAAGAAATACTTGATAGAGAAAGGCGTGCGTGCATTTCCTTTGGATTCAATTCCGCATTCGAAAGCCTCTTCTTTGATTTTTGCATGTCGCTTGGGTCCTAGTGTGTGGGTCAAGACCATGGTCATGACAACGAACCCCAATGCGATGACTGCCATGATGACAATCGGGAAATAATCCCACAAGTGTGATGTGTTACTCATATCTGTTTTCAATAGATGCCCAAAGGCGCGTCAAATTTAGGTCGTAGCGCCTGAAATCGTTAGACAAATTTGTTTTTTTTTTCTGGAATATGAACAGCTTTCCAACATCATGTATTTTCGCTGTATGAGATATCTGTTTTTGTTGTTGGCATTTTGGGCTTGGTGGATGGAGTATCCAAAAGTTGCCGTTCAGGATCCTTCTGGAATTCACTTCATTAGACAGACGGATGGTTTGGCTTTTGTCTCTTATTATTTCGAAACAGATAACCCATTTTTGGAGTCGGGAACGTTGAATCAAAGTTCTTCAGAAGGCAGGGTTGCATGTGAGCTTCCCGTTTTTTACTATTTGACAGCTAAAATTTACGCTTACACCGGTATCTACTTTCCCATTTTGCGCTGGCTTCACGGGATTGTTGTTTTGTTTGGAATATTGCATGTTTTTCTTTTTTTGAAAAAATGGAGCAAGAGCACAGTCATGTCGCTTTCATTGATGCTAATGCTCCTGACTTCCGTCGTGTTCAGCTACTATGCCTTTAATTTTTTACCAGATGCACCCGCTTGGGCACTGGTATGGATGGGATGGTTCTATGCTTTTCGACTCATTGAAAATTGGAATTTAAAATGGTTGATAGTTTCAATATTTTTCTTTCTGTTTGGGGCTTTGTTGAAACCCACTTTTTTTATCCATGCTGTAGCCGCAGCTGGGATGTGGTTTTGGGGAAGAAAGGAGTTAAATTGGAGCGTCAAAAATTGGACGCAAATCGGATTGTTTTTGATAACAGCAGTGCTCCTTATTATGGGATGGAGCTTGCACATTATTCAATACAACACGGCCAACCATGATGATTATTTTTTGGTTTCCACGCGACCAATTTGGAAGATGGATTCAGATGATATTCTGGTGGTTTGGGATCACATGACGGGTTATTGGTTCAGGGATTATTTGGCCAAAGACGCTTGGCGATTGTTGCTGGGAATGCTCATCTTGATTGGTTTCAGATGGCGGAAGATGAACGAACATCTGCGCAATGCGCTTTGGATTTTAACTTTGGGAGAATTGGCCTACATCGTCTTGTTTTTTGGACAATTTAAAGATCATGATTATTACATCTGGAACATTTTTCCTTGGTTGATTTTGGTCATGGCTGCTTTTGTCAATTCTTTTTGGGAGGCATTGGAGCATCGTGGAATCAAAGTGTTTTTTGGATGTATTGTTTTGGTTTTAGGAATAACAGCTTGGCGGAGCAATGAGAAGGTGATACGCTGGCGTTTTGCCCATGAAGAACCCAATTTGGCTTGGGTTGGAAAACGTTTGAAAAATGGTCCTGAAATGCTATTGCAACAAGGAATTCAACCATTTTCCGAAAAGGTAGTAGTGGTTCCTGATTTTACTCGAAATGGTTCTCTTTTGTTTTTACAGCAAGAAGGATGGACATTGGCGGATTCTACCCAATTGAATCGCTTGTCAGAAGAGTCTGTGCAAGCGGCTACTTTGATGGTGGTTCTGGACAGTTCTTATTTGCACTTTCCGGAGATCAACCAATATTGGAAAATTCAAATGAGCGATACAGCGCAAGAAATTTTTCTGTTGCGACGTTATTGACGAATACGGAAACGAACGTAATGAATTTTCTTTCCCTCTTCCAGCCAACGACTTTCATAGAAGGTGCGAATCGATAATATCTTTTTCCATTGTTCATCTAAACTCTGGAAGTAATCTCCATATACGTCCTCACTATGACTTTCGATGACATAGTTGGTTCCTTCCAATTCTTCCAGCGCATTTTGATAAATCATGGGATTGTCATGTTTGATATGAATGACACCATTGTCTTTGATGAAATGCTTGTATTTGTTCCAAAAAAAAGATGATGTAATTCTCTTCAAACCTGTTTCATCTCGGGGTTGTGGATCTGAAAAAGTGAGCCAAATTTCGTCCACCTCATTGGGTGCAAAAAAGGCCTCAATGAATTCAATTCTTGTTCTCAGAAAAGCGACGTTCGTCAAGCCTTTCGCCTTTGCGATGCGGGCTCCATGATTAAAACGATGCCCTTTGACATCAATGCCCAAGTAGTTGATATGGGGATTGGCCTCGGCCAATTGAACGGTGTATTCACCTTTGCCGCATCCCAACTCAATGACCAATGGGTTGTCATTCTTATAAAACTTCTTGCGCCATTCACCCTTCATAAAAGTTTTACCTTCCTTGATGATGGGTAAAAGATTGGGTTCAAATACGTGCGTAAAAGTTTTGTTCTCCGCCCAACGTTTCAATTTATCCTTCGCCATGTTGCAAATTTATAGCGCAACCCAAACTTTTTTCCGAACTTTCGCCAACAATGAAAAAAGTTTTGGTGGTGCCGATGAATTGGGGACTGGGTCATGCGACCCGATGTATCCCAATAATCGAGCGCTGCATAATGGAAGGGGACGAGGTGTATATTTCAGGAAGTGGAAGTAGTGGCCAATTTTTAAAACAATATTTTCCCCAATTGCCTTTCATTGACGGTTGTCCCGATTATGGCGTTTTTTATCCGGAAAAGATTGGGTTCTTGACTTGGATCCAACAATGGCCGCGCTGGGAAAGGGCCATTCATCAAGAAAATAAATGGTTGAAGCAATTGCAAAAAAAAATGCGCTGGGACTTGATCATCAGCGACAATCGCTTTGGAATTTTTCATCCAGGGATTCAAAATATTTTTGTAACCCACCAACTCAATCCCATCATGCCTGTTTGGGCAAAGCCGGTGTATCAATTGTTGTTTCGCTGGCGAATGAATCGTTTTCAAGAAATTTGGATTCCTGATGAAAACAGAGAAAATAATTTATCCGGTGAGTTGAGTAAAATCATTTGGAAGGATCTTAACTATCGATGGATTGGACCCCAGTCGCGTTTGAAAAATGCCATAGAGAAAGAAACCGAAATCTATGATTGGATTGGATTGGTGAGTGGGCCAGAGATCCATAGGACCTTGTTTGAAAATGAACTCTATGCCGCAATGCAGCGAAGTGGTCTGAGATGTTTGCTGGTTTGCGGACAGCCACATTTGCAGTTTGACGAAACCCAAGAAAATGTTCGACGAGTAGCTCATTTATCGGATGCTGAATTAAAATTTGCCTTGCGTAGAACCAAGAAAATTACAGCACGTTCTGGCTATTCTACCATCATGGATTTGGCAGCGATTGGAGTCAAGGGCGAGTTGATTCCAACACCCGGACAATCGGAACAAATGTACTTGTCACAGCGTTTTTAGGAGTTCTGTTTTGTCCAATTGATTATTCGAGAGATGGCTTCGTTCATCACTTCGGGAGTTGTTGCGCAGCTGATGCGAATGTGCCCTTTGGCGCCTGGTCCAAACCATTGTTCTAATCCAGGAACCAATTTCACTTTAGCTTCTTTTTCAATTCGCTCTGTCAACCATTGACTTTCCAATTGCTCGGGATGGCTGAGCCACAAAACAAAAGTTGAATCAGGGTTATTCACTTTGAAAAATGATTGCTCTTTGTTCAAACGAACGATTGCCAATTGCATGGAGCGGTGCACTGTTTTTAGAAATTCGGCTCTGGCAGATTTGGAGTTCATGGCAGCAGAGGCTGCGATTTGCGATAAGCTGGAAGCCCCTTGAACGGTTTTGATGTATCCTTGATTCTCCATCAATTCTTGCAAGGTAGCGGCATTTGGAGCAACCAATGCGCCAATCCGTAAACCAGCCAACCCAAAGCCTTTTGATAATCCGTATACAACCCAAGCACTCGGAACATATTGCCGCATGGATGTAAATTTTCCGCTAAAAATAACATCACTCCAAACTTCATCGGAAAGCACTAAGAGTTGGTTGTTTAGAATGAATTCGTTGATGTCGCGTAAATCGCTTTCGGTGTAATAAAAGCCCAAGGGATTGTGCGGATGGCATAGCAATACCGCTTTTGTTTTGGACGTGATATAGGAAGACCAAAGCGCGGAATCCCATTGCTTTTGTGCAGGAACTCTGACAACGGTGGCCCCAGCTTTTTCTGCACAATAGCCCAATAAAAAATCCACAGGATCTGGAATCAAGACTTCATCACCTTTGGATAAAAACTGATTGCACCAATCTTGTATGGCTCCTGCGGCACTGTTCGTGGCAAGTACTTCATCAGGATGGATTGAGCAGTTTTTCACCTTCTGAAAATGTGTCGACATTGCCGTTCTGAATTCCAAGCTCCCTTGCGGCGCAGCGTATGGAAACAATTGTTGTTGACTCGCTTCAATGATGGCCGAGCTGATATCGGAAGAAAAAGGTATATCGCTGTCAGCAGCGGTCAATGGGATTACACCTTCGGGAACTTCGGCCCAACGCATGTTGAAGGCGTTTTGACGAAGATAATGGTAGGGTATGGTTTGAAATACGTTCATATTAAAATACTAAAGGCACATGGTTCAACATGAACTCACTTTCACTGTGGCTAAAAAGATGGGCGTATTCCATCCCTTCAAAGGCGATTCGCTCGCATGATTCTCTTCGATTGTTGAAATGGTTGAAAGCCAATTCAGATGGGGTGTTTTGATTGTCCAAGCATTGCACAAGAGAAACGATATCATCTATCGCCAAATTGGTGCCTTGACTGGTAAATGGCAAAACGACATGAGCTGCATCTCCCAAGAGGATGTATTGGTCTTTCACATATTGATCAACTCCCAGCAAGATTCGGCCTTTCCAGAGGTACAAATTGCTCAAATGGAATTTCAATATTTTCTGAATCCATGGATGAGAATATGGGGAAAGCACTTGCTCCACATAACTCGCCAATTCGTCTCTGTTGGGAATTGGGAATTTCTGAGTCGCCAATTGCAAGTACCAAATTACTTGACCACTTTTCAATGGCAGTATGCCCAATGCTATCCCGATTTTATCGAAAATTATCTTGTATAGATTGCCTGCGTGTTGATCCGTGAAATCACGGTCTTCAAAAATCCCATTAATTTCATACGTTGGAGCATCGAGCAATTCCGCATCTGGAAAGAGTAAACTGCGTACTTGAGAATTAAGACCATCACATCCGATAATCCATTTGTATTGTTCTTCAGCAAAGGGAAGATTATCAATGGTTAATTTTTTTTCATTGCTGAGCACAACTTTGCTGCCATGGCAATGGATTTTATCACTTAGTTCAGGAGCCAAAGCTTGTAGAAATTGCTCGCGAGTAATTCCATAGACATCGGTCACTTGATTTTGAGTCAAAGTTTCACCTCGGTCATTTTGCGTAATGACAGTAGAGGCAGAAGTGCAGAAAGGAGATATTTTTTCCCAATGCCCTAAAGACTTTAATCCGTCAACACCATTGGGCATCAACAAAAAGCCAAAGCCCAAATTGCCTTTGAGCAATTCAGGATCAAATAAATCAACTTCAAAATTTCTTTTGCGAAACTCCAATGCCGATAGAATTCCAGAAACCCCGCCTCCAATTATTGCAACCTTATTTTCTTTTGATTCCATATTTTCATGACACTTGCTAAAAGTCATACGAGTATAATTGAGAAAGGTTTCAATTTTTAAAAAAAAGATGTTCGAATCGGGGTTATCTCTTATTTTCGCGTCAAAATATTAATACCATGGGTGTTTTAGTTGGAAAAGATTCTCGCGTTATAGTTCAAGGTTTCACTGGAAGTGAAGGAACTTTTCACGCGCAACAAATGATTGAATACGGAACCAATGTTGTTGGTGGAGTTACGCCAGGCAAAGGAGGATCAACGCATTTGGATCGTCCCGTTTTTAATACAGTTGCAGAAGCTGTGGAAAAAGCAGGCGCAGATGTTACCATTATTTTCGTTCCTCCTGCATTTGCTGCGGATGCGATTATGGAAGCTGCCGATGCGGGTATCAAAGTTATTGTAACCATCACAGAAGGAATTCCAGTAGCGGACATGGTGAAAGCCAAAACCTATACTGTTGCTCGTGGAGCAAGATTGATTGGTCCAAACTGTCCAGGAGTCATTACAGCTGGAGAAGCGAAAGTGGGAATCATGCCTGGTTTTGTATTCAAACCAGGAACAGTAGGCATTGTTTCTAAATCTGGAACTTTGACTTATGAGGCTGCGGATCAAGTTGCCAAAGCTGGTTTAGGCGTAACAACGGCCATTGGTATCGGAGGAGATCCCATCATTGGAACCACCACTTTAGAAGCTGTGCAGTTGTTGATGAACGATCCAGCGACCAAGGGAATCATCATGATTGGTGAGATTGGCGGTGAATTGGAGCCCAAGGCTGCCATGTGGATCAAAGAAAATGGAACAAAACCTGTAGTAGGATTCATCGCAGGAGAAACTGCACCAAAAGGACGCACGATGGGTCATGCTGGCGCGATTGTTTCAGGTGAGCATGAATCTGCTTCTGCAAAAAAGAAAATCATGCGCGAGTGTGGTATTACAGTGGTTGATTCTCCAGCAGAAATTGGAAAAGCAATGGCTGATTTATTGAAATAAATTCTTTCAACTATAAAAAAAAAGGGACTCATTTGAGTCCCTTTTTTTGTTTAGTTCTGATGAACAACATTCAAACCTTCTTGCAGCGTTCGAACACTTTTCAAAGCAGCGGAGTACTTTAAAATGTTTTGAATCGAGCTTTCTTTGGGTTGGTTATTTTGTTGATGTTGTTTGTAATTTTTGAAAGGAGTAGAATCTACCATAAGCAAGTTGTTTTTTTGATGAACGAATTGCTTAGACAGATATTGTGTTTAGAATACGAAATTCAAAGAAGTGTTGAATCCAATTCCCCTCATGTTGCGATTATAGCTGAAAGGAATGAAATAGTTTACCTTGGTGTCCCAAAGCAAATACTTGTTTTTAAATAATTCCAAACCGATAGAGGGAGCCAAATAAAATATATCCGATTTACGGATGTCATTGGAAGCGGCAATGTAACCAACGGTGTATCCCGAATATAGGTTTCCAAATTTGTTTTGGCCTCTCCCCAAATGACGTGAATAAAAATCTTGACCGAAATTCATGACAAATAACTCCGAGAAATAAGTTGAGTCATTGGCGTTGGCCTGAACCGCTTTGTATGCACCCACGCCGGCATAGCTCTTACCTCGCGTGAACATATACTTGATGAAATAACCTTGGTAAGCGCTAGCCGCAATTGTGTCAACTGGATTTTCAATTTTCAAATAGGAATATTCTACTCCGGGCATATTGACAAAAGCAACACGGCTGTTGTCGGGCATGGTCATTTCCTCCTGAACAGTGATGTTGACAGAATATGGCAAATGTGTTGTTGTAAGATTATTTTTCTGCTTTTCTAAATTGAAAATGCGCTCTTCGATATTTTGCTTTTCACGCCACAACGATTCAAATTGTGCTGACTTCATCTCATGTTGAATCATGACATCTTCAAAATTCTTTTTCTTTTGGGTAAGAAATTTAATCTCCAAATCGAGGGCATCTATTTCATCTTTGTGATCAATGGTATTGATTACATTGCTACCGATGAAACCCAATGATGGGAGCAAGGAAACAAATTGTTGATATTGCTCTGTAGACATTTCTAAGTCCATATTGACGGAGCTCTTGGTCTCATTTTGACTTTGAATGAGGATGTTTTTTTCCAAAACAAAATTCTTCAAATTTTGCTTAGAATTTGCGAAGTCAATCGCTGTAACATCAATGTTAATTTTAGTAGTGACGACATTTTTGGTTTGCGTCCAAGCGAGGGAACCCATCAATAGGAAAAGGAATAAAGTAAAATATTTCTTCATGATTTTTTTTGCGAATGTACACATTGCATCTCTGGAATAGTTAGTTTTGTCGAGCATTTGGTTTCTATCCACGGATAGAATGAAAAGGGAATGGAGTGAAAAGCTTCAACTGTACCCGCAGCTGTAAACTCTCCGAAAGGAAGATTTTCTTCATCTAACGCCACTGGTAAATCGGGAAGGCTAAGAAAATAAAAGAGTGAAGTCAGAAGACCTGCCTGATGTTTTATTAACCCCAATGAGTCCGGGAAAAGGCTCAAGGTGAAAGTATGATCAGAAAAATTGTCTTCATTATCGCGGCATGCATGCCTTGTTTTGCTTTGATGTCTCAAAGCCTAGAGTCACGTGATTCAGTGCCCACGCGGTTAACTGATTCGAAGCAATATGTCATACCCAGTTCGGACCTCTCTGAATTGGAGATTCGTGTATTTGTGCGACGCAATGCGCAGATAACCTGCGACACCAATTTTATTTGGGCCAATCAATCCATGGATTTGGGAAGGGCATTGTGTCGTGATGGAAGAATTGCAGGATTCCAATATGGCCCTGCGGGCACAGCCTGTCTGATACGTATCGGTGGATTGTCTCCCAATCATACATCTTTGAGTTATCAGGGGATTCCGTTAAATTCGATGACACTAGGGCAAGCAGATTTTTCTCTATTACCGACCTTTTTCTTCGATGGTTTTTTTAGTCAAGGCACGATGGAGGGCACATACAGCGGCAGTCCTGGGGTTGGTGGAGGAATTGTTCTGCAAAGCAATAACCTGCAAGACCATGTCTCCAAGATTAAATATTGGACGGAGGGCAATAGCCTGAATAATTTCTCTCAAGGTTTGGGTATAGCTCAATCATTGAACTGGCACCGAATGTCCTTTCGTTATTCGGCAAGAGCTGTCCGGAATCATTACAGCAACCATTTTTACTATAAGGACATTACGACCATCCATGCACCACTGAAAGAACAAACGAATAATGATGGAGATCAAAATGCTGGAATGGTCAAGCTTGAAGTGGAGGGCGGGAGAGGTACTTTGGAAATCATGCATTGGAGTGTCATTCGCGATATGGAGCTTCCCAATAGGATGGGACAGGAGGCAGCACAAAATTGGCAATATCAATGGGATGTTCAACACCGAAGCAAAATAGAATGGAGGAGAGATAACTTCGAGATGAAGAATTATATCTTGAATTGGAAAGCGGGCAACTTTTTCTGGGTAGATGCGCAGACTTATACCCAACGTTATTTATTTGTCGCTGATCAGGTCAGCACGACCAACTCCCACCAGAACATGATGTACTGGCAAGGCACAATGGAGCACCGTGGAAATCTAACGGAGGTAAGAGGAGACAATCGTTGGGTGCGTGTTGTTTACAATGACAACCAATCCATCAGCCGCAATATTCCGACGCTCTATTTCAGTCATCAGCGAAGTATCTTTTCGAGCGATTTTTTATGGACGATCAAAGGTTTTGGTCAATGGTCCAATTGGGGCCATCAAGGCTGGAATCAGCAGTATACAATTGAAGGATCTTGGCAAATGCCCAGACGTGTTTTCGAGTCTAGTTGGGTGACGCAGGCATTTGTTCGTCAGCGTATGCCAGACTTTAATGAGTTGTACTGGCCAGGCTCAGGCAATGCCCATCTCAAGCAAGAGACAGCGCAAGGGATGAAGACAGTATGGACCACTTCCCTAACCGGCAAGCCATTGCTGCAGGGATATTATTCCACATTGATTTCCTTGGACTACACCTATCGTTTGGTGGATCAATGGATTCAATGGGTGCCAATGCCTAATGGCCTTTGGCAGCCTCAGAATTGGAAAACAGTTATTGGTCAAGAATCCAATGTGCTGATCAAAAATACTTGGCGTCGTGGCCCGCACAATGTTCAATGGAATGGCGGTTGTGAATGGCTGAACAACAAAGCCTGGAAAATGGGTGAGGGGCAAGGTGCTGCCAAGTCGTTGCCTTACGCACCTCATTGGCGCTTTCAAAGTGAAGTGGGATACGGTCATTCCCAAGGATGGCAAATTCTTTGGCGAATGAAACATATTGGTTGGCGTTATACCAACGAAACGGAAGATCAGTCCATGGTTCTTCCTGCGGTCAATCTCATGGATTGCAGTTTACAACGCACTTTCAAGTCTTCCGGTTATCAATGGAGTTTTGGTCTGGGATGTGATAATTTGGGAAATGTTTTTTACCAAGAAGTTTCCGGTTATGCCCTTCCTGGAAGAGTTTGGAACATTCAAATCAATTTAGAAATCAAATAATCATGAAAATAAATGCTATTGTAAGTCTCTCGCTATCGATGTTGTTGTTGACATCTTGCGATCCTTTTGAACCCAACAACACAACCTCTAATGATTACTCCACCGGAGTGTGGATCATGAATGAAGGAAATTTTGGACAGAGCAACGGAGGTGTCACCATTCAGCAAAGTGGAACCCGTTACGCCGATCCATTTTATTCGGTAAATGGCGTGCACATGGGCGATGTGTTGCAGCGTGTGGTTCGCCAAGATGGTAAGTTCTACGCGGTATGCAATGGTTCCAATAAGATCGTCGTGGGGAATAGTGGCGATTTAAAAGTGCTTTTCGAAATTTCGTCTTTGGATTACCCACGAGATTTGGTGGTGCACAGTGGATATATCTACGTTGCTGAAGGAGCATCCTCCGGCAAAGTAGGGAAGTTCGATGCCTCTTCAGGCCAGTGGATTGCAGATCTCGCGGTTGGCAATGGACCCGAAAGATTGATGGTAGCGAACAATCAACTTTGGGTGGCGAATAGCGGTGGCTGGGTTACAGACAATTCTGTTTCGGTGATTGACTTGGCTACTTTTTCTATTTTAGGAACAGTGACCGTAGGCGATCGTCCATCGGATTTGGCCTATGATGCGGTTTCTGGCGAAATGGAGGTTTTGGGAATGGGTGAAACTTTGTATGATATCAATTGGAATGTCACGGGGCACACCTCCGCAACTTTGACAAGTGTGCGCTCTGATTTAACGATTGCAGGCCAAACGGTGGTTGGAGTAGCAGGTGATCATCCAAGATTTATGGATGTGTTGAATGGACAGATTTTGGTGGTCAATGGCGGTGTGGATGCTTATTCGAATACGCTATCCTTGTTGTGTGACAATTGCATCGCAGGAAATTTTTATTCAATAGATGCCGTCAACGATGGACGTGTCTTTGTTACCAGTCAGCCGGACTTTACAACCAATTCCGCTGTCTTCGAATACAACTGGAACAATTTGCAATTGAACAGAACATTGGAAGGAGGAATTGGATCTCATTCTGTGAGTGTGCAATAGAAAGTGATTCGGAATTTGTAAGCCTGCTTTTTCTTTTGGAGAGGGTAGGCTTTTATGTGTACATTTGCACGAATTTATTTTAATCATAAATTCAACGGCATGTCCAATTTTTCTAATAAAATCGTGGGTGAAGGATTGACTTACGATGATGTATTGTTGATTCCCGCATTCTCTCAAATTTTACCGCGCGAAGTTTCAACCCATTCAAAATTTTCGAGAAACATTTCATTGTATGCCCCAGTAGTGAGCGCGGCAATGGATACAGTTACTCAATCAGAGATGGCCATTGCCATGGCTCGCCAGGGTGGAATCGGTGTGATTCACAAAAATATGAGTATCGCGGCACAAGCGGCCGAGGTTCGTAAAGTAAAACGTTCAGAAAGTGGGATGATCCAAGATCCGATCACTTTGCATGAAGATGCAATCGTGGGGGACGCTTGGGCAATGATGTCAGAATACAAAATTGGCGGTATTCCAGTAGTGGATACTGAAGGGAAATTGGTGGGAATCGTCACCAATCGCGATTTGCGTTTTGAGAAAAACAATCAGCGTCCCATTGCCGAGGTAATGACGAAGTCACATATTGTAACGACCAACCAACCGCACGATTTAAAGGCAGCGGAGTCAATTCTTCAAGAGAAGAAAATTGAAAAGTTGCCCGTGGTAGATGATGCGGGGAAGTTGATGGGATTGATTACTTATAAAGACATTTTAAAGTTGAAGCAGTTCCCCAATGCATGCAAGGATAAGTTGGGAAGATTGCGTTGCGCAGCTGCGGTTGGTGTTACGCATGACACCATGGAGCGTGTGGAGGCATTGGTGAAGGCAGGAGTAGATGCGGTGGTTATCGATACAGCGCACGGACATTCGTTGGGGGTGATCGAAACTTTGAAAAAAGTAAAATCAGCTTTCGGAGATAAGATCGATGTAGTCGTTGGAAATATTGCTACAGGAGCTGCTGCTTTGGCATTGGTTGAAGCAGGGGCAGATGCGGTGAAAGTGGGCATTGGCCCGGGTTCTATATGCACAACTCGTGTTATTGCAGGAGTTGGAGTACCTCAATTGACTGCGGTGATGAACGTTGCTGAGGCATTGGAGGGAACAGAGGTTCCAATTATTGCGGACGGAGGAATTCGATTTACAGGTGATATTCCAAAGGCTCTGGCTGCAGGGGCATGGACCATTATGGTGGGTTCGATGTTGGCGGGAACCGAGGAATCTCCCGGAGAAACCATTATTTACGAAGGAAGAAGATTCAAGAGTTACAGAGGAATGGGCTCTTTGGAAGCCATGCAGCATGGCTCTAAGGATCGTTATTTCCAAGATGCAGAAGACGATATCAAGAAGTTGGTTCCGGAAGGAATTTCAGGTCGCGTGCCTTTCAAAGGCACTGTTCAAGAGGTGATGTATCAGGTGATCGGAGGATTAAGAGCAGGAATGGGGTATTGCGGAGCTAAGGATTTATCGGCACTTCGCGCTGCGCAATTTGTGCGCATCACGCATGCCGGTATCAAAGAAAGTCATCCGCATGATGTCTTTATCACCAGAGAAGCACCGAATTACAGCATCAAATAATTGAAAGCATGCAACTACTAGACGGGTTATTGGTATCCAAAACGATCAAGCAAGAATTAACCGAAAAGGTTGCTATTCGAAAAAGTCTAGGGAAAAAGGTTCCACATCTTGCCGCTATTATTGTGGGAAACGATGGAGCCAGCATGACTTATGTGGCCAGCAAGGTGAAATCTTGTGAGGAGGTAGGCTATGATTCTACTTTGATTCAGTTGCCTTCTGAAACAACAGAAGCGGAGCTTTTGCAGAAAATCCATCATTTGAACCAAGATGATGCTGTTGATGGATACATCGTTCAATTGCCCTTGCCCAAACACATCAACGAGCACAAGGTGCTGATGGCTGTTGATTATCGCAAAGATGTAGATGGTTTTCATCCGGAAAATGTGGGACGAATGGCGTTGGGATTGCCCTGCTTTTTACCCGCCACTCCAGCTGGAATTTTAGAGTTGCTCAAGCGATATAACATCGAAACGGAAGGTAAGAATTGCGTGGTCGTGGGAAGGTCACACATCGTGGGTATGCCCATGGGGTTGTTGATGCAGCGCAATGATTATCCGGGGAATGCCACAGTAACCGTGGTGCATTCCAAAACAAAGGATATCGAGAAGATTTGCAGTCAAGCAGATATTTTGATTGTTGCCATTGGAAAGCCTTTGATGATTACCAAAGAGATGGTCAAGCCAGGCGCAGTGGTGGTGGATGTGGGAATTACGAGAATTGAAGACTCCACGAAAAATAGTGGATTTCGTTTGGCTGGAGATGTAGACTTTCAGCAAGTTGCCGATCAAGTTTCATTTATTACTCCTGTTCCAGGCGGCGTTGGACCCATGACGATTGCTTCACTTTTGGTCAATACTTTTATAGCTGTAGAAAGAAAAGACGTATGAAAAAAAATATAATGATCCTCATGCTGTGCGCCTTGCACAGCATTTTTTTTGGACAAAATAACATCCAGAAATTTCGACCAACACCACCCCCAAAAATGGAGTTCGTTCAGCGCCCATTGAGCCCCATTCGTCTGAGCGCTGGTGAAAATAAAATTGAATTAAAGGATTATTACATCAATGTTGATGGCATTAAAACTGTCCATGTCAACGGTAAGAATTGCCCCATTAAAAATGGAGTAGTGACCATACAAGCTCCCTTGCAAAAGGCCGTTGGAGTTTTGGAATTGAACTTGGGACGAGAGCTAATCGCCATTCCTATATTGGATGCAGATGCCAAAAAAGTGACCTTTGAATACAAACCCACATCAAGCAAGGTTAAATCAGTTGAGTTTGCTTCATCCCTGAATGGTTGGAATCGCTTGGCCTCGCCAATGTCCAAGCAAAAGAACGGAAATTGGACAATCGATTTTAATGTGGCAGATGGCGAATATCCATACCGCATTTGGGAAGATGGCGTGGAAGGAATGGATGCCAATAACAAGGTGACACGCGATAACGGTCTCGGTGGATTAAACAATGTATGGCGTGTGGGATCAGTTGATTCACCATCAGCAAAAATCAGAACCAGTTTATTGGAAGGAAACAACATATACGTCTCAGCAGAAGGCGATATTGAAAATGTGGTTGCCTTTTTTAACAACGAAGTAATTTATCAAGGGAAATTGACCGACCAAAAACTGATGCTGACCTTGAATGAAGACCAGCAAGAAGGTTGGGTTAGGGTTTTTGCTTCCAGCAATGGCAAGCGAGTGAATGATCTTTTGATTCCGGTTACCAAGGGAACGGTATTGTTGAACGCTCGTTCTTTGCCCCGACAAGATGCGCATGCACAAGTGATGTACTTCATGATGGTGGATCGTTTTTCCGATGGCAAGAAAGACAACAATTTTCCGACTGACGATCCAACCATTATGCCGCGAGCCAATACTTTGGGGGGCGATTTGGTAGGGATTCAAGGGAAGTTGGATGCCAATTATTTCAGCCAATTGGGCGTGAATACATTGTGGATTTCACCCATTTGTCGCAATGTGGAAGGAGCGTGGGGTTTGTGGGACAAGGGTGGTGAGCGCAGTAAATTTTCTGCCTACCACGGTTATTGGCCCATTGCTTTGACCAAGATCGATCACCGATTTGGAACAGAAAATGAGTTGGATAGTTTGATCGATCATGTTCATGACCGTGACATGAACATCATCGTTGATTATGTGGCCCACCACGTGCACCAAGATCATCCTTTGATCAAGAGCAAACCGGGATGGACAACGCCTCTGTATTTGCCAGATGGAACAATGAATACAGAAAAGTGGGATGAACATCGATTGACAACGTGGTTTGATACTTTTTTACCCACTTTCGATTTCTCCAAACCAGAAGTCGTCAATGCCATGACAGACACTGCTATGTTTTGGTTAAAGAACTATGACATCGATGGATTTAGACACGATGCCACCAAACACATCAGTACGGATTTCTGGAGGACTTTGACCTATAAAACAAAAAGAGATTTCCCAAATCGTTCGGTGTATCAAATTGGCGAAACTTACGGGAGTCCAGGTTTGATTCAGAGCTATATCGGAAGTGGCATGTTGGATGCTCAATTTGATTTCAATTTGTATGATGCGATGGTGGATGCTTTTGCAAAAGAGACCAGCACGTTTGCCAACTTGCAAAAAATCACAGAAGAGTCGTTGCGTTATTATGGATCCCACCATTTGATGGGTGTAATTTCAGGCAATCAAGACCGCGCCAGATTCATATCGTATGCCGATGGCAGTATCAAAATGGACGAAGATGCAAAACTTGCGGGATGGTCCAGAGATATTCGAAACCAAGGATTCAATGGCTATCGTAAACTGGAGCAAATGATGGCCTTTATGATGACTGTTCCTGGTGTTCCTTGTATTTATTATGGTGATGAAATTGGTATGCCCGGTGGTAACGATCCGGATAACCGACGCATGATGACTTTTGATCAGTTGAATGTGGATCAGAGAAAATTGAAAGCAAGTGTCAGCAAGCTGGCCCAGTTGAGAAACAAGAACATGGCCTTGATTTATGGCGATTTGGAATTCTTGAAAAACGACGGGAAAGTTTTGGCTTACACACGTCAATATTTTGGCGAGGTTGTATTGGTGGTTTTTGATAAGTCAGACAAGAGTCATCGAGATTCCAATTGGGTTGAAGTTCCAGCGCCTGTTGTTTTTCATAACAAATATTTCAAAGGAGAAATGGGTTCGCTTTGGAAATTTGAAAATGGAAAGTGGTATGTTTTGTTGGGCGGAAAAGGATACGATGTCTTTACCAGCATCAGCAGCAAGGAATATTTGAAATTGAAAAGCAAGGCAGATGAGAAAAGTCCTGCTCCGCAAAGAATCAATGTAGATCCGGCCCATCCAAAAGAAAAACCAGAAGAAATCAAACCAAGTAAGGTGAAGCGTCCATGAATGGCCAATTGAGCGGTAATCGGTTAAAGGACGTTGTCAATTGGATTGAGGAAAGACTTTCAGCAAAGGACAAAAGAGAACGGGATAATTTCCGCAAGGTATTGCTTCAATCTTTATTGGATGTTTCGCCGGTCGATACCATTCTGCACGGTGACCGAACATTTTCAGAGTCTGAGATTTTAAAAATTCATTTTGCACTCAAGAAAATTGAGGCGGGACAACCGCTGCAATATGCGGTGAATGAAAGTTTTTTCAGAGGTAGATCGTTTAGTTTGGATCACGATGTGTTGATTCCCCGACCAGAAACTGAGGAGTTGGTTCAAGCGGTCATTCCTTACATTTTACCAACCGATCGTGTTTGGGATATTGGGACAGGATCAGGATGTATCGCTATCAGCATCGCATTGGAAACCGGCGTTCCAGTTGAAGCTTGGGATGTCTCAGAAAAGGCATTGCGCGTGGCCAAGGCCAACGCAATACGATTGAATGCACAGGTTGAATTTGTTCAAGCGGATATTCTAACTACGGAAACCATCCAACATCAAGCTTCTGTTTGGATCAGCAATCCTCCTTATGTTTTGGAGAGCGAGAAAAATGGTATGCAATCAGAGGTTGTCAATCATGAGCCGCATGTGGCGCTTTTTGTTCCTGACAATGACCCATTGTTGTTTTATAGCCAGATCGCTCGATTGGCTCAATCAGCGAATAGCCCTTGTCGAATGGTGGCATTTGAAGTTCATGAGAATTTTGCGATGGAGGTTGCGGAATTGTTTGACACGAACAATTGGCAGGTGCGTATAATCACTGATTTACAGGAAAAAAATAGAATTGTTTTCGCTGAAAAGAAATAACCCAGTAATTTTAGCCCATGATAGTTTCACCTTCAGTTCTGAGTGCCGATTTTGCCAACTTGCAACGCGATGTTGAGATGCTCAATGCATCATCAGCGCAATGGATTCATATCGACATCATGGATGGCGAATTTGTTCCCAATATTTCCTTCGGACTGCCTGTCACAGCAGCAATCGCAAAGCATGCCAAGAAAGTGATGGATGTGCATTTGATGATCATCAATCCAGATCGATATATTGTAGATTTCAAAAATGCGGGCGCCGAATATTTGACTGTTCATTTCGAAGCGTGCACCCATCTGCATCGCACGATTCAAAGCATTCATGCCCATGGAATGAAAGCTGGAGTAGCGCTGAATCCGCATACGCCAGTTAGTGTATTGAAGGATGTTTTGTGTGATTTGGATTTGGTGTTAATCATGTCCGTGAATCCAGGTTTTGGGGGGCAAACTTTTATTGAACGGACCTATTCCAAAATAAAAGAATTAAAACAGATGATTCTAGAGGGAGGTTACAACACCCTGATTGAAGTGGATGGAGGCGTGAATGGCGATAATGCAACTTTGCTCAAAGAGGCTGGGGCCGATGCATTGGTTGCTGGTAATTATGTCTTTAAACACAACAACCCTTTGGAGGCAATCGAAACGATAAAAAATTGTTGATTATGGCAAAGAAGAGCACTATGGAACCATTCGGAACATTTAAGTTTCGAGTAATTGTCGATACGGAAGAAGATGTATTTCGTGATTTGGAATTGGCGACTTCTTCTACGTTTGCCGAATTGCATCGCTCTATTTTAGAGCACTTTGATTTTGAAGATGGCGAAATGGCGAGTTTCTATCTCAGCAATGAAGAGTGGGAAAAGGGATTGGAAATTCCTTTGATGGATATGGGAGATGGCGTGGTGAGCATGGACAATGCTGTTTTACATGAAATGGTTCATCAAGTAGGTGACAAAATTCTGTATTTGTACGATTTCATGCGCATGTGGATTTTTTATGTGGAATTGGTTGAAGTAGGAACTTCTCAAGATGATAAGGCTTACCCCCATTTGGCGCTTTCATTTGGCGATGCACCAGATCAAGATTCAAAAGAAATGGATGCCATGTTTGAAGGAGATGGAGTGGAGGAAGATTTGGGTGCAGAAGCTGGTGATGATGAAGAGGACGATGAGTATGGATTTGGAGATGATGAGAACTTTGATTCCAACGAATTCGATGGTTATTATGAAGAGCGTTAATATCAATGTATGTTTTTTTGTTTTGATGTTGTTTCTCGGAACAGCCTGTCAAAACAACGGCTCTGGTAATGTAAGTTCTGACATGATTCACTTCTCTGCTACAGCATCTGAAGAGAAAGAAGAGTATGAAGGACCTCAAATTCAATTTGACTCAACGTCTTTTGATTTTGGTGTAATGGCTGTTGGGCAAACAGTACAGCACACTTTTCAGTTTTTAAATGCAGGAAAGTCGGCTTTGATCATTTCAGATGTTCGTCCTTCTTGTGGCTGCACCAGTTTGAAGGATTGGCCCAAGGATCCCATTGCACCTGGTGAATCAGGAGAGATTGTGATTGAGTTCAAGGCATCAGCTGAATCTGGAAATGTCAAGAAGAAAATCGATATTGCCACCAATGCAGAGCCCAAGGATTACATCTTGTACATCCAAGGCAAAGTTGTTGGTGTGGGAGTTGAAAACAAAACACAAGAAGGAAAAATGCATATGGAGCGTACTCGATAATGCATTAGATTTGTTCAGAAATTTAAAAACAGAAAAAGATGATTTTTTTACAACAAGGTGGAGGTGGTTTGGGAACATTGATCATGTTTGGTGGAATGTTCGTTATCATGTATTTTTTCATGATTCGTCCACAAATGAAAAAACAAAAGGAAGCCAAGAAATTTCAAGAGGCTTTGCAAGTGGGCGATAAAGTCATGACCCTTGGCGGTATTCATGGAAAAGTAGTTGAGATTGGTGAAACAGATATCGTAATGTCTATCGATCAAGGTCGTTTGCGCATCGAGAAAGCTGGTATCAGCCCTTCTAAACAAGTTGAAGAAGGAAACAAATAATCACAAGGGCTTAGGCCCTTTTTTTTTTAATGTTATGGATCAGATGATCAATGAATGGTTGCACCGATTTTGGCAGTACTTGCCCAATCTAATCGGTGCTTTGTCTTTTTTAATCATTGGCTGGTATGTGATTGGACGCGTATTACGTGTGCTCGAAGCGACCATGCTCAGACGGGCTTTTGATCCCAACCTCAGTTCATTTTTCAAGAGCTTCGCGAATATTGGCTTAAAAGTTTTTGTGTTGATTACAGCGGCAGGATTGGCAGGATTTGAAATCACCAGTCTAGTAACCTTGCTCGGAGCCGCTGGATTGGCCATCGGTTTGTCTTTGCAAGGTGAATTGCAAAATTTTGCCGGCGGAGTCATGATTCTTTTGTTCAAGCCTTTCAAACTGGGAGATTATATTCTGGTGGGTTCAGCCAAAGGAAGGGTGCGAGAAATTCAAATCCTCAATACCCAACTGACAACCGAAAAAGGTGAGGCCATTATCATCCCCAATCGAAATTTGACCAATGAAATTATTGTCAATTATTCCAATTTGTCGGTGGTGCGATTGGAGTTGCTCATCACGATGCCACTTGAGAATTTTGATGCCGTTGTATGGGAGAGCAAATGCCTGTCGATCATGAAGGAATTGGTTCCCAATATCCAACAACCTTCACCAGAGTTTTTAATTTTAAATGTCGACGCTATTGAAGAGACCGTCCAGTTTGAATTTTCTTTTGACGTTGAAAGACAGAAGGAATCTCAATTGCGCTCTGAATGGTGGAAGCATTGGATGAGAGCAAACCTCCATTAGTTTTTTCACAATCGGTGAACATCAAACATTGCTGACACCGACTTATTCTAACTTTGTCAAAACCTAATTACATGTCAAAATCAGTAGTCGAACTGCAACAAATTGCCTCTCAAGTTCGCCGTGATATTGTTCGCATGGTACATGCAGTCAATAGCGGTCATCCCGGGGGAAGTTTGGGTTGCACAGACTTTTTAGTCGCCCTTTACTTCAATCAAATGAATCATAACCCATCACAATGGGACATGAATGGTAAGGGACAAGATTTATTCTTTTTATCCAATGGGCATATTTCACCGGTATGGTACAGCGTTTTGGCACGTAGCGGATATTTCCCTGTTGCTGAATTGGCCACTTTTAGAAAGCTCAACACCCGCTTGCAGGGTCATCCGACGACTCACGAACACTTGGAAGGAATTCGAATTGCTAGTGGTTCATTGGGTCAAGGTTTATCTGCTGCCATCGGCGCGGCTTCTGCTAAGAAGTTGAACGGCGACAACAGTTTGGTTTATGTGTTGCAAGGAGATGGTGAATTGCAAGAGGGGCAAGTTTGGGAAGCGGCCATGTATGCTGCTCACAACAAAGTAGACAATGTAATTGCAGCTGTAGATTTCAATGGTCAGCAGATCGATGGTTCTACGGAGCAAGTACTTTCTCTTGGAAACCTTCAAGCCAAATGGGAAGCTTTCGGTTGGAAAGTTTTCAATACCAACGGTAACGACATGACGGCTTTAAATACAACCATCGCCGAGGCCAAAGCAGCTGCTGGTAAGGGTCAGCCGATTGTTATCTTATTGACAACTTCAATGGGAAAGGGTGTAGACTTTATGGAAGGAACACACAAATGGCATGGCGTTGCCCCCAATGATGAGGAGTTGTCTCGTGCATTGGCTCAGTTAGAAGAAACTTTAGGGGATTATTAATTCAAGAATCATGTTAGAATTTGAATTGTCACCGTCCAACGATACACGCTCTGGTTTTGGAGCGGGATTGTTAGAGGCGGGTAAAAAAAATAACGAGGTCGTAGCGTTGTGCGCTGATCTTACGGGCTCTTTGAAGATGGATGCTTTTCAGAAAGCTTTTCCAGAACGCTTTTTCCAAATGGGAATCGCCGAAGCCAATATGATGGGAGTGGCCGCTGGATTAACCATCGGTGGTAAAATTCCTTTCACAGGAACTTTCGCTAATTTCAGTACCGGTCGTGTGTACGATCAAATTCGCCAAAGCATTGCATACTCGCACAAGAATGTCAAGATTTGCGCTTCACACGCAGGTTTGACCTTGGGTGAAGATGGTGCCACGCATCAAATCTTAGAGGATATCGGGATGATGAGTATGTTGCCCGGAATGACGGTAATCAATCCTTGTGATTACAACCAAACCAAAGCAGCAACCATGGCCATTGCCGAAATGGAAGGGCCTGTTTATTTGCGTTTCGGTCGTCCTAAAGTGACCAACTTCACAGCGCCTGATCATCAATTTGAAATTGGTAAAGCATGGCATATTCACGCCGGCAGTCACGTGAGCATTATCGCGACAGGACATCTGGTTTGGCCAGCGGTTGAGGCAGCTCGTCAATTGGAAGCCGAAGGGATCACGGTTGATTTAATCAATATCCATACGATCAAACCTTTGGATGAGGCAGCAATTGTCGCAAGTGCCAAGAAGACTGGAAAGGTAATTACTTGTGAAGAGCATAATATCATTGGCGGTTTGGGAAGTCGTGTAGCGCAAACTTTGGCTCAGCACCATCCTTGTCCCATTCATTTCATTGGTGTAAATGATTCATTCGGAGAGAGTGGAACACCGGATCAATTGATGACGAAATATGGCTTGGATGCGAAAAGCATATACCAAGCGGCAAAAAATATGATGTAAAATTAAAAAGGCCGAAAGGCCTTTTTTTTATCGCAAATAGGGCAGTTGAGAAATGAAGTCCATTGATGAAATATTAAAACACTATTGGGGTTACGATAGTTTGCGGTCTCCGCAAGATCGCATCATTCAAGAGGTTTTGAATCAACGGGATGTGCTGGCTTTGTTACCAACAGGTGGAGGTAAGTCGCTTTGTTATCAAGTTCCCACTTTGGTGAAACAAGGATTTTGTATTGTGATTTCACCTTTGACAGCGCTGATGGAAGATCAGGTCCAAGATCTCAAACGAAGAGGAGTGAAAGCGATGATGGTCACTTCTTATCAAAAAAAAAGAGAGGTAGATTACATTTTAAATGAATGTGTATTTGGTGAAGTTCGGTTCTTGTATGTCTCACCCGAGCGTTTGAAAAATGATCTTTTCAAAGCGCGATTCAAGGATATGCGTCCAACGTTGATTGCAGTAGATGAGGCACATTGTATCGCTCAATGGGGGCATGATTTTAGGCCGGCTTACATGGAAATAGCGGCCATCAAGGAATGGCATCCAGAGGTTCCTATTTTGGCATTAACAGCAACCGCTACCGATCAGGTGCAAAAGGAGATCATCGCTTCATTACAACTTCATGATCCCATACAAATTGCAGGAAATTGGTTGCGACCCAACTTGGGTTATGGTGTGAAGAACACCGAGGATAAAATGGGGCAACTGGAAACGTATTTGGAAAAGATACAGGGCGCATCAATCGTTTACGCCAATTCTCGCGCGCGCGTAGAAGAAATTGCCAAGGCGCTGAATCAAAAGGACATCAAGGCGCATTATTTTCATGCAGGAGTAGCGGCATTCAGAAAAAGAGAAGTGCTAGCTGAATGGTTGGAAAATGAGGTGCGGGTGATGGTGGCGACCAACGCTTTCGGAATGGGCATCAACAAGCCGGATGTGCAAAGTGTATTGCATTGGGATATTCCCAATTCCCCAGAGGCTTATTTTCAAGAGGCCGGTCGCGCGGGTCGCGCGGGACAGAAGGCCTATGCTATTTTGATGGTGCAGCAAGACGAGAAGGCAGAAGGTGAAGAACGCATTCGATTGCAATACCCTTCGCGGGAGGCCATTTTAAAAGTGTACCAAACGGTGATGGACTTTTTTCAATTGGCCATAGGCAATGGTCAGTGGGAGAATGGTGAGTTGGCCTTGGACACATGGGCGGAGCGCACAGGGCTGAGTCGGCAACAAGTTTTTCATTGTCTGCACACATTGGAAAGAGCGCAATATTTTCAATTGAACGAAGCGGCTTTCCAGCCATCCAAGGTGACTTATCTTTTCTCGAGTAGACAATTGCTGGAGCTCAAAGAAAAAAATCGCAAATGGTCGGCGATTGTGGATATCATGCTTCGTATGTATGGCGTGAATCAGGCATTGGAAGTGAAAGTCAATGAAAATGAAATGGCGAGGAACATGCGCACCAGTGTGGATTATGTCATTCAACTTTTGGTTGGATTGCAGGGGATAGGGGCGATTCAATACGAGCAGCAATTGATGAAACCTTCCTTGACTCTGCTGCTCCCTCGTGTCCATCCCGCTTCGTTGCTGATTCCCAAAACTGTACTCGAGGATCGATACGAGAATGACAGGCGCCGTTGGAATAAAATGTGGGAATACGTCGATTCTCCATTGTGCAGATCCAGGGCCATGTCTGAATATTTCGACCAAATCATACCTCAGGATTGTGGTATTTGCGACCGTTGTGTTGAAAAACAACGACAAGCAGCAAGCGATGATTGGAAAAAACACCTGCTGCATCTTTTGTCCCAAAAATCCATGAGCTGGGAAGCTTGCATGCAATCATGTCCATCCGTTTCTTCGGATGAGGTGATTGAATATTTACGAAATCAACTGGATTTTGGAATTGTCATCCAAAATGAGGGGGGTGAACTCCAAAAAGTGTAATTATTTTGAACAGACCCCCTAAAAAAGGAGGGTGTTATTAAGAAAAGTTGATTTTTTTTTGAATTTCCCCTGCTTCAGGGAATATCTTTGCAAAAAAAATCAATATGAGTATGACCCGTTTTCAAGCTTTGGCCGAGTTAAACACACGCCAAGCAGCAGAAGTGAAAGCCCCCAGTTCCAAGGTTTCTGACTACTTTGGAGCCAATGTCTTTTCTCCTTTCCGTATGCGTGAGTATTTGACAGATGACGTTTACGAGAAGTTGATGGAGTGCATCAATTTGGGAACACGCATCGATCGCTCTTTAGCGGATCACGTGGCTTCTGCTATGAAAGAATGGTCGATGAGCAAAGGAGCAACGCATTACACGCATTGGTTTCAACCTTTGACAGGTGCGACAGCTGAAAAGCATGATAGCTTCTTCAAGCCGCTTGGAGATGGTCGTGCTATTGAAAAATTTGAAGGAACGATGTTGGTGCAACAAGAGCCTGATGCATCTTCATTTCCCAACGGTGGTATTCGCAATACTTTCGAAGCGCGCGGATACACTTTGTGGGATCCGTCTTCTCCCGCTTTTATCGTCGGAACAACCTTGTGTATTCCGACAATTTTCATTTCGTATACAGGTCACGCATTGGATTACAAAATGCCAATGATGAAGGCTTTGAACGCTGTTGACGTCGCTGCCACCGCGGTATGTCAATATTTTGATAAAGAGGTCGTGAAGGTGAATACGACCTTGGGATGGGAGCAAGAATACTTTTTGATTGATGAAGCATTGTTCTTGGCACGTCCCGATATCGCCATGACAGGACGCGCTTTGTTTGGCGCTCGTCCAGCGAAAGGACAACAATTGGAGGATCATTATTTTGGTTCAATCCCAGAACGCGCCATGGCCTTTATGCAAGACTTTGAGCAAGAAGCGCATTTGTTGGGTATTCCTGTGACTACTCGTCACAATGAGGTTGCACCCAATCAATTCGAAGTAGCTCCCATGTTTGAAGAAGCCAACTTGGCCAATGACCATAACCAATTGTTGATGGATCTATTGAACAAAGTGGCGCGCAAACACCAATTCAGAATCTTGTTGCACGAGAAACCTTTTGAAGGAGTAAACGGAAGTGGTAAGCACAACAACTGGGCATTGAGCACCAATACCGGCGTCAACCTTTTGAAGCCCGGTAAAAATCCAAAAACCAATCTTCAATTCTTGACTTTCTTCGTGAATACAGTTGCGGCGATTTATGAAAACGCAGATGTCTTGCGCGCCAGTATCGCTTCTGTTGGAAACGACCATCGTTTGGGTGCCAATGAGGCTCCACCAGCCATCATGAGTTGTTTCTTGGGCGACCAATTGTCGGCCATGTTGGACGATTTGGAGAAAAACATCAAGGCGGGTAAAATGACTCCGCAAGATAAAATTGAGTTGAAGTTGAACATCGGAAAATTGCCACAAGTATTGTTGGACAATACCGACAGAAATAGAACTTCGCCCTTTGCTTTCACGGGTAACAAATTTGAATTCCGCGCTGTGGGATCGAGCGCCAATTGCGCCAATGCAATGATCGTATTGAATACCATCGTAGCGCAACGTTTGTTGCAATTCAAAAAAGATGTGGATGCGCGCATCAGCAAAGGCGATGACAAAGACGAAGCGATATTAAAGGAATTGCAACGTTTGATCAAAATGAGCAAGGCCATCCGTTTCGAAGGAAATGGATATGGTGACGAGTGGGTGAAGGAAGCCAAAAAACGTGGGTTGTCCAATTTCAGCGATACGCCAAGTGCCTTGGCCATTTGGAAGAACAAGGACATTCAAAAGATGTTTCAAAGTTTGAATGTATTGACGCCTGAAGAAATTCATGCTCGTTATGAAATCGAAATGGAAACATTCAGCCGCAAGCGTGACATTGAAGCTGCCTTGACTTGCAATTTGGCAATCAACCACATCATCCCAGCAGCATTGCGCTACCAAAGTGAGTTGATTGATAACGTGAGTGGATTGAAATCCATATTGACAGCTTCTGAATTCAAAGAGGCTGCAAGCACCCAATTGAATTTGATCAAAGGCATCAGCAAAGAGGTAAATGCCATCAAGCAAGCCATCGATCAAATCGAAGTGGAGCGCACAAAAGCCAATGCTTCGGATACAGAAAAGCAAGCCAAGTTGTTTGCTGGACGTATCAAACCATTGATGGATGAGGCACGCGCAGCGGCCGACCGTTTGGAGTTGATTGTCGAGGATGAGGCTTGGCCTTTGCCTAAAATGAGAGAGATTTTGTTTACCAACTAATCCAAGGTTGGATAGGTGTGAAAAGAAATAGAGGCCCTTTTTGGGTCTCTATTTGTTTTTGGTTATATTCGCAAAAGTTCAAAACTGCTGGAAAATTAAAGTTCAATTACAATGAAGAAAATTTTAATGGCCTTTTTATTGGGATGTAGCATCACTGTGGCATGGTCTCAAAAGGAATTGAAAAAGGCGGATTCTTTTTTTGCATCTCGTCAATACCAAGAGGCTGCTGAAGAATACAAAATCGCAGGTCCAAAAATTAAGGATCTCACCATCAAAGCGCAAAGCTATTTCAATGTGGGAGAGTGTTATCGCTTGATGACCCGTTGGAATGAGGCCATTGAGTGGTATGACAAGTCAGGTCGTGCGATGTACGGAAAAACCAATCCCATGTTGCATTTCAACTGGGGTACTTGTTTGCAAATGCAAGGAAAGTATGAAGATGCCATCGTTCAATTCAAGAAATTCCAGGAGAATGGTGGAGACCGTGAGAAAGGAAACATGGCCATCAAGTTGTGTCAAAATGCAGCGGATTTGAAAAATCAAAAATCAAAAATCGAAGTCGATTTGGTTTCTGAATTGAGCACGCCAGAGTTTGACTATGCATTGAATTACGCAGCCAAGAAAGGAAAAGATGGCGACATGTTCATTCTTTCTTCTTCTCGCAAATCAGCCATGGGTGGAACAAACGATCCCAAGACAGGAGAAGACTTCATGGATTTGTTCACAGTATTGAGAGATCCAAAAGGGAAATTTGCAACTCCTCAGCCAGTCAGCAATGTGATCAATACGATGCACAATGAGGGTCCTGTTACTTTCACCAAAGATTTTGGCGAGATGTATTTCACTTTTTGTGAATACGAAGAAGGTGCATATCACCCTTGTGAAATCAAAATGGCCAAATATTCCAATGACAAGTTTGAGGCACCCATCAAAGTGGTTTTTGATAAAACAAATGGCGACTCTATCGTATTCGGTCATCCTTGCTTGACACATGATGGCAAGTACTTGGTTTTCGCTTCCAACTTAAAAGGCGGAAAAGGCGGAATGGACTTATGGTACAGCACCTATGACAAAAAGAATGATCAGTGGGGCGCTCCTAAAAATATCAGCAGCTTGAATACCAATGGCGACGAGATGTTCCCATGGTTTGATGACAATACATTGTACTTCGCTTCTAACGCGATTCCTGGATTGGGTGGATTTGATATTTTCAAATCAACCAAAGGAGAGGACATGTCTTTCTCTGCGCCAACCAACTTAGGTCATCCGATCAACTCTTCTTCTGATGATTTCGCTTTGATCATTGATCGCAACGCTAAGAAATTATACGGGGT
Source organism: Flavobacteriales bacterium (assembly GCA_947448135.1). GTDB lineage: Bacteria > Bacteroidota > Bacteroidia > Flavobacteriales_D > Sanyastnellaceae > CAMCTV01. Next base: position 45,580 of record CANFLZ010000013.1, read on the forward strand.
TGAGTTCGCTGGATTCTTTACTTCTAACCGTCCAGGTGGAAAAGGAAAGGATGATATCTACCAATTCAAAGACAAGCCTGTATTGTTCACCATGCAAGGTTTTGTTTACGATGACAAAACAGGTAATCCAATCGAAGGTGCAACAGTAGTTGTGAAAAGTACAGATGGAGCGGAATACAAATTGTCTACGGACAAATCAGGTGCTTTCAACTTAGACAACACACAAGTATTGGCTGAGAATACCTACATGGTGGATATCGATAAAACAGATTACATCGGAATCCCCGGCGACCGTTTCTCAACACGTAACTTGAAAGAGAATACAAACTTTGCCAAAGAATATTTCTTGATTCCGATTGAGAAAGACGTGGAATACCACATGCCTTTGGTTCAGTATCCTTATAACAAAACTGAGTTGTTGATGACAGAGACCATTAATTCTCAAGACTCATTGAACTATTTGTACGAGTTGTTGTCCAAGAACAAAACTTGGAAGATCCAATTGGAAGCCCACACCGATGCGCGTGGTAGCGATGATGCCAACCAAACATTGTCAGATGGTCGTGCCAAAACTTGCGTAGATTATTTGGTAGGCAAGGGAATCGATGCACGTCGTATCGTGCCAGTGGGTAAAGGTGAAAAACAACCTTTGACCATGAAAAAAGATCAAGGAACTTTCAAAGCAGGTGATGTTTTGACAGAAGAGTATATCGGTAAATTGGCCACCAACGAAGAAAAAGAATTGGCGCATCAGTTGAACCGTCGTACTGTTTTCCGCATCTTGGCGACGGATTTCGATCCCAACAAGCCGGATGCTACACCGAAGACAGACGGCAAGCCTGCAACTGCTCCAGGTGGCAAGCCAGCTCCAGGTGGTAAGCCAGCACCAACAACGGGTGGTAAACCAGCTCCAAAGAAACCATAATGTTCAAGACTTCGAGTAAGTTTTAGACAGAAAGAAAAATATTCAATCTATTTTTGCAGCGGGCTAGTCCCGCTGCTTTTTTTATGTCAGATTCTAACCGATACCAACTCCGAGGAGTAAGTGCACAGAAAGAAGATGTGCACCAAGCCATTGCCAATGTGGACAAAGGTTTATTCCCCCAAGCATTTTGTAAAATCGTTCCCGATACCTTGACTGGCGATCCTGAATATGCATTGGTGATGCATGCCGATGGCGCAGGCACCAAGTCGTCTCTGGCCTATATGTATTGGAAAGAGACAGGTGACCTTTCCGTTTGGAAGGGAATTGCCCAAGATGCGCTCATCATGAATATCGACGATTTGCTTTGCGTGGGTGTTACGGACAACATCTTGTTGAGCTCCACAATTGGGCGCAACAAGCAGTTGATTCCAGGAGAAGTCATCAAAGCCATCATTGAAGGGACAGAGACCTTGGTAAAGGAATTAAATGCCAGCGGCATTGGTATCCAGACCACAGGCGGTGAAACGGCTGACGTGGGTGATTTGGTTCGCACCATCATCGTGGATTCTACTGTACTGGCTCGCGTGAAAAGATCTGATGTCATTGATAACAAAAACATCGCCGCGGGTCAAGTCATCGTGGGCTTTGCGTCTTATGGTCAAGCAACTTATGAAAGTCAATACAATGGCGGAATGGGAAGCAATGGATTGACCTCTGCGCGCCATGATGTTTTTGATAAAGAATACAAAACAAAATTTCCAGAGTCGTTTGATCCTTCTTTGCCGCAAGAAGTGGTGTATGTCGGAAGTCAGAAATTGACCCAAGCAGTAGAAGGAGTTCCTTTAGATGCCGGTAAGTTGGTTTTATCGCCAACAAGAACCTATGCGCCGTTGATCAAACAAATTTTAGATTGGAATCGATCTGCAGTCAAGGGCATGGTGCATTGCAGTGGTGGCGGACAAACCAAGGTGCTTCACTTCGTCGATAAGGTGCATGTTGTCAAAGACAATTTGTTGCCCGTTCCTCCTTTGTTTCGTCTGATTCAAAGCGAAAGTGGAACGGATTGGAAAGAGATGTACCGCGTATTCAATATGGGACATCGAATGGAGATTTATACAGATGAAGCAAGTGCTCAGGAGATGATTCAAATCGCAAAGCGAATGAATATCGAGGCGCAGATTATCGGACGAGTGGAAGCGAGTGAAAGTAAACAGTTGACCATCGTTGGTCAGTCAGGAACATTTGAATATTACAGCTAATGTTGGATTTGGTACAAAGATTATTGGCGATTGAAGATCGTCATGTGGAGGTGTCTAAATTGATTACCGATCCGTCGGTGATTGCAGATATGAAGCGTTATCCTTCGTTGATGAAGGAGTACAAGGATCTTGAAAATTTAGTAGAGAAGGGGAAGTTGTACAAGAAAGCAAAGGATGATTTTCAAGGCGCCAAGGATATATTGTACAGCCAAGAAGATGCGGGTTTGAAGGAGCTGGCACAAATGGAATACGACGAGTTGGCGCCAAGAATTGAGGAATTGGAGAACGAAATCAAGATGATGCTCATTCCCAAGGATCCTGAAGATGAGCGCAACTGTGTGGTTGAAATTCGTGGAGGTACTGGAGGAGATGAGGCCGCTATTTTTGCGGGTGATTTGTTCAAGATGTACACAAGGTATGTCGCCACCAAAGGATGGAAGTATGAGGTGTTGAGCTTGAGCGAAGGAACAGCAGGAGGTTTTAAAGAAGTTGTATTTGAAGTCCAAGGTGTGGATGTATATGGCACTATGAAATTTGAAAGTGGAGTTCATCGTGTGCAACGCGTTCCAGAGACGGAGGCCCAAGGACGGGTGCATACATCGGCCGCTACAGTGGCTGTGATGCCGGAAGCGGAGGAATTTGATGTGGTTATCAATCCCGCAGACATTCAGCGCGATACTTACCGTGCCAGTGGTGCAGGTGGTCAGCACGTCAACAAGACAGAATCTGCGGTGCGTTTGACGCACATTCCAACGGGCGTCATCGCCGCTTGTCAAGAGGGACGCTCACAGCACGAGAACAATGAAAAGGCCATGCAGATGTTGCGCACCCGAATTTTCGAGGCTGAGGTCAACAGGAGACAGGAGGAGAGAGCCCGCATGAGAAAGTCGTTGGTGAGTACTGGAGACCGTTCAGCTAAAATTAGAACCTACAATTATCCCCAAGGTCGCATGACCGATCACCGCATCAATTTGACTTTGTACAACTTGGATGCAGTGATGAATGGAGAGATCAATGACATCATTGAGGCATTGCAAGTAGCGGAAAATGCAGAGAAATTATTGGCCGGAAATAACGATTAAATCATGACCAGAGCAGAACTCGTCGCGCAGATCAGAAGCAAGAAGTCCCTTTTGTGTGTGGGCTTGGATATCGATATACAAAAAATCCCAGCGGGTGTAAGTCCATTGGAGTTCAACAAAGCCATCATTGATGCCACCCGCGAATTTGCGGTGGCGTACAAGCCCAATTTGGCCTTTTATGAGTGCATGGGCAAAGCAGGATGGGACTTGTTTGAAGAAACAGTGAAGTACATTGGCAAGGATCATTTTATCGTAGCAGATGCCAAGCGCGGCGACATTGGCAACACCAGTACGTATTATGCCAAGACCTTTTTTGAAACTTACGGTTGTGATTCGGTCACTATCGCCCCCTACATGGGTGAGGACAGTGTTAAGCCATTTATAGGATTTGAAGGCAAGTGGGCGATCGTGTTGGGCTTGACCTCCAATGCCGGATCCAAAGATTTTCAGATGTTGGAAACCGAAGGCAAGAAGTTGTATTTAAATGTTATTGAAAAAGTAGCCAGTTGGGGCACCGCGGACAACGTCATGTTTGTAGTGGGCGCAACCAAGGCAGAGATGATCGGCGAAATTCGACAGATCATACCCAACCATTTCCTGTTGGTTCCAGGAGTAGGTGCACAAGGTGGAAGTTTGGAAGAGGTCATGAAACACGGATTGACTCCAGATGGAGGCTTGCTCATTAATGCCTCGCGTAGTATTTTGTATGCGTCCAACGGTTCCGATTATACCCAAGCCGCCAGAGCAGAAGCCCAGCGCATGCAGGCGGAGATGGAGTTGTTGATGAGGAATGGTGAATCGGTAAATCAGTGAATCTGAGAATCAGTATTCCCTCACCAGCACCTCCGTTGGAATGCCCATGGCGTCATGTAATTTGCGAATCATTTCCAAAGTAAGTTTGCGCTTGCGGTTGAGAATTTCACTGACCCTACTCTTGAGTCCGATAATTTCGGCCAGGTCTTTTTGCTTGTATCCCATTTGCTCCATTCTGAATTGGATGGCATCAATCGGGTCCGGGAATGATATGATGAACTTTTCCTTTTCGTATTGTTCAATTAGCAAGGAAAGTAATTCCAAATCATCACCTTGGGCTGTATTTTTTTTTGCATCAAAAATTTCCTCAAGTCTTTGAAGGGCTTGTCGGTATGCTTTCTCTGTTTTTATGATTTTCATTTCTCTAAATATTTGATGCATCCACTTTGTCATATTCTGCGTGCGTTCCAATAAATCGAATCCAAACGATTCCATAATCAAAATTGATGCGCACAATCAATCGGTATTTGTTCCCTTTGATGTTAAAAACAATGCGATTGTTGTTCAGAAAGCTCGCTGATGGGTACATCCGTTTGATTTGTTTCGGATTTTTCCACATCGCCTCAACGGCTTCTTTGTGCCAACATTTTAGGGCATTTTCACTGTCCGCATGTTTTTCCCAAAAGGAACGGAGGGTACTTTTTGCAATTACTCTCAAAGCACAAATATATTAATTAGTTCCCATTTTGGGAAATGAATTGTTCTGATTTTTTGAAACGATTTCATCTTGCAAATTTCCATTTTGTTGTGTAAGATGTCAACCTATAAATTATGCACATAATGGCGAATGGACTTCGTCCGGTGGATCGGTAGGGGCGAATGGGCATTCGCCCGGTGGATCGGTAGGGGCGAATGGGCATTCGCCCGGTAAATCGGTGAATCAGTGGATCGGTTTAAGGTAAGGGGTTGTGGACTGAATTTCCCCTCCTGCCTGAACGCAGTGAAGGAAAGGAGGGGTGTCCTGACGAGCGCAAGCGCTGTCGGGACGGGCCCAGACGAGCTTCGCTGTCTGGGCAAGGTGGTCAATTCAAAGCGAGAAACAGAAACAGAATGAGAATGTAACGAAGTGGTTTGCACGGTTGTTTATCCCTTGATTTTTCTCACATATTTATATTATGTATATACATAAATTATGATTTCAAATCCTTATATTTGAGCGCCTTAAAACCAACGTTATGAAAACCAAAACTTCCCCCTTTCTCATTCTGTTTCTGTTTCTCATTCTACTTTCCCCATCATTCCTTTTTTCCCAAATTCCCGCCTACGTCCCCACCAACGGTCTAGTGGGCTACTGGCCCTTCAATGGCAATGCCAATGATGAGAGTGGGAATGGAAACAACGGAACAGTGAATGGCGCTACGTTGACAGCGGATAGAGATGGCAATGCGAATAGTGCGTATTATTTCGACGGGACTTCGAATTCTATAATTATTGGAAATGCTTTTTTTGACAACGGTTGGAATGAGAACTCCATTTGTTTTTGGTTTAAACCAAATAGTAATACAAGTAATAGCTGCATCATGAATACTATTCCGCATGATGGAACTGCAGTTGCGTTTGGTTTATATGGTACAAATCAAAAGTTGTATTTTGGTAAGAATTCAGATCCTACTCAACATGTATGGAATATTATCGGAGGCAATTTGGGGAATCATGAATTTAATTTCCCATTATTTGAATACAGTCAGTGGTATAATATTTCAATTGTTAAAGTTCAAAACACCTATAGTTTTTATGTGAATGGTATTCTAGATTATACAGTTTCATCTTCGATTACGCCAATTAGCTATTATTGTTCCTTGATTTTTGGGAATCTTTCACCCAACCAAGGATACGCATCGGAATTTTATAAAGGTTTTCTTGATGAAATTTCAATTTACAATCGCGCTCTCACATCTTCTGAAATCACGGCCATGTATTCGAGTGTGACCAGTATAGCAGGCTGCACAAACAACACCGCCTGCAACTACAACGCCTCAGCCACACAAGAAGATGGGTCGTGCACGTTTCCAGCTCAGACTTATTTGACCTGTGCAGGAACTTGTATCAATGATACAGATGGAGATGGTATTTGCAATGAATTGGAAGTGCCTACCACACCGGCTTACCTCCCCACCAACGGTCTCGTAGGCTACTGGCCCTTCAATGGCAATGCCAATGACGAAAGTGGGAACGGGAATCATGGGACAGTGAATGGAGCTACGTTGACGAATGATAGAAATGGCAATGCGAATAGTGCTTATAGTTTTGATGGAAACACAATTGAGATTGCGCACAATAGTGATTTAGGAATTCCGCAATCTGGTGAGTTTTCCGTAAGTGTGTGGTACGATTTAATGGGAAATTCTATTCCTCAACATATTATGGGAAAGAGACCCAACGGATCATCACAATTTAATTGGCAATTGGCCTATGAAACTGATCTTATAATTTTCGGAGGTGTTAATCTTTCATACACTGGTGGATATTATCAGGGAAATATTCAACAAAATTCATGGGTTCATATTGTTGGTACTTATAGCAATGGTTCATGGACAGTTTATTACAATTCAGTTCCGGGAAGTTCAATTCAATTTACTCCATATCCTGATACAAATACACCTTTAACATTCGGAAATTCAGGGATGTTTCAACCTTTTGTTGGATATTTGGACGACATCGCCATCTACAACCGCGCCCTCACTCAAGAAGAAATCACCGCGTTGTACACGGGCGCAACAAACAATAGCAGTGGAGGAGGTGGCAACGTTACAGCGGGAACACCTGCTGAGAGCGTGCCAGCTGGCATTCCTTATCAAGCGGTGATCCGAGACAATAATGGCGTAGCCTTGAGCAATGCTGCCGTGACGGTTCGTTTCTCGTTGCACCAAGGGACAACGAGTGGAACAGTGGAGTACCAAGAAACGCAAGCATTGACCACCAACGCTTTCGGATTGATCAACACGCAATTCGGCACAGGAACCGCCATCCAAGGCACTTTTGCCGGCATCAACTGGAGCAACACCAGCAAATTTATTCAAGTAGAAGCCAACATTGGAGCAGGTTATGTGGACATGGGTACCCAACAGATGATGTCCGTTCCGTTTGCACTTCAGGCCAACAAAGCCACTGCCATT
>CANFLZ010000014.1 GCA_947448135.1 Flavobacteriales bacterium
ATCGGAGTTGTTCGCAACCAAGTTTCCTGTTGGAGAACAAGTATAAACCGCTGCAACTGTTGCATCACCAAAAGTATCGCCATCCAAATCAGGATAATAGGCCAAAGGAGTAATACAGTTTGAAGCACAGAAACTGAAGTTAATCAAACCAGATGAGTACGCCCACAAAGAAACATAAATTGGAGTGCCCGCAACTTGACCAGTGATGGTCAATTGTGGCATCAAGCCAGGACCTGAGTCATCATCACAACCCAATTGGGTATAAACTCCAGTCGCTGCATCATACGTATAAGCAGCCATACCAGCATCTACTGTTCCTTGAGGATTCAAGAACAAGGTATCATTCGCTGGGACATTTAACAACACCCAAACTTCAGGATTTGGAGAAGCTGCAGTATTTCCAGCACAACCAGGTGCGGGCACCAAAGTAGTGATGGTATAAGTAGCAGGGTCTACAGTTACATCAATACATCCAGTTGCAGGATCTGCAGTGAAAGCATTGAAAGGCTCGTCACCTGCTATTGCACTCGTGATTCCCACACAAGTACAAGTTGCATCATAAGTATCACCAAAAGTTCCAGGATTGCCATCATCGCAAGTTCCACCTGTCCAAATGGTTGGATCGTTATCATTACAGTCACCGTTACAAGAAGTAAATCCATCACCATCAACATCAAAACCTTCGTCGATTACTGCATCACAGTTGTTGTCGATTAAGTCACAAATCTCAGTAGCACCAGGATAAACTGTTGGGTCATTGTCATTACAATCTAAAGCTGTAACAACACCATCACCATCGACATCTGTTGTGCATCCTTCATCCACTTGTCCATCACAGTTGTTATCGATTCCATCAGCACAAACCTCAGTTACGGAAGTATTGACAGCAGGATCTGTATCATTACAATCGGTTCCGTTGGTTACCCAAGTTGGATCTGGCGTACAAGTCAAAACGGCAGGCGTATTGGCATCACCAAAAGTATCACCATCCGTATCTGGCCAATATGAAACAGCAGTAGTACAAGAAGCTGCACAGAAGCTGAAGTTGATGAAACCAGAAGAATAAGCCCAAAGAGAAACATAGATGGGTGTACCAGCACCTTGACCAATGATGGTCAATTGTGGCATCAAGCCAGGTCCTGTATCATCATCACAACCCAATTGCGTGTATGTATTGGTAGTAGCATCGAAAGTGTAAGCCGCCATACCAGCATCTACTGTACCTTGAGGAGATAAGAACAATGTGTCATTCGCAGGAACATTCACCAATACCCATACTTCAGGATTTGGAGACGCCGCAGTATTTCCAGCACAACCAGGAGCAGGAACAGCAGTAGTAATTGTGTAAGTTGCAGGGTCAACAGTAATGTTGATACAACCAGTCGCAGGATCTGCAGTAAAGGCATTGGTAGGCTCATCACCCAAAACACCTCCACAGGTACAATCTGCTTGAATCAAATCATTCGTTGTGTTTGGATTTCCATCGTCACAAGTTGCTCCGATCCAAACCAAAGGATCTGCATCATTACAGTCGCCATTACAAGAAGTAAAACCATCACCATCCACATCAAATCCTTCGTCAATTACACCGTCGCAATTGTTGTCAATCAAATCACACAACTCTGTTGCGCCAGGATTGATTGTCGGATCGTTGTCATTACAATCTGTAGCTGCGGGATATCCATCTAAGTCAGTATCCTGACCCGCGCAGAACGCTGGAGCAGTGAAGGTTACAGAACCCAAACATGCAGGAGCATTGCTATAGGAAGCAGCCAAAGTATGGCTCAAACCATCCGAAGTAAGACCAGTGATGTTCACCGGAATAATTGAGTTAAATGGAGCGGTCAAACTTTGAATCAAGTTACCATCCAAAGTGATGTCCATGGTTCCAGCAGCTGGAGCCAATTGTGTAGAAATATAGTTATTTTGAGCAACAGTCAAATCGTACATGTTGGTCAATGTGTCACAAGCAGAGGGCGTTGCGCAATAAGGGAAAGTGATGTCACAGCTTGTAACTGCTGTTGCAGGATCAATGATATAGGGTTCGATTGGACAGCCCGTTGTGGAAGTGTAACTTCCGAATTGGCTATCACCACCTGAGGCCACACCAATCCAAAGATCTGTCGTTCCTACCGTAGTTGAAGTAAAGCACATGCTCATGACGCATGAACCAGCATCACCCCAGTCAGCGCCACCGTTTCCGTCGTTGTTGTAGTCATAATAATATCCACCGAAGTAAGAAGGATAGGCCTGTCCGCCTGTTGGCACGATCGTATCTTGCCAAATCCAGTTACCGGGTCCGCCATTACATTCGATTGGTGCTTGAACAGGGGTTGGATAAGCCCAACCAGCTCCCAAAGAGATGGCCATACCATCCAACCAGTCACCCGAATTTTGTCCATAATCCAATGTATAGCAGATAGTCACTGGTGTTCCAATTGGCCAAGATCCACCTGTAGGTGCTGGATCAAAAGAGATACTTTGTGGACCAAGACAAGTTGTAATCGTTGTACCACCACCACAAGTACAATCAGGCTGAATTACCTCACCTACCGTGGTTTCGTTTCCATCGTTACATGGTGCATTTGGATAAATAGCGGCACAGTTATCATTACAATCTACTGTTGAATCAAAACCATCACCATCATTATCCGCAGCTACGCAACCTTCATCAATTTGAGCATTACAGTTGTTATCGATATTGTCTCCACAAACTTCTGTGGCTGTCGTATTGATTGTCGCATCATTATCATTACAGTCGCCTGTAGTGGCTACACCACAAGGATCCACAGTGGCACCACCTTGACCATCACCATCTACATCGGTGTAAGTCATCATGGTATCATCGCAATCGTCCAAGTTGGCTACAGCACCAGCAGGTTGTGTACAAGCTTCGATAGGTGTGTTTACATCACCAAAGCCATCACCGTCAGCATCAGCATAAAAAGTAGTTGTAACAAATTCATCAATTTGACCATCACAATTGTTATCAATCAAATCACAAATCTCGATTGCCGCTGGATTAATTGTAGGATCTGCATCGTTACAATCTGTAGTCGTATCAAAACCATCACCATCAGCATCTACTACACCAACGCAGTTGTCATCAACAACTCCATTACAATCATTGTCTAAACCATCGCACAATTCCGTAGCACCGGTGAAAATTGCAACATTGCTATCATCACAGTCTGTATTATTGGTGACCCATGTTGGATCTGGAGAACAAGTCAAAGTCAGTGTAGCATTGGCATCACCAAAAGTATCACCATCCACATCAGGCCAATAAGCCACTGCGGTGGCACAAGTTGCTGAACAGAAACTGAAATTGATAAATCCAGAAGAATATGCCCACAATGAAACATAGATCGGTGTTCCAGCACCTTGACCAATGATGGTCAATTGTGGCATTAAACCAGGACCCGTATCATCATCACAACCCAACAAAGTGTACGTGTTGGTTCCGGCGTCATAGGTATAAGCCGCCATACCAGCATCTACAGTTCCTTGAGGGGACAAAAATAAAGTATCGTTCGCAGGAACATTCAACAAAATCCACAACTCTGGATTTTCAGAACCTACTAAATTTCCGGCACAACCGGGCGCTGTGACAGCAGTTGTAATCGTGTAGGTAGCAGGATCAACTGTAATATCAATACAACCCGTTGCCGGATCGGCTGTAAAGGCGTTTGTTGGTTCGTCACCTAATATTCCTCCGCAAGAACAATCCGCTTGAATCAAATCATTGGATGTAGCAGGATTTCCGTCATCACATGTTGCTCCAATCCAAACAGTAGGATCGTTGTCGTTGCAATCTCCGTTACAAGTGGTGTAACCATCACCATCTATATCAAATCCCTCATCAATAACTGCATCACAGTTATTATCTATCAAGTCACAAATCTCTAACGCTCCAGGGAATACTGCAGCATTATTGTCATCGCAATCCGTTCCAACAGGGAAACCATCGGCGTCATTATCCGACATGGGTGTTCCAACATAAGCTGCCAGTGGGCAATCTGTTGTATAAGATCCCATACTTCCATCTCCACCTGTAGTTACTGAAACTGACATGTCTGTATTGTCCACATATTGAGCCGTGATACAGAACCCGATGGTACAGCTTCCTGCATCACCATAATCATTACCACCATCACCATCAAGGTTAGTATCGTAATAATAGCCCTGGCCCCAAACCAAACCTGAACCTGTTGCCGTTAAACTTGTTTGCCAGATCCATTGTCCTGTTCCCGCCGTTGCACAAGCAGAAGGTGCTGTTAGCGGCGTAATGTTGGTCCAACTGGTGCCCAATAATACCTGAAAACCATCCACCCAACTTCCTGAAGCTTGGGTGTAATCAACAGTGTAACAAATTGTCACAATGTCGCCTGGGTTATAAACGCCTGCCGTTGGCATTGGAGAAAAAGAGATACTCTCGTTGGCCACGCACTGTGCTTGTGACTGAATGTTCGTCAACATCAACAATGCCGCGAAAACAAAAGCAAAAATTCTACATTTTCCTTGGAATAAAACTTTAAAGTCCATTCTAATAAATTTTGGTTAAGTGCCAAAAATAAACAATTTGGGGTAGTTTACCAACAAAACTTTTTCAGCTATTCACTTTTAACAATTTCAGCCTTACGTGCTTGACCCAAAGTGGTTTGTCCGTTAGTTTCGAACCGTGGAAATAGATTTAGTTGAAGAAAACAAGGAGATTGTCCGCCGATACCGTGGCCTTCTCCGCGTCTGCAACCGCTCCAAGAGCAGGGCAGATCGAAATAAAATTCGCAAAGCCTTTGATGTGGCGCTTGAAGCGCACAAAGACATGCGCCGAAAAAGTGGGGAGCCGTACATCTACCACCCTTTGGCTGTTGCCAAAATTGCCGCTGAGGAATTGGGGCTTGGCACGCTGGCCATCGTTTGTGCCTTGCTTCATGATACCGTAGAAGATACGTATATCACATTAGACGATATTGAGAATCTGTTTGGTAAAAAAGAACGAATTGTCATCGATGGTTTGACCAAAATATCGGGTGTTTTCGATCACCAAACCACCAGTCAACAGGCCGAGAACTTCCGCAAAATGTTGCTTACATTGAGCGATGACGTGCGTGTCATTTTAATTAAGCTAGCTGATCGTCTACACAACATGCGCACACTGGACCACATGTCCCGTGAGAAGCAGTTGAAAATTGCGAGTGAAACACTTTTCATGTACGCTCCTCTCGCCCATCGCTTGGGCTTGTACAACATCAAAACAGAGTTGGAAGATTTGGCGCTCAAGTTTCAAGATCCTGAAGCCTTTGATGATATCACCAATCGATTGCAAAAGACCCAAGCGGTGCGCACACGATTCATCAATCAATTTACACTTCCCATTCGCAGAGCGCTTGACAATCTTGGCCTGCAGTATGAAATCAAGAGTCGCACGAAATCGGTATTTAGCATCTGGAATAAAATTCACCAGAAGGGTGTGCCTTTCGAAGAGATTTACGACCTCTTCGCCATCCGCATCATCATCAAAAGTGACGAAGACCATGAGAAGAGTGATTGCTGGCGTGTTTATGCCGCTGTGTCCGATCACTACCAACCCAGTCCAGAAAGATTGCGCGATTGGATCAGTATTCCAAAATCGTCTGGATATGAGGCTTTGCATACAACAGTGATGTCACCTACCGGGAAATGGGTAGAAGTACAAATCCGATCGGAGAGAATGGACGAGATGGCCGAGAAAGGATATGCTGCACATTGGAAATACAAGAGCGCCTCTGAATCACCAGAATCCAAATTGGACAAATGGTTGAGTCAAATTCGTGAGGTCTTGGAAAGTCCAAGTGACAATGCAATTGAATTTATTGACAACTTCAAGCTTTCTCTTTTCTCGGAGGAGATTTATGTTTTCACCCCAAAAGGAGAATTAAAAACACTTCCAAAAGGCAGCACCACCTTGGATTTTGCCTTCCACATTCACTCGCAAATCGGCAGTCAATGCATTGGTGCAAAAGTCAATTTCAAATTGGTTCCATTGAACCACGTATTGCGCAGTGGAGATCAAATTGAAATTCTCACTTCTAAAAAACAAAAACCAAAAGAAGAGTGGTTGCACATTGCCATCACCGCCAGTGCTCGACAAAAAATCAAGGCGGTTTTAAAGGACGAGCGCAAGCACATTGTTGAAGAAGGAAAAGAGCATTTGCAGCGGAAACTCAGCCATCTCAAAGTAGAATGGCTCTCCGTTAATATTGATGAGTTGGTTAAACACTTTGAGACGTTTTCTGCAACTGAGCTCTATCTCCGCATTGCCAAAGGAAAAATTGACTTGACCAAACTGAAAGGTTATAAAATTGAAGGTGGACGGATCAAGTTTCCCAAGAAAAAAGAAGTTGATCAAGAGGAAACAGACGCAACTAAAATCGTCGCTACACCTGGAATTGCGGAGACGGTTCTCATTGGAGACAAACCTGAGAAGATCGATTTTACACTCGCGGCCTGTTGCAATCCCATTCCAGGGGATGAAGTATTTGGATTTACGACCGTTGATGAAGGAATCAAAATTCACAGAACCAACTGTCCCAATGCCCAGGAGATGATGAGCAAATACGCTTATCGCGTAATCAAAGCAAGGTGGAGCAGCCAGAATTTGGTTCAATTTGAAGTGGGTCTAAAATTCTCCGGAATCGATGATGTTGGACTGGTTCAAAAGATCACCAACATTATTTCCACCGACATGAATGTGAACATGCGCGCCATTTCTTTTGAGGCGAATGCCGGAATTTTTGAAGGGAAAGTCGTCGTGCTCGTGCACGATACAGCGCATTTGAACGATTTAATCAGCAATCTTAAAGCGGTTGAAGGCGTATTGAATGTCGATCGAATTGAGTCAGAATTTTCGTAAGCATGTATCTTTGATTTATGGTTTCAGAGGAATTACAGGACAAGGTGAAAGAGATATTCCGAATTTATTTGGAAGAAAATCAACACCGGAAAACACCTGAGCGTTTTGCGATTTTACGGGAGATCTACAATCTCGATGGGCATTTTGACATTGAGTCGCTGTACACGCGCATGAAGATGCAGAAATACCGCGTTTCTCGCGCCACATTGTACAACACTATTGAATTATTGATAAATTGTCATTTGGTTAGAAAAAATCAATTCGGTCAAAACACGGCCCATTTCGAAAAAGCTTTTCAGAACCAACAACACGACCACATCATTTTAACCGATTCTGGTGAGGTAATTGAATTTTGTGATCCGCGCATTCATCAAATTAAAAAAACACTCGAAGAGCTCTTTGGCGTTGAGATAGAGCACCACAGCCTCAACTTTTATGGAAAGCGTTTGACAAAAAAATAATTCGGATTCATTTTCGGTTTATTTTTGCGCTTTACCAATAGTATGACTCAAAAAACTGCGGTTCTCCTTGGATTACAATGGGGAGATGAAGGAAAGGGGAAAATTGTCGATGTACTGACCCCACATTACGATATCATTGCTCGATTCCAGGGTGGTCCCAATGCAGGACACACGTTGTTGTTTGATGGCATCAAGCATGTATTACACACGATTCCTTCCGGGATATTCCACAACAATGTTCAAAATGTAATTGGCAATGGTGTAGTCATCGACCCCATCATCTTCAAAAAAGAATTGGACAAATTATCGGAAAGAAATATTCCATTTGCAGATCGACTATTGATCTCGAGAAAAGCGCATTTGATTTTACCAACACATCGCCTGCTGGATGCCGCTTCAGAGGCCGCCAAAGGCAGCGCTAAAATTGGTTCTACACTCAAAGGAATTGGACCAACGTATATGGACAAAACCGGAAGAAATGGTTTGCGCGTTGGTGACATCCTCGAATCTAACTTTGCTATCAAATACAACGAACTCAAAGAGAAACACTTGAAGATGTTGTCGCAATATTCTTTCGAATATGATTTGAGTAACATGGAGCAAGAGTGGTTGGATAGTATTGAATACTTGAAGACATTGACCATCATCGATAGTGAGCATTACTTGAACAACGCCTTAAAATCTGGCAAAAAAATATTGGCGGAAGGCGCTCAAGGTTCACTATTGGACATCGACTTCGGTTCTTATCCATTTGTCACTTCAAGCAACACAGTTACTGCTGGAGCTTGCACTGGATTGGGTGTTGCACCCAATAGAATCGGTGATGTATTCGGAATTTTCAAAGCCTATTGTACGCGAGTTGGTTCTGGACCTTTCCCTACAGAGTTGCATGATGAAACGGGAGAAAGAATGCGCCAAGAAGGCCATGAGTTTGGATCAACCACGGGTCGTGCTCGACGTTGTGGATGGTTGGACATTCCTGCTTTGAAATATGCTTGTATGATCAATGGCGTTACTGAATTATTCATGATGAAGGCTGACGTTTTGAGCATATTTGATGAAATTCAAATCTGCACGCACTACGAATGGAAAGGTGAGAAAATTGATTACTTGCCATACGATAGTCATGCTGAAACATTGGTTCCCGTTTATACCAGCATTCCCGGATGGAAACTAGATTTGACGCAGCTAGAAAACAAAAGCCAGTTTCCAAAAGAATTGAATGATTACATCCAATTTATCGAACAAGCATTGGAAATTCCAATCACTTACGTTTCTGTTGGCCCCGATCGAAAGCAAACCATAAACATGAAGGCATGATGATTTTTCGCTTGTTCCTATTGGGATTGCTACTCATAGCCAACCTACCCAATATGATGGGACAAGAGAAAGTGCAACTTGTTTTTTCGGACAACATTTATTATTCCAAAAAATTAGTCGATGCGCAACGCGTCATCGGCAATGTACATTTCGAAAGAGAGGGCAACCACCTTTATTGTGATAGCGCCTACTGGTATGAAAATCGTGATTTTAAAGCGTTTGGAAAGATTAAAATTATCAAGCCTGGTGATTACACCATTACTGGGAACGAGTTATTTTATCGAAACGATGAGAACAAAGCCTATTTGAACGGCAATGCCATTCTGGTGGATGAGAACATGACCCTCACTGCACCCAAAATGGACTATCAATTGACGCAAAAATGGGCCAGTTATTCTGGCGGAGGGAAAATTGTTTCTTCGAATAAAAAAAACACATTGACCAGCCAACGCGGCACATACAATACCGAAACGGGTATTTCATTTTTTGAAAAAAATGTACAGCTGAAAAATGAACAATACACCCTTCACACCGACAAATTGAAATACGACAATTTGAAAGAAGTCGCTCATTTTATTGCTCCCACAACGATTGTTTCAAAGACAGAAAAACTACATTGTTCCAAAGGTTTTTATCAAACCAAAACGGAATACTGCGAGATGTTTGATCATCCCTTGGTAATTTCCGAATCACAAAAACTATCTGCAGACACCATCTATTTCAATGGAAATGAAGGGTGGGGAAAAGCACATTCCAAAGTTGTCATTCATGACACTTTAGAAAACAAATGGGTTACCGGCGGATACGGTGAATACCATGAAAAAGAGAAGATTCAATGGGTGACCCAAACGCCTCAATATTTCCATTTGATGGAGACCGACACTTTATTGCTCAAAGCTGATACGCTTTGGATGCAACAAGACAGTGTTGCCGGCGATCGTGTTAAAGCCTTTCACTCCGCATCGTTTTTCCATCCTGACTTTCAAGGGGTAGGAGACTCCATCGTCTTCCAATCTATTGACAGCACTTTGCACTTTTATACAGCTCCCATTCTTTGGGCAGGAGCCAGACAAATTACTGGGGACAGCATGTATGTTGAAATTAAAAACAACAATCCTCATCGTTTTTATGTTCGCTCCAATTCTATGATCATCGGTCAGACAATCGTGAACGATACCAATTATTATGATCAAATAAAAGGACGAGATGTCATCGGTTTTTTTGAAGACGGTCAATTGTATCGAATTGACGTAAAAGGCAATGGACAACTGATTTATTTTCCTCTTGAAAAAGAAGAGAGTACCAGCCCAATAGGGCTCAACAAAGCCGATTGCAGCAATATTTCGGTATTGGTAAAGGATAGAAAGATCAGACAAATTGCGCTGAAGAAAGAACCCGACTCACACTTTATTCCGCAACAACAATCGGAAGGAGAAGAGAAAAAATTAAAAGGATTTCGTTGGCTTGAAAAACAACGACCCTTGCGAAATCAATTTCAATAAAAGAAAAGAAAATGAAAGACCAAGCGATTGCTCAGCTCATATCAGAAGAGTTGAAAAGACAAACAGAGGGTATTGAAATGATTGCATCAGAAAACTATGTTTCTGATCAAGTGATGCAAGCCGCAGGCTCTATTTTAACCAACAAATACGCGGAAGGATTGCCGCAAAAGCGCTACTATGGCGGCTGTGAAGTTGTCGACCAAGTGGAACAATTGGCCATTGATCGATTGAAGAAATTGTTTGGCGCCAGCTGGGCCAACGTACAACCCCATAGCGGAGCCAATGCCAACAGTGCTGTCATGTTGGCGCTATTGAAACCAGGAGATAAAATTTTGGGATTGGATTTGTCTCAAGGCGGTCATTTGACACACGGTTCACCCGTCAATTATTCTGGAAAATTGTACCAGTCCCATTTCTATGGAGTCAACCCAGAAACCGGAAGAGTTGAGATGGAAACCGTTCGTCAAAGAGCGCATGAAGTAAAACCCAAAATGTTGATTGTCGGTGCTTCTGCATACAGTCGCGATTGGGACTATGCAGCTTTTAGACAAATTGCAGATGAGGTAGGCGCTATCTTATTGGCCGACGTTTCTCATCCTGCGGGATTGATTGCAAAAGGATTGTTGAACAACCCCATTCCACATTGCCATGTTGTTACAACAACCACTCACAAAACGTTGAGAGGTCCTCGAGGAGGCGTTATCATGACTGGAAATGACGGTCCGAATCCTCTCGGAATCACAAACAACAAAGGCGAATTGAGAACCATCAGTAGTCTTTTGGACAGCGGCGTTTTTCCAGGCATGCAAGGAGGCCCATTGGAACACATTATTGCAGCCAAAGCAGTAGCATTTGGAGAAGCATTGGAAGATTCTTTCAAAACTTATGGTGAGCAAGTCATTAAAAACGCACATGTTTTAGCTGAAACCTTGGTAGGTTTAGGATACAACATTGTCAGTGGTGGAACCGACAACCACTGCATGCTCATTGATGTGCGTAGCATGAATGTCACCGGAAAAGAAGCAGATGCCGCTTTGGGCAAAGTGCATATTACGGCCAACAAGAACATGATCCCTGGTGACCCTCAATCACCCATGGTAACATCGGGAATTCGCTTGGGCACGCCAGCGATTACTACCCGAGGTTTGATCGAAAGTGATGTTCAAATGATTGGAGAGTTGATCCATGAGGCCATTCTCTATCGTAACGATGATCAAAAAACAAAATCGATTCAAGAGAAAGTGCATCAATTGATGGCCCATCGTCCTTTATTTTCTGCATGAACGAGTTAAAAGACCACGCCAATCTTTACCTCCGACAACACGGCAGTAATCCCATTTTTTGGAAGGCTTGGTCTGAAACTATTTGGCACAAAGCACAACTAGAAAACAAACTTGTCATTGTCAGTATTGGCTACAGTGCTTGTCATTGGTGCCATGTCATGGAAAAAGAATGCTTTGAAGATTCGGAAGTAGCTGCTCTCTCCAATGCCCATTACATCAGCATCAAGGTTGATCGTGAAGAGCGTCCAGACATTGATCAGAGTTTTATGAACGCCATTCAATTGATGGGTAAACCAGGAGGTTGGCCATTGAATTGCATTTGTCTCCCCAATGGCGTTCCAATTTTTGGCGGGACTTATTTCCCAAAAGGAAGGTGGATAAAAATCTTGGAAGAGATTCATCGTTTGCATCAAACTGAGCCTGACACTTTGAATGGATATGGTCAAGAAATTGAAAAAGCCATTCATGATTGGGATCATCGAGATGGAAGCGCTGCGCTTTCGTTGCAGATTGATCATGACACCATTCAAAGTTGGATAGCTGACCAAGACATGGAAAACGGCGGCACCCAAGGCGCTCCAAAATTTCCCATGCCTCCCCTTTTGAACTCCATGATCCTGTATGGCACATCGTATCCAATTGCAAGGAATTGGGCTTTGCACACCTTACAAAAAATGAAAGAAGGTGGCATTTATGACAATGTGCATGGCGGCTTTTGTCGATACTCAGTAGACAGTGAATGGCACATTCCGCATTTTGAAAAAATGCTCTATGATAACGCCCAACTCCTAGGAAATTATACCTTGGCAGCCCTCTTTGAAAATCGTGTCGAATACAGACAGTCCATTGCGGGCATCGACCACTGGATCAGCCAATACATGATATCAGAAGACGGTCTCATTTATTCGGCGCAAGATGCAGATACCGACGGAGAGGAAGGTAAATTCTATTGTTACAACATAGCTGAAATCCAAGCCGCCGCAGGTGAGCAATTTCATTCGTTGCAAAATTTGTATGACTTTGAAAAATTTAGTCATTGGGAGCATGATCGGATTGTTTTCAGACAAAAAATTAGTTTAACAGAATGGGCTTTGGAATTGGAGAAAAATATCGATGATGCCATTGTCATTCAAAAAGAATTTTTCAAAAATTTACAGTCTATTGCCGCTACAAGAAACCGTCCACAGATAGACACCAAAATATTGACCAGTTGGAATGCCCTGGCAGTAAGCGGTTGGACGATGGCTTCCTACATTGAAGAAGAATATTTGTCCAAGGCGCAAAATCTATTTTCCAAAATGAAATTGCATTTAAAGTCAAATCATGTATGGAGGCAAGGCAAATATTCGTCCGATTTTTTACCGGTATTGTTGTCTGATACCTTGGCGCATGTTCAGCATGCCGCCTTGCAGTTGTTAATGCGGACTGGAGAAGATCAGTATTTTCATGAAATCGAACATTGCGCAGTCGCTTTAGAAGAATATTGGGATGAAAATGACCACCTTTATTTTCTGGGTCATTCGAAAGATGTTTTTGTTCAGAAGAAAGAAATTACCGACAGCGTCACTCCTTCAGTGAATGCCCAAATTTGCCAAAACCTGTTCGTACTCGGCATCTTGAGTGGAAAACAAAAATATGTTCAGAGAAGTGAACAGATGATGACCCGTGTGCAGGAGTTTGGACAGCAACCAGCGTATAGTGCACAATGGTTACAGCAATGGCTTTACCGAGAACACGGTGGAATCATCATTGCCCAAAATGCCGACACAACAGAAATTCAAACCATCCGAAGCTGGGGAATTTTTGTTTTCGAAATAAAAGGACAAACGACCATTCCTGCATTTCAAGGTAAAGACCATGCACAAAAGCAATTTCATCTTTGTACCTTCGCTTCATGCTCAACTGGATTTTCCGATTTGCTTTCACTGGAACAGTACTTCTTATCCTTGAAGTCCCTGTCTGCCGCGGGCAAATGATCAACAATAAAGATGGTAAAGCTTTTGAAAGTCCCATTACTTTCAATCGCAGTTTTATCTGGGAAAATAAAATTTTATTAATTGAAGAAAACGTCTTGGTCAAAATGCCCGGACGCCCTATCGATGATCTGCAACAAGACATTCACTACTATTTCGGAAATACTGGAATTTTAGAAAAAAAAGAAACGATTGCCCCGCGGAATTGGGTGCAGGATACCACTTCGATTTTGTATAGAAGAAATGATATCGGTCAATTGTTTTCCATTGAATCCAAGAATATTCAAGAAACCACCATTGTGCAAAATGCGTACGACAGCAATGGTAAAATCATTCGTCAAGACACCAAACAAATCATCCCATCAAGCAACCATGAGAATCGAGAAATCTTGGTGGAATCGAATTCGTATGAATATCAATTTCCGCATCCCCATATTGTTGTTAGAAACAACATCAACAATTACGGTCTCACATACAGTGCCTTTACTACAGAAAGGAATGAACAAGGTTTCTTGATCAAAGAAAAAGAAGAGTATTTTATTTCACAACGCATCATTGAGGCCATCTATCAATACAATGAAAAAGGTTGGGTAAGCGCAGTTGTCCGCACGGATAGTCAAAACCAAGAAGTAGAAAAGACGACATATGACTACGACGCCAAGGGCAATGTGCTGTTTGCCAAAAAGTTCATCAACAATCAACCTGTTGAAGAATATGAGGTGTTGTATCAAAATGCCTCGCTGGTGAAAGCTATATTGCATCAAGACTTGAGCAGTCAAGTTATTACCATTCACAAATACGAATATCGATTTCGATGAAAAAATTATTTTTGATTGTTGCTTTTTTTTCACTTGGTTTTTTAACCCACGAATTGCATGCACAAAACAAACCACCGAAGCAAACCGATGTGGTTACACCAGCAGATGGTGCGAATAAGCAAAAAGAGAACCGAAGAAGAAAAGAAGAAGAATACCAGATGAAGCGTGAAAAGCATGAGGCCATTCAAGACAAGGCTACGCGCAAACGCATGAAAGAAAGTCGAAAAAAATCGAACAAAACAGGCAATGCCAATCGCCTGCCTTGGTATAAAAAAATATTTTGGTAAAACAAATCACATGAAAATGAAAAAACTGTTTTTATTGTTTGCGTTGGTCTCGTTACAACGCACAGTAGTTGCTCAAAATTGGAGTCAAGACGTTGCGCCTATTTTGTATGACCATTGCACGAAATGTCATCATCCAGGGGGAATTGGACCTTCTAGTTACATGACCTACAACGATGCCTACAACAACAGCGCATCGATTCTTAGCGCTATTACAACTGGCTACATGCCTCCCTACCCTGCCAACACCAACTACAGACATTTCATGGATGAAAATGTTCTCACCGACACAGAGAAACAGTCCATTCAAAACTGGGTAAGTGGCGGATCTGTCAGTGGTGATTTGTCACTAGCTCCGACAGCCCCCGTATATGACAATACCAGTGCTTTAAATCACGTCGATTTTTCTGGCACCACACCATTGAATACCAGTTTGGCTTCGACTCACGATTACTACAGAACTTTTGTACTCAGTCCGAATTACACCGTCGATCAGTTTTTAGAAGGAATTGAAATCCTACCCGGCAACAGCAATATTGTTCACCACGTTGTCATTTATTACGACCCCACCGACGATTGTTTGGCATTGGATGGAGCAGATGGCCTTCCTGGTTTTACAACAAATGGGACGGGCGGAGGAATTCCTACCAATGCCTATTTTGTAGGAGCCTGGGCACCAGGAGGTGGTCCTATGTTTTTACCAAATGGTTTCGGTATCCGCGCTACAGCTGGAGGTCACTTTTTGGTAGAAATGCATTATCCATCCGGATCCAATGGACAGCAAGATCAAACCGTCATCAACATACAACACAGTCAGGATCCTACTCCAAGAGAAGCTTGGTACAATCCCATCATTACACATGATCCGGCCACGTTAGATGAGCCAGCATTGATTATTCCAGCCAACACTGTTAAAACATTTCATGCCACCTACAATGTCCCAACCAATGTTTCACTGATTGGGATATTTCCACACATGCATTTGATCGGTAGAAGTATTTCCAGTTTTGATGTTGCTGCCAGTGATACCATTCCGTTGATTGACATTCCGCAATGGGATTTTAGATGGCAATTGGGCTATGCTTATCCTCAATTGATTAAACTTCCAGCCGCTTCCCAAATAAAAGCAGTTGCTACATATGACAATACCACCAACAATCCATTTCAGCCCAACAATCCTCCGCAATTGGTGACTTGGGGAGAACAGACAACCGATGAAATGATGGTCATTTTTTATCTGTACTCCTACTACGTGAATGGTGATGAGAACATCGTTGTCCAGCACAACACTGCCAACGAAGTAGAGAACATTGCGCCTTCGGATACTTGGAATTTTTATCCTAATCCAAGCAATGGTGAATTGCATTGGTCCAGCTTTGTATCACGATTTGGTGCGCAAAAAATTCAGCTTTTTGATCTGACCGGAAAACTCATTTTCGAGCAAAAGCTCCTGGTGAATGGCGGGGTTGATTTTGGAACACTTCACTTATCTCATTTGCCAAAAGGGATGTATGAAGTGGTGGTCAACAATATCGATCAACAGTCTGTATTTCAAACGCGCATCGTATTGGAGTAATTACTTTTTGATAATTCGATCTGGATTCTGGGTAAGGAATGATTTCCAAGAATTGGTTTTGGTTCCGAGCAAAGGATTAGACGTTTGATAAAAGTGACACACTGCGGCAGCAAGGCCGTCGGTAGCATCCAATTTTTCAGGCATGTCCGCTTGTTCTATTTTTAATAAACGCTGAATCATGGCCGCCACTTGCTCCTTGCTGGCATTTCCATTTCCAGTTATACTCTGCTTGATTTTGCGCGGCGCATATTCTGTGACGGTTAATTCACGGCTAAGCGCAGCTGCAATCGCAACACCTTGCGCTCTGCCCAATTTTAACATCGACTGAACATTCTTTCCAAAAAAGGGTGCTTCAATGGCCAATTCATCCGGATGAAAACCATCGATTAACTCAATGCACCGCTCGAAGATCTTTTTTAATTTCAACGCGTGGTCATCAATTTTATCCAATCGAACGACACCCAAAGCGACCAACTTCATTTGCTTACCTTTGACCTCAATAATACCATAGCCCAAAATGGAAGTACCTGGATCGATGCCCAATATGACCCGCTCTTTATTCATGTGATTATTCAAAAATAATGCTTCTCTCCCTCAGCATCATCATACTGTCGCTCTATTTTATACAATGGATGAAATGGCACACCGCGCAGAAAGAGGAGGATACAGGCTATCAGTACATTCCAGACTGTACCATTGTCATTCCATTTCGAAACGAAGAAAAAAATTTACCTCGACTACTTCATGCATTGCAACGAAATTTTCCCGATCGTTGGCGGATTATTTTGGTTGATGATCAAAGCGAAGACAATTCCCGTGGAGCCATTGCGCCCTATATCAATTTTCAGACACAGCTTATTTCCTCAAAAGGAGAAGGAAAAAAAGTGGCGTTAAGAACGGGTATAGAGCTTGCCTATACACCATGGATCGTGACCATGGACGCCGATTTAATTTTAAAGCCAGGATGGGAAGCCACTTTGTATCAATCAGACTGGTCCAGCGACATGATTATATTCTCGCTAGAGATTGAAGATGGTTATTCACACCTGGAAAATTGGCAGCAAATTGAATTTTCAATCTTTCAATATATCACAAAAAAATCTTGTTACAAAGGACAACCACAACTTTGCAATGGCGCCTTTCTGGGTTTTAAAAGAAGATCTTTCATTCAAGTAGGCGGTTATCAATCACATGAAGAAATTGCCAGTGGCGATGATCAATTTTTACTGGCTTCTTTCCGACAGCTTGACAAAAAAATAACGTACCACAGCACCCAAGAGAAAGCACATGTAGCGGGGGTTCGTAGTTGTCGAGCGTTGCTTCAACAGCGCTTGCGATGGGCTGAAAAATCGAAAGATTTGCCGATTGCCGACATGCGTCAATTGGGCATGATTACTTTGCTAGCCAATGCGATTGCGCTTCTTTTGCCCTGGATTACATCACCATTGATCGCAACCGCGCTGCTCTTACTGAAATGGCTTCCTGAATATTTTGCCATTTCCAATAAACTCCGAAGTCAACACAGACTATTCACCATCTTCTTTTTAATAACCTATCCCATCTATGTACTGATCGTTGCCATTGGTATTGTAATTTTCCCTATTGAATGGAAAGGCAGACGAATCTCATAAGGTGGGAATTTTGGCGCAAGTTTAAGAAAGACAAGCTGGCCATGGCTGGTTTTGTATTTATGGGCCTCCTCGCTCTCATTGCCCTTTTGGGAAGTGCCATCCGACCCGATGATAGTGAAAATGCCAATCAACAAAACTTATTCATTTCTAAAAAAGGGCCATTGACACAAATTGACTTTCATGACAATGGAGAAATTTGTTCCAACGCTTCTTGCATTGCGCATCATCAAATCAAAACCTATTACTTGGGGACAGATCGTTTGGGACGAGACGTTCTTTCTCGGCTTATGGCCGGGACCCAAATCAGTCTGATGGTAGGTGTTATTGCTGTTGCTATTTCATTGTTGGTGGGAATTACCATTGGCTTGATTGCAGGATACTATCGCGGATGGGTGGATGGAATATTGTCTTGGGTAATCAATGTGATTTGGTCGATTCCTAGCTTGTTGATTGTGATGGCCTTTATATTGGCGTTTGGAACAGGCTTTTGGAAAGTGTTTTTTGCCATAGGGCTCACCATGTGGGTGGAGGTTGCGAGAATTGTGCGAGGTCAGGTATTGAGTATTCGCGAAAAGGAATACATCGAAGCCGCCAAAGCCATTGGGATTTCTGATTTTAAAATATTGTTCCAACAAATATTGCCCAATATTTGGCCTGCTATTATTGTTGTCTCTTCCGCCAATTTTTCTAGTGCTATTTTGGTCGAAAGTGGGATGAGCTTTTTGGGCTTGGGCGTTCAAATCCCAACGCCCAGTTGGGGAAATATGATTCGAGAAAATTACGCCTTGTTGCCCACCCAACAAGCTTATTTGGCATTGGCACCCGGCATCTGTATCATGACTACTGTGCTTGCATTGATGTATATTGGCAATGGATTGCACAGTGCATTTGATCCAAAAACTGAAGGATAATGAAAAAAGAAGATAAAATTTTTGTTGCAGGGCACAGAGGCATGGTAGGCTCTGCTATTGTTCGCAAATTACAAGACGAGGGGTATCACCACATTCTTACGCGTTCATCACAGGAACTGGACTTAATGAATCAGTCTGCGGTGCAATCATTTTTTGAAACAGAAAAACCGCGATATGTTTTTTTGGCCGCGGCCAAAGTTGGGGGAATTCATGCCAACAATACTTTCCGTGCAGAATTCTTGTACAACAATTTGATGATAGAAGCCAATGTCATTCATGCTGCGCATCAATTTGGAGTAGAAAAATTGTTGTTCTTGGGATCATCCTGCATATACCCCAAACTGGCTCCACAGCCCTTAATAGAGAATGCGTTACTTACTGGTGAGTTGGAATCGACCAACGAACCCTACGCCATTGCTAAAATTGCTGGGATCAAACTTTGCGAAAGCTATCGGGACCAATACGGATCCAACTTTATCTCAGCCATGCCCACCAATTTGTATGGTCCCAACGACAATTATGACCTCAACAACTCGCATGTTTTACCTGCTTTGATTCGCAAATTCCACGAAGGAAAAATCAACCAACAACCTTCAGTCGAAGTTTGGGGTTCGGGGTCTCCGCTTCGTGAGTTTTTACATGTCGATGATTTGGCTGATGCCTGTTACTTCCTGATGCAACATTACAATGAGAAAGAATTTGTGAACGTGGGTACCGGCGAAGATCTTTCCATTCGTTCTTTAGCAGAAATGATTCAAGAAATTGTTGGATATCCTGGCGAAATCGTTTGGAATACAAGCAAGCCAGACGGAACGCCCCGTAAATTGATGAATGTATCAAAGATTGAATCCTTGGGTTGGAAGCATCGAATCAATTTGAGAAACGGCATCGAATCGGTTTATTCTGAATTTGTACAAAAAAACAACGCATGAGAAACTTCATTCTCTTTATCTTTTGTTCCACTTCCTTTATCGCCTTGGGTCAACCCTTGCCGATATCCGATTATTGGAACCGAGAATTGGAGAGAGTAGAGCACCTCAACGGGCATGCTGTATTTACGAGTTACAAGCCCGTATTGAAATCGGAAATCAACTATAGAAAACTAACTGGTGAAGTCAAGGATTCAGCCAAGTACTATTCCACGCTCAGCCGACTTTTCTTTCGCGATCATTTATTGGAATACAAGAAAGACGACGCCGTGATTACTGTTGATCCTTTGTTTCAATTCGAATATTATAAGGATCAAAAAAATCCGACCTATCATCTCTCTCGATCCAAGTTGTACCAAAACACAAGAGGTGTTTGGCTTCAAGGAAAACTTGGGAAGGAAATTGAATTTCAATCCACTTTTATGGAATCGCAGAGCATGTTGCCTTATTATCAGGATACGATTGCCCAAATTTTGGGAGTCATTCCAGGAATGGGGCGTCACAAGCCTTTTAAAAAGGTAGGATACGACTATGCCATTTCACAAAGCCAAATCACCTACTCTCCAAAATCATGGTGGGCCATCACCCTGGCTTATGGAAAACAATTCATAGGGAATGGTTACCGTTCTCTGTTGTTGTCCGATGCTTCCATGTGTTATCCGATGATGCGATTCAGCATTATGAAAAGCAGATGGCAATACCATAGTTCTGCCGCTATTTTACAAGAACAAGAGCGCATTCCGTTGGGAAGTACGGGAGAATCGTTGTTCAAAAGGAAAACTGGATTGTGGAATTATTTGATCTTTCTTCCCACACCTCATTTGGAGATTGGCATCATGGAAGCCTGTATCGATGCGAGATGGACCGCCAATGGCATTGTATCTCCTCCAATTCATTCTTATGTTCCTATCATTGGATTGCGCGGTTTTATGGCCCAAAAATCAACCAGCAATTACACTTTGTACGGATTGAATTTGAAATGGAATTTGAATACAAAAGCCACTTTCTATGGTCAGTATGTGTACACCGCTCATGGATTGGGACATGATGGTTTACAGATAGGGGCGTTGTTCACTGATATTGGTGTTCAGAATTTAGATGTCCGTGTGGAGTACAACCAATCTTCATCACAACTTTATACTTCTTCTTCTCAAAATTTATTGGGGTATACCCAGCAATCACAGTCCTTGGGCTTTATTCAAAATGGACAAAGTTCGGAATGGATAACCCGCATTCATTATCGCCACAATCGCTGGTTATTCGATGGACACTACAACCAAATGAGTCAGAAATTGGGTGCAGGATCCAATCCGTATGCGGACCAATCCGTTCTTGAGACCGGTGATCGATCACTGCAGCAAATGCAAATTGAGCTCGGTTATCTCATCCATCCACACACCCGAACCTGTTTGTATATTGGGTTCTTGAATCGCCAAGACATCCACCGCTACTTGCCTTCAGCCTCTCCCAAACCCACCGAACATTGGGATTCACAATTACTAACCGTTCGATTTGCTTGCGACATTTCTTCTCGTTACTTCGACTTTTAAAGATTTCGGTTTATATTCACCTAACCAAAACCGAAAATTTTGTTACTGGATTTAACACTAGCCTTCTTCACTGCTTTTATGTTGGTGATGATTGCCATGCCCTCTTTGATCAAGGTGGCTAAATTGAAACACCTTGTCGACGAGCCTGGCGATCAGCGAAAACTGCACAATAGAAGCGTTCCCACCATTGGTGGTATCATGATCTTTGCCGGTACTTTATTCGCTTATTGTCTTTTATTTCCCTCTAAAGAAAATTGGATGATGGGCAATAATTACGATCCTCTTTCCGCTCTCAATGAATTCAAATACTTGGTCGCCTCCATGTTTGTCTTGTTTTTTCTAGGTCTCAAAGACGATATCATTGGCGTTTCTCCCACTAAGAAATTGTACGTGCACGCCCTGGTGGGCGTGATATTGGTTTACTTGGCTGATATTCGCATTACCAGCTTTTGGGGTCTGTTTGAAGTCAATGATTTGCCTTATTGGTTCAGCATCGCACTCAGTCTTTTCACCTATATCGTGATTGTCAATGCCATGAATTTGATTGATGGTGTGGATGGATTGGCTGGCGGAATCGGAGTAATTGCGTCGTCCACCTTTGCATTTTGGTTTTACACGACGGGTGATTTGCCCCTAGCGCTATTGGCCATCAGCCTTGCGGGTGCATTGATTGGCTTTTTGGTTTTTAATTTTCAACCTGCAAAAATCTTCATGGGCGACTCGGGCTCGTTGATCTTAGGAATGGTGTTGTATGTCTTAGCGATGAAATTGATCGAGTTTCCACCCAGCCGGCTCAATGGCATTTTGCAGCACGTCTCCAAACCTGTTTTGGTGATAGCCATCATGGCGTATCCCCTTATGGATACATTGCGCGTTTTTGCGGTTCGAATTGCCAATAAACAATCTCCTTTTAAGGCCGACAAAAACCACATTCATCACAAACTTTTATCCATGGGATTCAGTCACCGTCAAGTTTGTTTTATCCTGTATGCCTTTACCATTGGCATTATCACTTTGACATTTCTAATGCCTCACGATACGCCCAACATCAGCTTTGTTGTTGTCTTTTTTGTCACCTTGATTTTATCCACCTCGATCTTTTGGGTTGGAAAGAAATCCTGATTATCCGTTCAATGTAAATCGAATCGCAATACCCGTATTCATGTTGGTATTGTTGAATGAGTTGGAAATCTTGGGATGGTTGAATTGATAATCGTAGAAGAAACGAATGGTCAATTTATCGCTCACGGCCATGTCTGCACTTGTCTTTAAACTCCACAACGTTTGTCCTGCCGTAATCTGATTTTGCTTCTCAGTAATTTTTCGGATCATCGTAACGTTATCGCGCATGGTCAGATCTGCTCTTAAATTGATGGTTGTACTCTTGGCCAATTTCAATGGGAACTTTTGTCCTTTGATTTTAGCCAACGGATTGGGGATGTCGGTAAACTTATACCCTGTTCCTATAACAAAGCTATTACTTCTATTTTCCGTCACTTGGTTATTGCTCAACCCCAAGGCTATCGTTCTATCGCGTTTCATCTCCACTTTGAATTGTGGGTCATTGCTCTTTTTGGTTTTGATCGTCATATCAAATCCAATCAACGGAGACATGGATTCCGTGATAGTAATGGTATTGATTTGTTGCTTTGGAATCCAGTTGGGCACTTCGTTAGCATCCAATGCGGTTGGACGGCCTGATGCATCTGCGGCGTAGTTCAGGTTGGTCACATAACTGGCGTTCAGTGTTGAGCGATATTGGTGATTGACCGTGAATTGCTTGAAGTATTTTTTGACACTTTCTAGTTTCGTCAATCCATCATAGCTCACTTTCCAGTTTGGCTGAGACATTGTTTTAAAAGGATTCAATGCCACCTCTTGCGCCGATTTACCCGTGTATGCCGCAATGAAAGCCGGAATCACAACCTCTTGGGCTGTTCCACCATACCCTTGGTAGTATCCGGTTGGTTCTGCGTTGGTCAAATGATAATTGGCTTCATTCAAACGAGCAGAAATGATTTGTCTATTTGCCAACAAAGCCGCAAAGGTTTCCGACATGTTTCCATTGCTCTTGTCATCGCGTTTAAATGCTGTCGACCAAGTATTGACTGAGGCGCTGAAGTTTCCTGTTTCCAAAGGCGATTGGAATTGGTATTCCATCGAATCTGGGTTGAATCGGAAGAAGCTGGCCAAATTTCGACCATCTTGTCTGTTGGCAGATAATTCAATTTTCAAATACTTGATTGGCTCCAAAGATGCCTTAGCACTCCAGTTGGTCGAAGCGGTTTCGGTGTATTGATTGTTGAGATAGGGCGATGAAACCAAAAATCCTCCCTTGGCCATTTCCATTGCAAAATTGCGATCCGTCAATTGGCCTTGCCAATCTGTATTTTGTTGTCCAAACGCAAAGCCCAATCCGGGAGCATTAAATTGTCCATTCTGTCCAAGCATGCCTGCCTTTTGATTGTATCCGGGCAACATCATTCCTTCGGTCTTGGCGTAAGTTAGATTGGCGTTACGCACCATCATCAAGAATCGCAATGACACATCCACCCAATTGATCTTCTCTTTCTTTTCTTTCTTCTCTAAATCTTTTCCAAATCCATCTTTATTATCTGGATTGTTGGCATCCTTTCCTTTGTCCTTCTTATCATCCTTCTTGCCTTGATTGACCTCCTTCAATCTGGGAACCTTGTTGTACAGCGTCTCAAAATTGGCGGTGGCGTTCCAGTTCAAATTCCTCGAATTTTGAATACGGTGGCCCAAAGTATCTTGCGTAAACGGCGCTCTATCCCATCGGAAACTAGAGCTATATTTTACATCGGAACTAACAAAATCGATCAATGGGAATTTGTCCAAAGGCAGTTTGTAGGTGGCATTGAATTGATGATTGTACACTGTACTTTCTCCCATCTTCATGATGTTGCGGGTGACAGTATCCTTGTACGCGGTGTACCAATCTTGGTTGTCTTTTTGGATAACTCCGCGTGGCTCAACAATCAAAGCGGTGTTGGCAGCGGCAAAATCCAATTTGATACTCTTGGTTAAATCGTATTTGACATTGTAATTGCGGTTCCAACTCCAGTTCTTTTGTGCCTGGGTTTGAATCAACATATCACTGTACTGACCCGTCAGTTCCAAAGTATTGTTTCGAATCCTACTGGTCTCGTAGGTTCTGTTCATGTCGGTATGGAATGCCACTTGCTTGATACCGGGATAGAAATTAAATTCCTTTACCCATTTCAAATACGGAGAAGATTTGACGACGGGAATTTTTGCAAACGGCTTGATCTCTTTTGGCTTGTTATTGAAAGAATAATCAAATGCACCCGTGTATTGCTTATTCAGACGGAAATCGATATTGATATCGCGGAAATAAATTTCGTTGTAGGCATAGCTGACCGAAAAATTATCGATCGCATAAAACTTGGGTGTATCAGACTGCCCGCCCGATGTGGGTGAGGCTGCTGGCGTTGTCGGTCGACCCGCAGCGGCAGGATCGGCTCCTTCTTCACCTCCCGTCTTCTTGGGAACAATCTTTAAATTGGTAACGTTGATACTTCGACGCCGTGTAACCGTCTGTGACTTCTTTTTCAGCGGCTTTGATAAAGTGGGCAATTCTGCCAATTCCAAATCCGGCTGTAACGGGCTGTAACGCGGTGTGGAAACATTCTCGGAATATCCCATATACAAAGGCATTTGCACGCCCCAATTCTCTGGGAAGAATTTTCCCATTTGAATGGTGGTACTGGCATCAATTCCCGTTTTGGTCTCTTGCTGACGTTGCTGCACTTTTTGTTCTACAGAACCCCAACCGGGTGTACTCATGTTTCCAGCAACATTCACGGTAGCCAAATCAGCCACTTGTGCTGTCATCCGACCCAAGGCAGCCCATCCGGAGGTATTGTCAAAATCAGAAAGTCGCAATTCGTTCACCCAAACCACGGCGCACTTGGCTTTGGCGTCATCTTGAGAAGTAAATGTGTTCTTTTTATCATCTGGATTTCGAACACCAATCATCAACACCGTCACATTGGATACGTTGGGATTTCCTTTAACCGATATACGCACATTTTCAGAGAGCATCTTGGAATACTCTTGCATCGCTGAAAATCCAACAGGCCTTGTTGCCTTGAGCTCTTGCAAATCTTTGATGACGATGTCGAAATTATTTTTCTCTGGCCATATTTCGTTATCGTCGTTGGTGTACCAAGGCGTAACGGACATGGGCATTTCATATTCATAATAGTTCTGATCAAAGTCTGATCCCAAACGAACAAACACGGTCAAGTCTTTGTCTTTTAATGCATTTTCTGTTCCCTTCGCTTCAATGTGCGCATACATACGCAAGCGCTTGTACTGGCGCATATCAAAGGACACATTGCGATACGCTGCTTTGGCATCACCATCATTTAAATTACAAACGGACATTGCCAAACTCTGTTCGTTCATACTGCGCAAATTGGCTGAGGCAACGTCTTGTTCACGGATGATTCCAGGAGGAACAGTGTAAGGCACGGGCTCACGATTTCCGTTTTCTTCGATGTTCACCGCTGCAATGTCAAATTGGGTCGGCTCATCGTCATTGGGCTCTACTTCTTGTGGTCCTAAAAGACTACTGTCAAATTTTCTCCACTCTCCGCGCACCAATTCCAATCGAGCAAAGCGAAGGGTGACAGGCTCCTTCCATCCTTTCAAAAACATTCTGATATAGCGGATCGAACGAAAGTCTGGGATGTTTCCGATACGGGATTCAAATTCCTTGATGGGCACTTTGAATTGATACCAACGGATGTTGCGCTCCTCGCCGTTGGCGGTAGTTTTTGTCGTTACAAAACTATCGGTGATGTAATTGCTACCGATGTTGTTCTCACCCAAATCACCCGGGCGCATGCTGACGCGATATTGGAAATAACTTTCAATTTGATTTAAAGTAATGTCTTGGTTGATGTCTTCCGTATTGGGCACAGTAGAAGCCGTTATCGGATAACCTTCAGGGCTAGAAGTATTGGAGTTTCCTTCATAACCGTTGAATTTTTTGTATCGTTCTATGGTGTTTAAGTTGGCTTGGTCGTTGGCCGAGCTGCGGAAATAATTGTAATCATCCGCTGAGGGATCCTGCACAATTTTCACATACGATTCAGGTGTAACATAGTTCTGAACTGATGCCAACCATTGCGAGAAAAACGTTTGTTCTTGTGAAGAGTTCAAACCATCCAACCCGATGTCTTGTTGCTCGTAAGTTCCACTGGTGTTATCAAAAGCATTGACCACATTAAAGGTGGAAGGATTGGGGAAAATACCCCAGTTGCCCGTTAATGTGGGCAATGGATTGTTGTCCGTTGGAAATCCATTTTCAAAAGAAAGATGTGAGTCGTTCAAGACATCCTCAGAGACGTTCCCCAAGTTGAAATACAAGTCACCTCCATTGATGTTTTCAGAATCTTCATTGAAAGGATCCATGACCCAGAATTGGATAAATTGAACATTGCTCAACTCAAAGTCAGTCGTGGTCAATGCCCTTTGAATACCTCCCCATCTTGTTTCGGGTTCATTCAACAAACCATCGGTTGCCAAACCAGAAGAATAACCAGGTGCTCCAGCGGGTGGATCATAATTGTATGGGCCCCGTTCCTCTGGATAATACGTCAAATCCAATGTGGCGATATTGGGAGGGGTTCCAGGGGGTAGCTGTCGGTTGGGGAAAACTTCCGCCTCTAATACCTCCCGCATGCGGTGATCACTCTGCATTTCAGCGTCGACATTGGGAGGGGTTAAAGCATTTTTCCGATAGAACAATGGATCGATAATATACCAACTCAAACGCGCTCTGTTGTAGTTGTAAATCAAACTATCTTCAATATTTCCTTCAGGGAATAGGGATTGCTGCATTTTAGGAGTGCTCGCCAAAAACCATTGGTTGATGGTCCGCAAGTCAATGATGCTTTGACTTCCCTCAAAATCATCGATGTAAGAATTACCAATTTTTGAAATCGCCTTGCTGTGACCTGGGAACATTTTCGCCGCCTCCCCACTGAAGGAAATTGTCGACTTGGCTTTGGTTTTCACAAAGGGCAATCGGTCTACCATCTCGGTGAGGAAAGGAACCTCTTCTTGGTAGTTCACATCAGCACCCACTACCCAGTTGTTCACTGGCTCGTCTCCCATGTTTACTTTTTGGGTGAGGGGACGTTCACGCAGATTCATAAACGTGGATCCCACCGAGAGTTTGTCGCTAAACTTATAATCGAACCGGCTACCCATCATGGTCTTGAACTGCATGTTGAAAAGCGAGTTGCTCTCCACCGACACCTTGATCGGGTTGCCGCTGTTCATCACACCTTCATTGATGATTTTGACGCGACCCAAATTGTAATCCACCGTAAAATCTTGACCCTCGACCAATTTGATGCTTCCAGAAGTCACAGAAACCGATCCCTGCGGAATGTTCATGGCATTCAAAGAAATTTCAGAACCGGAAGCGGATTGATATTGTCCTTTAATTCTAAATCGATTCAGTTGAGGAAAATTAATTTGCGCCGCTGTTTTTGTCGAATCGTACAACGGCTGAAAGACCACTTGACTGATCATTTGTTGGGCCTGTGTGGTAAGACCACCAAATCCATCGATAATTTCATTGGCCAAATGTTGTCCGAATGGCTGAATGTGTGGGAAGAATATCCTTCCCGTTTGTGCATCAATCAAACCCCCTTGCGTAGAGGCATTGGGCACAAAGTCAAAGAAGGCATCGGGATAAGGCATCTGCTGGTTATCGATCCTATCGAGATCCAAAACTTGTAACAACAATCGACCAGAAAGAGGATCACGTTGGATGCTGTTCATGTTCACACCCGTTGCCGGATTGTTGTACCAAACATCCAAACGGAAATTTTCTGGAGAAACACCAAAAGCGCCTAAGTTGTAGACGTTCTTCATCATGTTTTGCCACAAAGGAGCTGGCGATCCATCGGTCAATTTAACCATGGTAATCGAGGCTTTTAGCATTTTTAAAACCAGGGCTTGTGGCGCCGCA
Organism: Flavobacteriales bacterium; assembly: GCA_947448135.1. GTDB lineage: Bacteria > Bacteroidota > Bacteroidia > Flavobacteriales_D > Sanyastnellaceae > CAMCTV01. The sequence goes on from CANFLZ010000014.1 coordinate 28,167, forward strand.
ATTCCGTCTTGTGACAAAGTTCCAACTTGATACGTTTGACCATTCAAAGTATACTCAAACGAAACGCCCAAAACCTCCGCGTTGTTCAGCGCTTGCTTCAACGAGATAAATCCCAACTTGGAATTGTAGGTGAATTCTGATGCATTTAATTTTCGGGCATTCCCCACTCTTTCGTAGTGAATCCCTTGGCGCATGTTCAATCCCAACGCTTGGATGGCAGGATTGGCATTGGTAAAATTCAAAATCTCTTGATTACCCATCATGGTAGCATACAAGTCGTTGTTGTCATTGTCTGGATTAACCGGTTGGGGCAAGTTGACCAAACCTTGATAGGAATAATCCGTTGACATATAATTCTGTGATTCTCCCAAATCGGAAAAGGCCAAAATATTTCTTACATCTTGTGTGTTGGCCTGCTGATTGACCACCCACACTTCGATACGGGTGATATTGGCGCCACTGTTTACAACAGGCAGCGTCGACATCGCCTTATCATAGTTATCACGGAAATAACCCGACAAAAAGTAGTGACGATTGGCTTCGTAGTTATCGACTGGAATATCAAACTGCGTTGTCTGCGCACCACCTTGCACAGTAATCTCCTTGCGTTCTCCCTTTTGTTGCGATAGGACTGTGGTGTTTTTTAGTTTCCCCCACTGCGTTTCTACTTTGGCACCGAACAAGCTCGAACTTCCTTGGATCAATGATCCCGACAATGGCATTTGAACCGTACCCAATTCAATTTTCTTGATGATCTGGTCCTCATCACCGGTGTAAGCCAATTTCATTTGGTTCTCAAAATCAAATTGGCTCTCCGTGTTGTAATTGAAGTTAAACTTCATGCGGGTTCCAACATTCCCGGTGACATTCAATTGGATTTTTTGGTCGAAATCGAAAGTGGTGACACGACGCTGTCTGACCGGAATACGTGGGTTTTCTACGTTGGACATTTTCAATCCAAAAGTCAATTCAGCACTTCCCTGAGGACGGAACTCAATCTCGTTGGAACCGAAAATATTTTCAAATGCTTTTGAGTCAATTTTGAAAGTCGGAGCAAATTCACGCTTGGCTTCGTCCTCTTGCTTCACCAATTCTTTCCAATAAGCAGTGACATTATCGCGCATTTGAAATTGCATGAACTCCTCACGGGTCATCTGGGTTGAATTTCTGAAATCGATGCGATCACCTATTTTTTGTGACACTTCGTACATGCCCGTTTCCGGATTGTACTCAATATGGTACTTGATATTTTTGGGCAGCGGAACCGCAATCCCAGAATTTTGTGGTGACGGATTAATGGGGTCTGAATTGGGCCAGATGGGAGTAACAGTGGTATCCGCCTGGGCTTCGATGGATTTGGAAGAACGAATGATGTAGACAGGAGAACTCATCGTCGTGATGGACCATGCCCACCATGACGAGAGCAAACTAATGCCCACAATCGCTACCCATTGTATGATATGCCTCGGCTTAACCTTCACTTAAATCTGTTTCAAAACCCATTTGATCCACTCTTCCAAACTTCCGTTTGGATGCTCTTTCATCACTTTATCCAAATTTTTCTCCGCCTTGGACTTATCCAATCCTAACGACGAAAGGGCTAATAACGCATCCTGGCGTTGGATATTGTATGCGATTCCTGATTTTTCAGACAATAAAACTCCTTCCATTTTGCCCATCTTATCGTGAAGATCGATGATCATTCGCTCGGCCGTTTTTTCACCAATGCCCTTGATGCGCTTCAATCCAGAAACATCCTTGTTGATGATAATGGCTCTGAGCTCATCAGCGCTCAAGCTGGACAACACCATGCGAGCGGTGTTGGGTCCCACGCCACTCACTGAAATTAATTTTTTAAAAATCTCGCGATCTTCTGCATTGCTGAAACCATACAAGACCAATGAAAAATCATTTCCATTGATGTGCATGTGGGTATACAATGTCACCTCACCTCCATCTGGAAGCTGACTGAAAGTGCTCAAGGGTATCTGCACCAAATAGCCTACACCATTGACTTCCACAACAGCATGTACCGGACTTTTCTCCAGTATCTTTCCACGAATAGAGTGTAACATCGCCTTTCTTTTTTTGAAAGGCGTGAAAATACAAAAAATCCAGTGACTATGCGCGTCCCGTTCCCTTGAATTGTGCGTCTACAACAGCAATTCGAATCATGTTGATAATTTCACGAACAGAGCATCCCATTTGTAAGATGTGATAACTGTGGTTCATGCCCAACAATACTGGTCCGATTACCTCGCAACCTGCCGATTCTTGAAGGAGCTTGTAAGCGATATTTCCTGCAGAAAGATTGGGGAAAATCAAGGTGTTTACCTGATGACCGACCAATTTTGAAAACGGGAAATTCTCTTGCATCATTTCATTGTTCAATGCGAAGTTGGCTTGCAACTCACCATCGACCAACAAATGTGGATAATCTCGCTGTAATATCTCTGCCGCCTTGGCCATTTTTTGTGGGTCTTTGCCTTTGGCTGAACCAAAGTTGGAATAACTCAACAAGGCCACGCGTGGCGTAATTTTCATCTGACTGATGGCGTCTGCCACACGCAAAGTGATTTCGACAATATCTTCTGCAGTAGGATCTTCATTGACCGTGGTATCGGCAAAGAATAATGGTCCTTTCAATGTTTGAACGATGTACATCCCACAAACTTTCTTCACTCCTTTGGCAGGACCGATGACCTGTAATCCGGGACGAATTACTTTAGCGTAATTTCGGGTCATTCCGCTAATAAGCGCATCCGCCATGCCCGTCTCTACCATCATCGCTCCAAAATAATTTCGCTCTCGCATGGATCGAACGGCATCTGTGTAAGTAATTCCACGACGTTGCTTCCTATCAAAATATATTTTTCCAAATCGCTCGCGAATGCTATCATTGGCCTCGATTCTGGGGTCAAAAATTTGTACCCCTTCCAAATCAATATCCCATTCTTTGATCAACTCACGAATACGCTTTTCATCTCCCAACAAAATTGGAATTGCGCATCCTTCATCTTTTGCCGCTTCCGCTGCCTTCAAAATTTTGACATTCTCTCCTTCTGCAAAAACAACTCGTTGTGGCGACTTCTTGGCGCGTTCTGCGATTCCTCTGGAAAGTGCGTTGTCACGACCAATTCGACTCAACAATTCTGCCTTGTAAACAGCTTCATCTTTCAATGGCAACTTGGCAACACCGCTTTCTACAGCCGCTTTGGCAACTGCCCCGGATACAACATAAATCAAACGAGGGTCCAATGGCTTTGGAATGATATAGTCTCTTCCAAAAGTGATCGAATTCAAATTATACGCTTGCATCACCTCCTCTGGAACCGACTCTTTTGCCAAGGAAGCCAAGGCATGCACAGCAGCCAATTTCATTTCGTTGTTGATACAACGCGCTCTTACATCCAATGCACCTCTAAAAATAAATGGAAATCCCAATACATTGTTCACTTGATTGGGATGATCACTTCTACCTGTCGCCATGATCACATCAGGGCGGGCAGACATGGCATCATCATAAGAAATTTCAGGATCTGGATTGGCCAATGCAAATACGACGGGATTGCTGTCCATGGATGCTACCATTTCTTTAGAAACGATATTGCCTTGTGATAATCCAAGGAAAACATTGGCTCCTTTCATGGCATCTTGCAAAGTACCGATGTTGTGTTCTGTAGCAAAACGACGTTTGCGGTGATCCAAGTCGGTGCGATCAGCGGTAATCAATCCTTTCGAGTCATACATGTAAACATTCTTCGGGTCAGCGCCCAATTGAATCATCATGTCGACACAAGACAAAGCCGCAGCTCCAGCCCCACTCACCACGATTCTCACTTCGCCAATTTTCTTTTCGGCAATTTCCAATGCGTTGATCAAAGCAGCACTCGAAATAATGGCCGTTCCATGTTGATCATCATGCATGATGGGAATGTCCAATTCCGCCTTCAATCGTTCTTCGATTTCAAATGCTTCTGGCGCTTTGATGTCTTCCAAATTGATTCCACCAAATGTGGGAGCAATGTTCTTGACGGTGCGAATAAAATCTTCTACATCCGTCGTGTCAACCTCGATATCAATACTATCAATGTCCGCAAAAATCTTAAACAACATCCCCTTCCCTTCCATCACTGGCTTGGACGCTGCAGGACCCAAATTTCCCAATCCCAAAATGGCCGTTCCATTGGAAATAACACCAACCAAATTTCCTTTGGCTGTGTACTTGTACACATCATCTGGATTGGCCGCGATGGCCAATACTGGCTCAGCTACACCTGGCGAATACGCCAATGCCAAATCACGTTGTGAACTATGCGGCTTGGTTGGAATAATCTCTAACTTCCCTGGTCTTCCTTGCGAATGATAATCCAACGCATCCTTTTTCTTAATCGCTTCCATTTTTTAATCTCCTAATTTTACAAAGGTAAATGAGTCCGCATTTTTGATCCTGTTTGATGAATCACTTCTGCCATTGACTCAAATTTAAAATTCAATTCTTTCTCTATTTTTTCTGAACTAAAATACTTGAACTGTGCCGTATTTCTAATGGCTTCTGATGTGATGGAAGCTTTTTTAATACCCAATTTCTCTTTTAAAAAATCCAATGTCCACAAGGCTTTGAGGTGAATAGGCTTTACCTTCCATGTGGGTTTTTTGATTTGCAATGAATCCGCTATTTGCTCAAATGCCCATTGCATCGATTGATTTTCAGCTACCAAAATATAACGCTGTCCCCAACATTTTTTTTGCACCAATTGCACCATTGCCTTGGCCACATCAGCTGCAGAAACCCAACCTGTCCCCCCATCAGGATAACCTCCCCATTTTCTGGCAACGGTATCAAACAAAACACCCGTACTTTGATGGGGAAGGCAATCGCCAATCACCACACCCGGATTGACCAACACAACATTGCCGCCTTCTTCATGACCTCTCCATACTTCCATCTCTCCTAAAAACTTGGTTCGGGCATATTCCGTATGCTCTTTGGAAGGTTGCCAATAACAATTTTCATCGGCCTTCTTTCCTTCAGGCGCCTTGCCAATAGCGGCGATTGAACTAACATGGCACATGTCCACTTGGTATTCCAAACACCAATTCACCCATTGGCCTGTCTCTTCTACATTGACCCGATTCATGGCCCCATGATCAGCTGAATGGTAACTCACCACTGCTGCACAATGCATCAAAACTGTAGGCTCAGATGGCGCTTCTTCCCAAGACCAAGAATGGCAATCGCGCCAAGACAATTGTGTCAATTGGATGTCAGAAATGTCCTGGGATTTTAACCACTGTAGGGTATCTTCTGGAGAATGACGGTGAAAAAAAGCCACGACCGACTCGTTGCGCTGCAACAAATACGCGAGAACATGTTTTCCTATTAAACCCGTGGCTCCTGTCACCCAATACATGTGGCGAAGTTAACCCACAATCTCTTTAACTTCGCCATCGTTGAAAACAAGCATTCATATCGATCAAATTTTAAAAACACTTCCAGAAAAACCTGGCGTGTATCAATACTATGACGATCAAGGAAATCTGCTGTATATCGGGAAAGCCAAGGTTCTCAAGAATCGTGTCTCCAGTTATTTCTCGAAGATAAAATTTGATAGTGCCAAGACTTTTCAACTCGTTAAAAAAATCGCGGACATCCGATACATTGTTGTAGCGACAGAATCGGACGCTTTACTGCTTGAAAATTCACTGATCAAGCAATACAAACCCAAGTACAATATTGCATTAAAAGATGACAGAACTTATCCGAGCATTGTCATCAAAAACGAGCGTTATCCGCGGGTATTTCCAACCCGAAATATCATCAAAGACGGATCGCTTTACTTGGGCCCTTTTACCAGTGTAAAAGCCATGCACCAAGTGTTGGATTTGGCCAAAAACCTTTATCCAGTAAGGACTTGCCAACTTCCACTTACACCGGAGAATATCGAAAAAGAAAAGTTCCGCGTATGTCTTGAATACCACATCGGCAACTGCAAGGGTCCGTGTGAAAACAAACAATCGGAAGAGGAATACAACCAGCACATTCAAAACATCAAAAGAATCGTCAAAGGCTATTACGGCGATGTATTGCGAGATCTCAAATCTGAAATGCAATCCAAAGCGGCGGCGTTAGAATTTGAAGAAGCGCATAAAATCAAAGAAAAAATTGATGCGCTCGAAACTTTCCAAGCCAAAAACACGATCGTTCATCCGTCCATTTCCAACATCGACGTTTTCTCTGTCATCTCCGATGAGCAAAATGCTTTCGTGAACTACTTGCAAATCATGAATGGTTCCATCTCCATCGGATACAACTTGGAAGTGAAAAAAAGAATGGCAGAATCCGACGAAGAGATTTTACAATTTGCGATGATTGAAATTCGAGAAAAATTTCAATCCAAAGCCAAAGAAATTTTAAGTCCGATCGCAGTAGAATGGCCATGGGAGGATAGTAAAATTATTGTGCCGCTGAGAGGCGATAAAAAAAAGCTCTTGGACCTTTCAGAGCGAAACGCCAAACAGAGTTTGATACATTCCCACAAACAAGTTGAGCTGACAGATCCCGAGCGACATACCGAACGCATCTTATCCACACTTCAAAAAGATTTACACCTGAAAGACTTGCCACGTCACATTGAGTGTTTTGATAACTCCAACATTCAAGGAACCAATCCCGTCAGTGCTTGTGTCGTTTTTAAAAATGCAAAATCGAGTAAAAAAGACTACCGCATTTTCAATGTAAAAACGGTTGAAGGTCCTGATGACTTTGCTACCATGCGAGAAGCCATTTTTAGAAGGTATCAACGTGTACTCGAAGAGAATGAACCACTCCCGCAACTGCTCATTATTGATGGAGGAAAAGGACAATTGAGTGCCGCCATGGAAAGCATCACATTGCTGGGACTAAAAGGGAAATTAGCGGTCATCGGCATCGCTAAAAAATTAGAGGAAATCTATTTCCCCGGAGATTCCGATCCACTTTATTTGGACAAAAGATCGGAGTCACTCAAGCTCATTCAACAACTGCGAGATGAAGCCCATCGTTTTGGTCTTTCCAAGCACCGAAACCGCCGAAGCAAAGAGGCCTTGCAAACCGAGTTGACACAAATCCCAGGACTTGGAATCAAGTCTGCCCAAAAGCTGTTGACACAATTTGGCAGCGTTGAAAATATCAAAAAGCAAACTGTAGAATCCCTTCAATCCGTACTCTCCAAGCCCACTGCGCAGCGGGTTTTTCAATATTTTCAGTTCCCAGAATCATGAATTGAACCGCAATAGAAATGAGCAATTGCTTGTTGATAGCCCAAGATGAAAATCCACTGAGCGAATCTCCAAAACGTATATTTGTACTATGGAAAAATTCTCTCCAGACGTAGTCAAAAAGTACAATAAAATCATCATTTGGGTAGGCGCTTCTCCGGTCATTTTGGTGTTTCTGATATTGCTGATCACCTTGTTCAGCGGGCTTCCTAACGTTGAGGCGCTGGCCAATCCCAAGGTAAGTTTAGCTTCCTCCATCTACAGCTCAGATGGCAAATTAATTGGATCGTATTTCAAGGAAAATCGAGCGGATGTTAAATTCAATGAATTGCCCAAACACCTCATTGACGCTTTGGTGTCAACCGAAGACGAGCGATTTTACCAGCACAGTGGAGTTGACTATTTGGGTCTTTTCCGTGCCATGTTCAGTCTTGGTCAAGATGGCGGAGGTTCTACGCTCACGCAACAATTGGCCAAACAACAGTTTACCAAGAATTTCGAAAAAGTGGGGAAGGTTAAACGTGCTTGGCAAAAAATTCGAGAATGGATCATTGCTTGCCGCCTAGAACGACTGTACACCAAGGAGGAGATCATTACTCACTACTTGAACCAATATGACTTTCTGAACCAAGCGGTTGGAATCAAATCCGCAGCATTGGTGTATTTTAATACCACGCCAGAGAAACTCAAAGTAGAGCAATGCGCGATGCTGGTGGGAATGCTCAAAAATTCTTCCTTGTTCAACCCCATCAAAAGAGAAGAAAAAGTAACCAAACGCCGTGAGGTGGTTTTAAAGCAGATGGTTAAAAATGGGTACTTGGCTGAAGAAACCTATGATTCTCTCCGTGTATTGCCACTTGGACTAGATTTTCAAAAAATCAGTCACACAGAAGGAATGGCGCCATACTTCAGAGAGGTCTTGCGCTTGAAAATTCAAGATATTTTTGAAGAGAAAAATGCCGACGGCCAACTCAAATATGCCAAAGCCGATGGTACTCCGTACAACATTTACAAAGACGGCTTAAAAATTTACACCACCTTGGATTCTCGTTTACAGCAATATGGCGAATACGCCGTCGAAGAGCATCTGAGCAAGGAGTTACAAAAAGCATTTACCAACGATCTCAAGTCGCGAAAAAAAGACAACTATCCGTTTTACAATGGCATCACTGCATCGGATAGAAAGAACATCATCGACCAGTCTATCAAGCAAAGTGATCGCTACAAAGTGATGTCAGGAACAATGTGCCCTGAGTGCAAACGACCCAAGAGCTATATTTCACACCAAGGCAATGAGTTTGTTTGTGACGATAACGACGGCGGATGCGGAGAGCACTGGCCTTACCGCTCTGCGCAGGATATAGATCAAGTTTTCAAGACGCCGGTCAAAATGAAAATTTACACCCATTCCGGTGGAAAGGACACAACGATGAGTCCGTTGGATAGCATCCTGTATCACAAAGCCATATTGCACGCCAGCTTGATGTCAATCGATCCACACACAGGTCATGTCAAAGCTTGGGTCGGTGGCATAGATTACAACTACTTCAAATACGACAACGTCTATCAATCCAGAAGGCAAGTAGGATCTACCTTCAAGCCATTTGTTTATGCCACAGCATTGCGCATGGGCAAAAAGCCTTGCGATCCTGTCGTTGTGGCCTCTCCTTGCATCCCTTTGCCCACCGGCGAAAGATGGTGTCCAAGAGGGGGTGGCGCAGGTCGATACATCATGAACAAAGCATTGGCCGCATCGGTCAACACGGTAGCCGCCCAATTGATTGCCGATTATGGTATCGATGCAGTAATTGCCTTGGCCAGAAACTTAGGAATCAAAAGTGATATTCCCCATACCTATTCCATCGCCCTGGGGGTAGCTCAATTATCGTTGTTTGAAATGGTGGGAGCCAATGCAGCCTTCGTCAATCAAGGGATGTACATTGAACCGACCTATCTTTTGCGCATTGAAGACCGCAATGGAAATTTGATTTACGAAGCAGATCCGCAAATCAGTCAAGCCCTGGATCCGAATGTTGCGTACGCTCTAGTGGACATGATGAAAGGAGTGTGTAATTTTGGAACTGCCGCGCGTATTCGAAGCGGAAGACCCTACGGTAATCTTCGTTATCCTTTGGCTGGAAAAACCGGAACAACACAGAACAATACCGATGGTTGGTTTATTGGAATGACTCCCGATTTGGTGACTGGTGTTTGGGTGGGTGCTCAAGATCCTACAGTCCGATTCTCCAGTACCAACCTGGGACAAGGCGCCAATACAGGGCTTCCGATTTTTGGTTACTACATGAACAAAGTTTACGCAGATAGCAATATCAAGATTTCCAAAGGAGATTTCAAACGACCCGAAAACTACGATACCTTGCGATTTGATTGCAAGGCAGCAGCGCCCAATGCCATCTTCTCCGATGAAGACATCTTCAATGAAGGCGGTGGTGATGATGGGTTGTATGACAATGGAGAAATGTTCATGGGTGGCGTAGATTCAACGATAAAAAAATAATTATGGGGTTCAATAAAGTTGTAAATAATGCCCACGAAGCTTGCGCGGGAATTCAAGATGGAATGACGCTCATGGTGGGTGGATTTGGGTTGTGTGGCATCCCGGAAAATAGCATCAGCGAGTTGGTGAAAATGGGGGTTAAAAATCTAACCTGTATTTCCAACAATGCAGGAGTTGATGATTTTGGATTGGGGCTTTTGTTACAAGGGAAGCAAGTCAAAAAAATGATCAGTTCCTATGTTGGAGAAAACGCTGAATTTGAAAGACAAATGTTGTCAGGAGAATTGGATGTTGAGCTTGTTCCGCAAGGAACACTAGCCACGCGTTGCATGGCCGCGGGCTACGGAATGCCTGTGATTTATACGCCTGCCGGTGTAGGAACAGAGGTCGCTATTGGCAAAGAAACCCGCGTCTTCAATGGCAAAACCTATTTGATGGAATACGCCTTTGATGCAGATTTTGCGATTGTAAAAGCTTGGAAAGGAGACACCATGGGAAACTTAATTTTTAGGAGTACTGCCAGAAATTTTAATCCCATGATGGCCATGGCGGGAAAAATCACCATCGCTGAAGTGGAAGAATTGGTGCCTGCTGGAGAATTAGATCCCGACCACATCCACACCCCTGGAATTTACGTGCACCGCATCTTCCAAGGTGTTGGTTACGAAAAGAGAATAGAACAAAGAACCACCCAAAAACGCGCTTGATCATGTTGGACAAAAATGGAATTGCAAAGCGTATCGCTAAAGAAGTAAAAGATGGAATGTATGTCAATCTTGGAATTGGCATCCCCACTTTGGTCGCCAATTATGTTCCCGAGCACATTGAGGTAGTCCTTCAATCAGAAAACGGTTTGTTGGGCACAGGTCCCTTCCCTTTCGAAGGTGAAGAGGACGCAGACTTGATCAATGCGGGAAAACAAACCGTGACCACACTCCCCGGATCGTCCATATTTGATAGTGCCATGAGCTTTGGAATGATTCGCGCTCAAAAAGTGGATCTTACAATCCTCGGCGCTATGGAGGTAAGTGAAAACGGTGATATTGCCAATTGGAAAGTCCCTGGAAAAATGGTCAAGGGCATGGGCGGCGCAATGGACTTAGTGGCCTCTGCCAAAAAAATAATCGTTGCGATGCAGCATTGCGACAAGGCTGGAAACTCCAAACTTCTACCCCATTGCACCTTGCCACTGACGGGCGTGCATTGTATTCAAAAGGTAGTGACAGATTTGGGGGTATTTGATATTCATGATGGTGCTTTTATCTTGTTAGAAAGAGCCGCCGATGTGAGCATCGAAGAAATAAAGGCCAAAACCGCTGGAAAGCTCATTATTCCTAACCACGTAGGCATCGTAGAATAGCCTTTTTTACTTATCATTGCAGTATGCGAAAACTCTTTACGTGTGCTGCACTCTTGGTTACATTTTGTATCCAAGGTCAACCTACTTTTCCAAGCAATGGAGCAAGGGAAAAAGATGGTGTATACACTGCTCTGACCCACGCCACCGTGCATGTTAACGAAGTGACATCTTTGGACGATGCTACTGTGTTGATTTACCAAGGCAAAATCGTGAATGTGGGTCATCAAATTCAATTGCCCAAAGGCACGATTGAAGTGGCCTGCCACGACAAACACATTTATCCTTCGTTCATCGATCTCAGTTCCTCCTTTGGACAACCGGCTATTCAGGTTGGTGAATGGTCACCATTTCCGCACATGGATCGGGATAGAAAAGGTGCTTTTGGTTGGAATGATGCCATTCATGCTGACTACGCTGCCAGTTATCATTACCAATACGATGCTCAGCAAGCCAAGTCTTACATTGATGCGGGATTTGGTGCAGTATTGAGCCATCAAAAGGATGGAATCGTTCGGGGAACTGGCGCTCTCATCGCTTTGCATGAAAATGAAAATATCGGTTTACTCAAATCACAAACTTCAGCGCATTATTCATTTAACAAAGGAAGCAGCCAACAAGACTATCCTTCAAGCCTCATGGGCAGTATTGCACTGCTGCGTCAAACATACTTTGATGCCCAATGGTACCAAGTGGATGGTCATCATCAAGAAAGAAATTTAAGCTTAGAGTCTTTCATCCAATTGCAACAATTTCCGGCGTTTTTCGAAACCGACGACAAGTGGAATGTCTTGCGCGCTGATAAAATTGGTGATGAAATGAATGTGCAATACATCTTCAAAGGAAGTGGTAATGAATACCAACGAATGGATGAGATGAAAAACACCAAAGGTTCATTCATTTTGCCGTTGAATTTTCCAGGGCCCATGGATTTAATCGATCCCCTTTTGGCCAGACAAGTTCCGTTGGAAGAAATGAGACACTGGGATTGGGCTCCCAGTAATGCTGCGCAATTCAAGTCTGCTCAAATCCCGTTTGTATTTACCGCTGATGGTTTGGAAGACAAGTCACAAATATTAAAGCAACTTCAAAAGGCAGCAAAATATGGATTGACCGAACAAGATGTTTTTGCAGCCATGATCACACGTCCCGCACAATGGATCAAATCGTATGATATCATTGGGTCCATCGAAAAAGGGAAATACGCCAATCTATTGATTACAACAGCACCGTTGTTGGACCATCATTGTCAAATCGAATACAATTGGGTCATGGGGCAAAGCCATGAAGTGAAAAAAGAAACCAAAAATGAGTGGTGGGGAACCTACGATTTAAGTTGGAAAAACGACGCGCCCAGCGCAACAGAAATTCACCTCACAATTGAAGTGACCGATTCTCCCAAAGGCCTCACCGCAAAATGGATTCAAGACGGCGACACATTGACCAATGATGGCACAGTCAAAACCGACGATGCCCGCATCAGCTTCCAATTGAAACCGGACCTCAAAAACAAAAAAGACAGCACCGCTAAAGCGCAGCAAACCATCGAAGCCGAATACATCACGCTTCAAAAAAACAATGGTACTGTTGACGGTTGGATTTTGGTTTTCCAAAATCAAGACCAACGCAATTTTCCCATCACTGGTACTTTCACTTGGGTAGACAACTCAACCGCACACCCTGTTTCGGATGAGGCCGAAGAATGGATTACTCCTCATACGGAAATGACTTATCCATTTGGTGCCTATGGAAGAACTGAAATTCCCAAACAAGAAACGGTCTGGATCAAGAATGCAACTTTATGGACCAACGAGGCGGAAGGTATCATTCAAGGTGATCTTTTAATTCAACAAGGAAAAATTGTTCAAGTTGGAAAAGTATCAGCCCCAGCCAACGCTGTTGTTATCGATGCCACAGGCAAACATGTTACCTCAGGAATTATTGATGAGCACAGTCACATCGCTTTGATGTCCGTCAATGAACATACACAATCGTCCAGTGCCGAAGTAGAAGAAGCACGCGTCATTTGGCCCGAGGATATTGATATTTATCGCCAATTGGCGGGTGGTGTAACGGCAGCGCAATTGTTGCACGGCAGCGCCAATGCCATCGGCGGACAAAGCGCTTTGGTCAAACTCAGATGGGGTGCCAACGCAGATGCAATGCGCATTGAAAACGCGGATGGCTTTATCAAATTTGCTCTGGGTGAAAATGTCAAACAAAGCAACGCTGGAGATTTCAATAGCGTGCGCTTCCCGCAAACCAGAATGGGCGTAGAGCAAGTGTATTACGACCACTTCCACCAAGCCCGTGAATATGGCTTGGCTTGGAAAAATTACAATGCTTCCATCAAATCAAAAAACCCATTGCCCAAACCCAGAAAAGATTTGGAGATGGATGCTTTGCTGGAGATTTTAGAGAAAAAACGATTCATTACTTGTCACAGTTATGTGCAAAGTGAAATCAACATGCTCATGCACATGGCGGACAGCATGGGCTTATCCATCAACACTTTTACCCACATCTTAGAAGGCTACAAAGTGGCAGACAAAATGAAGGCACACGGTGCAGCGGCCTCTACTTTCAGTGATTGGTGGGCGTATAAAATGGAAGTGCGTGACGCCATTCCATACAACGGCGCTTTGATGCACCAACAAGGATTGGTTGTTGCTTTTAATTCAGACGATGCTGAAATGGCAAGACGCCTGAATCAAGAAGCCGCCAAGGCAGTCAAATATGGTCATGTATCCGAAGAGGAGGCTTGGAAATTTGTCACCCTCAATCCTGCCAAGATGTTGCATTTGGATCAACACATGGGCTCACTTAAATCAGGCAAAGATGCCGACGTTGTTATTTGGAGCAACAATCCTTTGAGTGTTTATGCGGTGGCCGAAAAAACATTTGTTGATGGTCGCTGCTACTTCGACCGAGAAGAGGATTTATTCCTGCATCAAGAACAATGGAATGAGCGCAAATTACTCATGGACCAGATGCAGCAAGCAATAGCCAATGGGGACCATCCGCAAAAACCCAGTGGTAGAAAGCGCAGACATTTCCACTGCGATTCCGATGGAGACCTATACCAATTCCAAGACGTTGACCATGAAAACCATCATTAATTTTATTTGCATTTTCGCAGCCGCTGTAGCAACTGCGCAATATGCCCCAGCCCCCAAACAATCAAAATCAATTTTGATTCTCCATGCAACGACGCATTTGGGAACTGGTGAGGTGATTGAAAACGCCGCTGTGGGATTTAAAAATGGAAAGATTGAATTGGTCGGTGATGCACGCACCATCAAACTGAGTGCACAAGCTTACGACCAAACCATTGATGCCGCAGGACAACATTTATATCCCGGTTTCATCGCGCCGGCGATTCATTTGGGCTTGATCGAAATGGAAGCGGTAAGAGCAACTTCGGATTACATGGAAGTGGGTGAAATCAATCCCCATATTCGCTCGCTGATTGCCTTCAATACGGAGTCTGAAATTATTCCAACAGTCCGATCCAATGGAATTTTAATTGCGCAGCCTACCCCACAAGGAGGTGCGATCAGCGGTACTTCATGCGTGGTACAATTGGACGCTTGGAACTGGGAAGATGCAGCCATCCGATCTGAGGACGGGGTTCACCTGCATTGGCCCCAACCCTATCATCGTTCAGCGGGAGGATTGGAAAACAATCCACAGTATGCGGACGAGAAAAAATCCCTCCAAAATTTCTTGGACAAAGCCAAGGCCTATGCCAGCGGACACAATGAAACGGATCCAAGATTGGAGGCCATGATTCCTGTGATCAACGGAACCTCCAATTTGTACATTCATGCCAACAGCGAACGACAAATCATCGAAGCGGTTCAGTTTAAAAAATCCAACCACATTGCACACATGCACATCGTCGGAGGAAATGATGCCGCCTATGTCACCCAACTTTTAAAAGATGAAAATGTGGGTGTCATGATTCCCCGAGTTCATCGCTTGCCACAAAATGCAGGGGACGAAATCGATGCACCATTCACATTGGCCCAACAATTACACGCCGCAGGTGTTTTGTTTTGCTTCCAAAATTCCGGCGATATGGAAGCCATGAATAGCCGAAACTTGCCATTCTTGGCTGGTACCGCCGTTGCCTTTGGATTGCCCTATGAAGAAGCCGTAAAAGGCCTCACTTTGAATACCGCTAAAATGCTGCAAATTGATCAGCAATATGGGAGTATTGAAGTTGGAAAAAGTGCCACCTTCTTCCTCTCCTCGGGCGATGCCCTCGACATGCGCACCAATCAACTTTCGCATGCCTTCATCGATGGAAGAGAAATAACATTGCGCAACCGACAATCGGATCTTTACGAGAAATATCAGAAAAAATATTCAGAAAAATGATACCCTTTGCGTCAACGAAAGGATGTTGATTAATCCACAGGAAGCCCGTTTTTTGAACGGGCTTCTTTTTTTTCTTTGATCTCTATAATCAAAAGAGAAATGAATGTTATCGTACCCATGGCGGGAATGGGAAAACGCCTCCGTCCGCACACACTAACCACACCAAAACCACTGATTCACGTGGCGGGAAAACCCATCGTGCAAAGACTGGTTGAAGAAATTGTCAAAGTGAGTGATCAAAAAGTGGAGCACATCGCCTTCGTAACAGGCCGATTTGGTGAGGCGGCAGAGCGTCACTTGATCGAAGTGGCAGAGGCCCTCGGCGCCAAAGGAAGCATTCATTACCAAGACCAAGCCTTGGGTACAGCTCATGCGGTCTTGTGCGCAGCTGAGCATCTGTCTGGTCCCGTTACCATCGCCTTTGCAGATACACTTTTCAAAGCCAATTTCTCTCTCGACGAAAGTGCCGATGGTATGCTTTGGTGCCAACGAATAGATGACCCTCGTCAATTTGGTGTCGTTGTTACAGACGAAGTGGGCACCATTCGTGAATTTGTCGAAAAACCGCAAACCTTTGTAAGCGACCTCGCCATGATTGGAATTTACTATTTCAAAAATGGGGATTGGTTGAAAAAAGAATTGCAATTCTTAGTGGACAACAACATCACCAATGGTGGAGAATATCAATTGCCCGATGCCTTGCGCAACATGATGAAACAAGGTGCCAAATTCACTCCGGGTACTGTCAACGATTGGATGGACTGCGGTAACAAAGCAGCCGTGGTAGAAACCAATCAAAAAATTCTCGGCTATGAACCACAATATGCGGCAGCCCTGAACATCGGAGAAAATTCACAAATCATCCCGCCTTGCTTCATTGCAGATGATGTTGTTTTGAAAAACGCAATTGTCGGTCCTTACGTTTCATTGGAAAAAGGATCCAAAATTATCAATAGCAAAATTGAAAACGCCATCGTCAATGCCCATTCGGTAATTGCCGAATCGCAAATTGAAAACGCCATGATTGGCGCGCATTGCCACGTTCGACATTACAACGGCGACCTGAACTTAGGGGACTACTCAACCATCGGGAACATTGAATAAATTTCTCTTCATAGCGATCATTGCATTGATTTTTGGAAGTTGTTCCAAAAACCAAAAAGCTATTTTCCTCTCCAAGGAACAACGCAAAGAAGCCAATGACCAATTCTTTTTGGGCTTGCAAGATAAAAATGCAGAAAAATGGGAATCCTCCGTTCAGCATTTCAATCAGTTTCTCACCCTGCTTCCCAATGAGCCCAGTGCCCATTATGAAATGTCAAGAATTCAAAGAGAACGGTTGTATGCCCCTACTGTGGCTTTGGAACATGCTGAATTTGCTGTCAAAACCGATCCCACCAACAAGTGGTATTTATTGGAATTGGCACGTTGTCAAATGGCCAACAACAATCCAAAAGTTGCCATTAAAACCTACGAAAAAGCATCAGATATCGATCCCTCTTGGACATTGGTCCTTTCAGAATGGGCGGAGTCTTGCGCGCTGGCCAAGGATGAAAAAGGTGCCATTGCCGTGTGGAATAGATTGGAAAAAGTGATCGGTGTAGATCCCTACATCATCAACCAAAAACAATCCTTGTACTTTCAACTGAACGATCAAGATGCTGCCGGTTTGGAACTGGAAAAATTAGCCGCCGCTTTTCCGCATGAGAAACAATGGGTCATTCAAGCGGCTGAATATTACACCAACATTGGCCAACCCAATAAAGCCAATGCTGTATTGGAAAAATACCCCATTCCCAATAGCGGAATTTCCTACTATCTTCAATACAAATCAGCGGTCAAATCACAAAAAGGTAATCCCCTCGAACACCTTCACCTTTTGGAAAAAGCTTGTTCCTTTGAAGATGTCTCCATTGATCAACGTGTAGTAGCCCTGGCGCCTCTGGTGTACCAACAGTTTCCTGAAGAATGGAATAGCATTATCGAAAATTGCATCACGCAAACCATGACGCTCTTCCCCAACGAAGCAAAAGCATTTTCACTGGCAGGGGACTTTTATAACAACCAAAATAATGTAGAAAAAGCCAAGGCTTGCTTTCAAAAAACAATCGCCCTCAATCCTTCTGAATCGGCAGTTTGGAAAGCGCTGCTCGAAATTTTCGAATTCCAAATTTCAGCGGATCCAACAGCCTATAGCCAAACGGCTCAAGAAGCCGCTTTGCAGTTTCCTTTCATGCCAGAATTCAAGGCGCATGAAGTAGTTGCCTTGTCGAGAAGCGGCGAATACGAAGCGCTACTCGATGCCGCTGATGCAGGATTGGCCATTGTCATCGACCAAGTTGAAGCAGAAGCTGCATTGTACATCAATAAAATTCAAGCGCTGTATGCCTTGGGAAGAAAAGAAGAGGCGATTCAAATTTCAAAAAACGCTTTGCAATTGCCACAACTTCAAATCCCCATTGTCATTTTTCAAATCGAATGGATGAATGAATTTTTCGAAGGAAACAATTCCGCCATTCGTGATCGCTATTACAACGCCTTGAATGTGCAAAAAGAAGGTTCATTGGCTTGTCAACACATCGTAGCCATTAAAAAGAATGAAACCCTTACCAAAGAAGCCTTCCAAACCAACAATTGGCAAGATTGTCTCAACGGTTTTTATTACTTCAAGAAAAATAATCAATCCTCCACCACCTGCGAATTCCTGGAAAAAGCTGCTGAAATCATGCCGTATAATCCGTGGATTCCCTCATTGTATAATTGCCCATGAGTATACGTCCCATTTTAATTCTGCTTTCTGCTGTCATCACCTTGTCGAGTTGTCATACAAAACAATCCGTTGTTGAGGTCGTTGACAAACCCAGACCGCGTACTGCCCTATTCGTCCTCAAACAAAATGAAAAAAAATGGATGAACTACCACCAAGCGGGCATGAAGGTCGAAGGAAACTTTATAAGTCCTGAAGAAGAAATCTCCTTCAAAGCCAATGTCAGAATTTCAAAGGATAGCGCAGTATGGATGTCCATTTCTCCTGCATTGGGAATTGAAGTGGCCCGCACCCTGGTGCTCCAAGACTCGGTGAAGATTTTATCCAAGATTCCAGATAATAAATTCTACTATACCACCGGCATCGAAGACTTAGAAAAGTTCGTTCACTTTGATCTTGATCTGGAAGATTTGCAAAATCTGATCTTTGGAAAACCAATTGGTATCGATCGAATTGGTGGAAAATTCAAAAGCGAATCAGAAGATCAATCGTATATGATCCAAACCCGTTACAAAAGAAGAATCAAAAAATCGTTGGCATTGATCCAGAATAACAACGATTCCATCGATGATAATTCCATCGAAAAAGACCACATCAAACTTCGTGAAAAACGCATGCAGCAAAGGATGGAAGAAGATGGTTTGATCCTTTCCAAATATTGGTTTAACGTCGAGAATTTTCTTTTGGAAAAAACAGAATTCAACGACGCCTACAACGGACGTATCGTGAGTATCCAATATTCCAATTGGAACATGGACAACCCCGATCAACAATATCCTGGCTTGATTCAAGTTATCGTACAAGACAACGGAAAGAAATTTGAATTCGATTGGGAAGTCAACAAATGCGTGACCGACAGAACATTTGAATTTCAATTTGAAATCCCAGAAGGATATCCCATTAAAAAGAACTTATGAAAAAATGGATTTCACTTGCATTAGCCATTGGGGCCATCTTCGCAGGAATGATGCTCAGTCAATGGGCTTTGGCGCAAAACAAAAAAGATGCGCTCAAATCACAACGCGATGAAATCTCAGCCAAGATCAAGGAGACCAAAGCCATGATCGCGGACTCAGAGAAAAAACAAAAGTTAACCGCCAATCAAATTGCCATTCTCAATGAGCAAATTCACTACCGTGAAAAAATGATTGAAAGCATCGATGGAGAATTGGGACAATTGGATCAAAATATCCAATCCGAACAAAGCCAGATCCAATTGCTCGAATTCCAATTGGCCTCCCTCAAGAGCGAATACGCCAAAATGGTGTATCAAGCTTACAAAAATCGATCTTCCTACAATTCCATCGTCTTCATCCTGTCTGCAGAAGATTTTTATCAAGCGTACAAGCGTTTTAAAATCATGCAAGCCTTGTCAGAGGGGAGAAAAAAACAAGTAGAAATAATCAAAGAAACGGAAATTACTTTGAGCAAAAGCATCGAGCAGCTCAAAGGAAGTCGGTTGGAGGTGGCCTCATTGAAAAAGGAACAAGAGTTGGTCAAAACAGAAATTGACGGCGACAAACAAGCGCAACAAGAAAAGCTCAATAAACTCAAAAAAGAAGAGTCCAAATTGCGCGCACAACAAAAGAAGCAAGAGTCTGATCGCAAAAAATTAAACAGCAAAATTCAGGACATCATCAACAAGGAGTTGGCGGAAGAGAGAAAGCGAGAAGAGCAAGAGCGCATCAAAGCATTGGCTTCTGTTGAAAAAGCGAAAGTGGAAAAAGGAAATGTTACTAGTCCAAAATCCACTAATGTTCCCAAAGTGGAGGCAATTGCAAAAACAGAAACCAAATACACCAAAATCGAATTGGCACCTGAAGTTGTCAGCATGAACAGCAATTTCGAAGGCAACAAAGGCAATCTACCGTGGCCTGTGAGCCATGGCGCCATTACCTCTCACTTTGGAAAACATGCTCATCCCAGCTTAGAGGATATTGTCCTCAATAACAACGGAGTGGATTTCACCACGCAACAAGGCGAAGCCGTTTTGAGTGTTTTTAGCGGAAAGGTAACTTCGGTATTTAGCATTCCAGGTGCGGGTTACAACATCATTGTAACACACGGAACATACAAAACAGTGTACTCGGGATTGGCGCAAGTCAATGTCAAGGTAGGAGACAAGGTCTCTGCGAAACAAAATTTAGGTTCAGTAGGATTAACCGATGATGAGGCCGTGTTGCACTTTGAATTGTGGTCGGTAAACAGCACCAAAGGAGCAGCCCAGAATCCCGAATCATGGATGCGCAAGCGTTAAGCTTGCATTGCCCTGTATTCCGCCTGTGTGAACGATCAATAACCGTTTATCTTTCCATGTCGCTGCCCAATCATGCGTGATACTATGCATCATCTTGGCGGTATAAACCCTATCCCACACTCTCCCAGCTTGTTGTTCCGCTTGCATCCAATCCACCAACGCTGGTTTGATTTTTCCATATCCACCCCAACGCTGATCAGAGTATACCACCAATCGATTCAAATACTCGGCTTGAATTTCAGGTTCCTGAATCACCCACCGCAATTGGGCACGCACCATCTCTCTTAACGCTTCATGTCCTGCTTTCAAAGCAAAAAACACATGAACCCGATGGTGAGATTTTGTTTTCAATAACAATCCAGCAGCCGTGGTCCCCGTGCCTCCAGCAACTGCAAAATCAGTGAAGTTCTCAAGATCGGATTGGGTAAGCATCTCCATACAGCCCATCAATCCCAAGTAATTGGCTCCGCCTTCAGGGATGTAATACGCATGCGGGTAATGATCGTGCAGCCAAACTTTAAAATCTTCCGTTCCTCGTAAATCGTATATCGCCGTATCAATGCATTTGAGCATCATCCCATTGTCCTGCATCTTTTTCATGCTCTCCGTTGGTTGCTCTATATGCCAACTTCCTCTAATCAATCCCACCGCTTGTATTCCTTCTTCTTTCGCACATTCTGACAAGGCTACCAAATGATTGCTCCAAGGACCTCCCAACGATACAATGGTGCGCTGGCCCTTTTGTGCTGCATCCAACAAATTGTAGCGCAACTTAAACCATTTGTTGCCCGATTGCCATTCCGAATCCGAAATCCACCGCTTGATTTTCCAGTTGATCGGAAAATCATGAGATGGGTCATATATGGGCACTAAACTTTTCATTTACTTTTTTGTTTAATGTTCAATCAACGATTTTTGACGTATGAATCACAACCGCAATATCCCGCGAGAAGAGGGCGACTTCTATTACTCAGAAGAAGGGTATATTGTTTTCACAGAACAATATCACCTCAAAAGAGGCTATTGTTGCCAAAGTGGTTGCAAGCATTGTCCCTACGGATTCGATAAAAAATTAGGCCGGGTTAAAAAATAATTACGCATGCTCATGGAGAATCTCCAACACCGTGCGAAATGCCGCCGTATGCGCTCCATATTTTTCTTGATGTGAAGCCTGCAAGCCTGGTGCTTGATGCGCTTGGTATTCCTCCAAATCCTGCATGCTTTTACTGATATACTGCACTGCATAAGTAATGCCTCCCTCCTCAAATCCATGAACGCGACACAAACGGTTTTCTAAAAAATAGCCCGTCTCCATTACTTCTGGAATATGAATGGTTCTCATCCATTCCAACCACTCCAAATGAACGGCCTCATCCACACTCACCGTTACATTGTACATTACTTTATTCATAATTCAAAAATGAGAAGACTTTGTTTCATTTCAAAAGGTTATATTTGTCTTTATAATAAAAAACTATGACTGGACTTTTGCATTTGCATTCTTTCTTGCGCTACGCCGCAGTATTCTTGATGATCTGGACCATTGTCCATGCTTACATGAACATGAAAAAATCAGATGCTGTAGCCAGCAAATGGTCCATGTTGAGCATGACTGTTTTGCATACCCAATTTTTGATCGGTTTGGTTTTGTGGATCATGAAATTGAAAAGCACGCCCGCAGGTGAATTGATGTCCGTAAAAGACAATCGCTTCTTTATCATGGAGCACTCGTTGATGATGTTGATTGCAATTGTTTTGGTAAGTGTCGGTCACATCAAAGGCAAAAAATCAGCGGATATGCAGAAGCGCTACAAAACCATCTTCACTTTCTTCGTGATTGGTTTTATCCTGATGATGGTGATGATTCCATGGCCATTCTTGTCTCACACGCCATATAGAGGTTGGTTCTGATGAAATTGTTTTTTGTTTTTGCTTTTTCATTGATGCTCTGGTCGGCCTGTGGTGATGGAAACGAAAAATCCCATTCTTCGCAAGCCATCAACGCCCAAGACCTTTATCTAACGCGCTGTGCTGGCTGTCATGGAACCGATGGCAACTTGCAACTGTCTGGTGCCAAGGCGCTGCCTGCTTCGACTTTGAAAAAAGAAGAAGTTGTCTCACAAATCAAAATGGGAAAAGGCAATATGCCTCCATTTGAAGGGCGTTTAACCGACCCAGAAATTGCCGCTTTGGCGGATTATGTTCTTTCATTTCGCGCCAAATAGTTCATGGCAAAATTAATCTCGACTTCTAAACCGCAAGAGACTTGTGTCTTGGTGGGCATCATTACCCAATCCCAAAATCGGGC
>CANFLZ010000015.1 GCA_947448135.1 Flavobacteriales bacterium
AACGGTTTCCTTGTCAAAATCATACATGTCGCCGTAATCTCCCTTTTGGCGTGAATCAAAAAGGTCAGAATACAAACGTCCCATCTCCATTGGGATTTTTCCATTCTTCACGTAATGTAGATTCAATTGATTTCGTAATCCTGCATGTGTTTTGGTTTCAATGCCATCTTTAAGTGTCAATGCAGAAACCAAATAGTAACAAGTATAATATAGACGATTGATAGAACCATTCCAACTTCCAGATTGAGCCAGTAACAGAGCATCGTTATAAGCCTGGTCGCTTTTCTCGATCCGATATTTTATATAATCGCCTATGAAGTCACTCATAAGTAAACACCTTCTCGAGTTACATTCTTAAACAACGGAGTCACGCTCATTTTAGAATTCCAATCTGCTAATGTGTAAACGAAAGTGGAAATGGGTTCTTCAACTTCCAATTCTACGTCGTATAGTTTGTGACGAATATTCTGCTCGTCTTTGAACGTGACAAATGGTCGGTCAAGAAGCACCAGAATATCCCAATCGGATTCTTTGGTATCAGTGCCGCGGGCTTTTGAGCCAAACAAAATAATTTTAGCACCAGCAACTTCCTTGTTGATGGTTTCTTTTATTTTTTTAATGATACTCTCCTTGTTCATTGAAGTAAAGATAATGATTTATTTTAGGTAATTATAAATTCAATATTTGTTTGCCTTGCGTTATCTTTTGGAACGTATGTACTGAAACGGGAAGCTTTTGACAAGGAATTCAATTTGGCAGTCATCTCGGTTCAATCCTCTCCCACAAAACAATCACGGCATTGTCAAGGATGGTGATGGGGCTTTGCCCCATCACTCGTTTCATTGCGTTGTGCAAGGCGATTACCCTGCGGGCTTGCTGTCGCGACCCGACGAACCCTGTCTCTACCGTTGCATTGTAGGTCTCTACCAATTGCTCTGGGCTGTATTGAATCAGTTCCTCCAAATACTTTTGAATGGGCTCTGCATCTTCTTTGCGTCCGAAAAACACATACTTATCCATGGCTTACGGTTTTATTGGATTCAACATGATGTGCATGGGCCATGGCGATGAATTCGTCTTGACTGGCGACCAAAGTTCCTCCCGCAGGAATGGAGTGACTGAACTTCAATCCCTCGGGTTCAAAGTAGTAAGCTTGATTCGGATCCAAGACCACGCACAATCGATTGAAATTGTTTTTCTGCGCGTCGATGTGCTTTTTGAATTTCCAAATGGCATTGAGCAATATGGAATGTTGTTCTTGAATGTCATCCGCAGGGGTTTGAATCAAGATGCCTCTTAATCCTTTTTCATTCTCCTTTACAAAATGAATGGGAATCTGCATGTAGATACCAGAGGAGATGCGGATGATAACGTAAGGGAATTTACCATATCCCATGTCCACGTGGCTTCTGCTGATGCCAAAGCCTATTTTATTCTCGGGTTGTGGGCTCATTTTGTTTCTGTATTAGCGATGAATTGAATGGATTGAATGTCTTTTAAGTCAAACGGAATGGGTAGCGGAATAATCAACACATATGGACATTGTGACTGCACGTCAAAGTCGCCTTGCGGTTGATGATAGGCATAAGTAGCACTTTGAAATTGGAGATGTCCATCCAGGTGCAAGAGCAGCGCATCGCGCAGTTGCGAAAGATGCAAGGTGGACACCAAAGCCCCATGCGAGAAGTGGAGCAGGATAGGAAAGTGGTGTTCCTGCACGATGGGAGGAACATCGAGAAAGGTGGAGGTTGCGATAACCTCGGTGGTGTGGAAGTTGATTTCCAGACCTGAAGACAAGCGAACGGTTAGTTGCTTTTTCATACAAATAGAATTAAGTGATACAATAATTTTTCTTTGTACTTAAAACGAGAAATGGGAGATACGTTGATTTTGGCTTGTCGCCCGTATTGTTTTACCACCGTGGTGTCTACACTCGGTTGGTACCATTTAAGGTTCGAAATACGGGGCAAATGTATACAAGATTTTTTGTTTTCAAAATCAAAGGAAAAATATTTTTATAATTCCTATATATTTGCCCCATCATCAAGACGACAAAAAGTCACCAACCGAGCAACAAAGCCGCGGTGGTAAAACGATGAGGATTTAAAAATCAAAAAAATGAAAAGCAATTATTCCGACAGGTATTTCCTTGTCCTCTATTTCCATCATTATTTGGTAGATTCCGTCAAAGGCTACTTTGTACAAGAAAACAATGAGCATATTGAGATACATCGACAGTTGATTGAATTCGATGGTGATCTGGTGGAGAATGAAAATACAGAAATTCAGCTATCCATTCCTAAAGAAGAATTTTCAGAGGAATCCACCTTGCGATTGTTTTGTCTTCATGAACCCAAACGCTCGGGCGGATTTGATGGTCGCATGCGATTCCTTCAATCATCAATCATAACCGAAGCGGAGTTCAACAGCATTTTGGAATCGGAAGACAATCGGAAGGATATGATACGTGAGAAAGCCAAAGGAAATCGAAATGCTGTCATTGACCTATTGGAAAAGCAAGGTTACAATCCTATACCTTCGGATGCCAATGAGTTTGTTTGGACGGCAGGCTGCAAATTTCACCAGGGCAAGCACCTGATGTTCATCGACACCCGCACCAACATCTGCTCCTGTCCGTATGGAGGGAAGCGAGAGAAGTTGGGGGAATAATCAGCTATAGAGTTTTCAGTGCGATAGGATTGTTATTTCCTAAAATAATTATTGTAATATGCTCAATTCTATGGAAAGTCCAGTATATCTCGATTTATTGCGGTAAATCGCGGTTAACCGCGGTGCACCGCATATTTTGGCCTGGTTCGGATTATTGTTGGTTTTATCTTGACTTGAAAAATACGAAAGAAGAATTAGATTTGATTTAGAATATGAATTGATGTAAAAAGGACTACTTTCATTTTATAATCCTTTGTATTTCGATGCGAAAAATTCAGATCTTTTATGTTGCTTTTCTTCTTTTTAGTCGAGCTATTAATAGTTCTAATTCTTTTGAACAGAATCTGGATTTTATTCATTCGGAGGGAAATCTAAGTAGGGTAAACAGGGGCTGTTCAATACCAGGAATGAAGTAGTTGGATGAAAATTTTGGGGTGATAATAAGGGTGGAGAAATAAAAATGAAATGGAAATGAAAATAGGTATTCAAGCTTTGATAATGTTAGGATTGATTTTGACGATCCTGTTTGTTCAGAATCGATTGTATTTGAGGGTTACATCGCTGCGTGCGGCTGCTGAGCAACAAGAAGATGTCGTTGCGGAAGAAAAACCAAAATTGGAGTTGATTGACTATTCGGCGTTTTACATGAAAGAAGATACAGTCTATTTGCCCAATCCATCTGGATATACTTTTCAAGTCAATCAAAACGACATCAATCATCTCATTGATACATTTCCAGAATTGTTTCAAAAGCACATGATGACGCCTGAAGAAGCCGCTGATACGGCATGGAAACGGAAGTTGATTCAATGTTTTGCAGATGAGGATAATTTTTATATCGAATACTATTATTTGATGCGCAAAAGGAATGGAGAGGGGTTTTGCTCAGAGCCACGAGAGAAGCTGCAAACCATTTACATGCTATTGAATGATTTGTCACTTTGCGAGGGAATCGGCGGAAATTATCGTGGACATGAGATTGTGGGCATCTTGGCCGATACCGAATACGAAATTTTTGTCTTGCAAGAAAATCAGAGCCGATTGAAAGATCACTATAACATGTCCCAGCAAATTCATTTGTATATCGAAACATTGCGTCAATGGGTGAGGGATGAGAATAGTCTACAAAGAGAGTATGAGGAAGCCGATAGGGTAAAACGAGAAAAGGAATTTCAAGTCATTGTCGATAAACTTGCGAAGGTTATCACCAATGGATATTACTTGGATCAAGCGCGCGAATATTTTAAAAATACATTGAATAATGGATAGGACAATATTCGTTGTAGCATTGATCCTGCTTTTGGGATGCGATGCCCCTAATAATAACGTCACGACAAATTCAATTACCGATGAAACGAAGCTTTTTGTCCTTTCCGTTTTAGATGATGTTGGCGACACCATAGCCAAGGATTTTTCGGTTCGAATGAAATTGCCAATGGATACAACGTTTATGGGGTCGGTCCCCCATGTTATTTCTTACACTCAATTTAAGGAGATCGACAGCTTGATTGTACAGGAGGATATGGTCTCTCTTCGTCGATTTTACGATATTCGTTGTGCTGGTGATTATGTTAGGTTAAAGCGCAGAATTGAAATGAGTGGTCCACAAAAGTATAAGGCCAATTACGTTCAGGATGTGGACTGGACCAAGGTCAATGCCAACCAAGTCAATTGTATATTTGAAATTTGGGGCATCTATGGCGAGGAGTTTTTTCAGGCAGTCACCCAAGCCAATCGCCAGGGCAAGTCATTGGCTGAGTTCCATTATGAAAGGACAGAAGGCAATCAAGCCGATAAGGACTTTTTCAAGCATGCCAACGATTCTGTATTTCGCAAAGCATATTATCCTTCCCAATATTACCTCACATGGGATGATGCAGAGACCGAAGCATTCCGCATCACAGACAAAGGCGTCATCGGTGATTTGAATGGAGACGGAGTGGCGGATCGATTGTTGCGATATTGCAAGCAAGGATTCGCAGGGGTTTGTGGCGTGACCAGGAAGGAGAGGGGAGGGAGGTTGGCGTTTTTTGAGGTGAATTAAGGCCCAACTTGGTCAATAGAAGGAATTAAAAATGCAAAAATGGGTACAAATGTCTCAACAAATTGAATCAGTAAAATGATAGAAACATTGTGAAGCAAAAAGAAATAAGTTGCTTTTTTTCGATTTTCTAAGTTATAAATTTGAGGCTTAATTAAAGCGATGAGATAAGGAATGGTCATGAAAAGAAAAGAAAGAAACCATAAGAGCATTTCAGAAAAAACAACGTCATTTAATTCAGAGCCCCAATATCGCCCTACAGTATGGTCAATATAAGCGCAGACTAAATAGACGAAACTCGTTAAAAGGGGTGTTAGCACGGGGAGAGAAATACATGTCTTATTAAGTAATTCAGGGTTTATGTTTTGTCTTAATTTCTCGCTTATAATTCCATTTGAAAAATGGTATGCGCAAAAAATGAATGAAAGGCTGTAACCAGCAAAGAATATCAATAAAGAAAGAAACCAAGCTATCGTATCCATGTTCAGTAGTTTGTTGATTTTTCAAGTTTAGTTTTAGTTATCCCTCGATTGAAATTGCATGATTGAAGAACAATTCGGCCTCAGTTCTTCGCCTTTTAATTAGGCCATTAATGACAACACCGTTAGCACTGATATATCTGTTCTCGAACCAATCTCTAATTTCTTGTGGTGAAGCGTTGCAATTGATTAACTCGAAAAGTGTTTCTGATCCTCCTGTGTTGTAGGTGTGCGAAACCAGCGCGTCGAATTGATTCTGAGATAAGTTAACCTTGATGTTTGTTTTTACGATATTCTCAAATGCTACCAGATCGCTTTTCAGTTGAGCTTCGGCATCATCGATGGTGATGATGTTGTTCTCATTTACCGGCCTTCCAAAAATTTGAGTCGAGCCATATCCAATGGTCCAGCGATTGGCGGTGCATTGATATGCCTTTAATTGCAACCCCTCAAATTTTTGGATTAACGCTATGCCGGTAATTGAAGTTTTCATGTCAAAGGAAAATTAATTTCTGGGAACGATGTGAAAACACTTGCTTGTAGCACCAAACTCTTTGGTTTTGTATAATCTTCTTTGCGATTGAAAATCTTCAATAACTTTTTCAAGTGATAATTGAAGGTATTTCAATTCATATTGGTCCAGATTCAAGGGTTGATTATATTGATTGAGAAATTCGATATAGGATATATCAATGGCACAACCATTTTTATGTGCGCTTTCTGCGCTTGAGCTTGCGGGGTTGTTGTCTTTTAATCTAAACAGCGATGTCACTTTTAATTTGGCATTGAAAAGATCAGATTTACTAATTCTCTTCTTGAAATTATTTGAAATTTGATAGAGGATTTCCCTGGTTTTCGGAATCACGTATCGCATTTCTTTGTCTTTTATTTTCAATGCATAAGCCCAATTGGATAATGGAACGGGAACCAGTTTTTGCTTTTTAATTAGACCTTTTAGATTGGCTTTAATCTTCACAGGCTGAACCCCCATCATTCTTACTTCATCCTTATAGTCTATCAGTTTATCGTTGGGTAAATATTTGAGTTGTGGCAAGGGATATTCTTTGGAGCATGTATTGTTTCTAATCAGTTGCTTGATTTTATTGGTGACACGATTTGAACTACGAGAAACACCCAATAATAAAATAAATCCGATCGATAATAGAAATAAAAATGAGCCAACGGCTATTAAGATTTTGATTTTTTTTCTCATGGAGTTGAAGCAGTTGGGTTGAAACTTAAAATAGTATGTATCTAACAGTAAAGGATAAGCTAAAATTTGAAATTAGATTAGCTACCCTTCACCACACAATTTGCGCAGTCGGTTATTCTCTCTTTCTAGTGCAAGGATATATTTCTCTTTGTAATGATCAGTGGATGGTTGTGTGCCATTTTTATCAGAAGCAGTATTGGCGTTGTTGAAATCCAGCAACTGAAGGAGGTCTATTTTTAATTCAATGCAGATTTGTTCTATTCGGGACAAAGGAATATCCGTTTCACCGCGTTCGATTTTCCCATAGCCACTGGCGGTCATGCCCAGTCGATCAGCAAAATCCTCGCGGGTGATTTTTTTTGCCTCTCTATAATTCCTGATTTTATTTCCTGCCTTTTTGTTTATCATGGTTAAATAATTATGCCCAAAATATATAAATTTTCTATTGATATTACAACCATTGGTTGTATTAAACATCTATTGGAGTTTTTAATTGTTGCTTTTTAAACCCATTTTTGCTTACTAACCTTAAAATTATGCCCACAGCCAATTACATTAACAATCGCCAGAATTTTGAACCTTCGCAAGCTACCAGAATAGCTTGGATTAAAACTCGGAAACAAGAAACACGATATGGATCTACGAGTTTGCCAGGCATGTTTGGAACTACTGGATTTTCAACGGATACTAGCTGGATAATTTTGGCTGGAATTATAGAATTGGCAGCGGTTGTGATGACAATATTATTGGGTTATTTTAGGGAGAATGCCTTATTTGGGGCGGTTTTCGCTGTGGTTCTTTTTTTAGTTCTTGATTATGTCGGGATATTGCTTCATACACATCAGGCTGAGGATAGAGCAAAATGGAAGAACCAGATTTTAGTCGCTCAGACGCCCCAGGATCATGCTGTATTGAAGAAAAAATTGGGTGATAGAACTTTGAAAGAGGATACAGGTGTTTTATTTCTTTTTCTTTCGGGATTTTTAAAGGTGTTAGCTATTTCCATTTTGAATAAAAGCGCACTTCCAATGATGGTACTTATATTATTTGCTATGTTTTATCTTATTGTAATATACATCCATGCTAGCCACACTGGTTATTGGTTTGCAAAGATTGATTTTAACAAGAAGTTGAGGGCTGATTATACACAATGGAGTTTGGGTAATGGTAATGGAGCTCAAGAGTATTTGCATAAATTCAAAACCCCATTTTCGCTTCAAATGAAAGTCGGAGATAAAAAAATAGTGAATTGTCAATCTTTAGAATGTGTTTCAAAGACAGGAGAAGACTATAATTTTAAATTGATCTCTAGAGGATTAATGTGGGATCAAGATATAGCTACTTTGTGCATGGGGCTATTGTACAAAGAAATGCCAATCTTGGCGCTTGAGTGTTTACAGTTACAACTTACCCAAATAGTTGCAAATGGTTCGGCAATCATTCATAATGATAATTCATCGAACTCGCCTTTAAGTGAAGGCTCTGATATTAATTAAGAAAAAAGAAATTAAAATGAATAGATTAGTATTAATGATAATTGGAGCTGTCGCATTGATGGCAGTTGCTTTTTTTGCATTTAAAGATCAGGTGGTAACATCGGGTGCAAGTTCAGATACGGGAAGTATTAAAATGACGGAAGTGGTTCTGAATTTAAATTGCCCTGTAGATCAATCGGTATTAATGAATTTAATTGAGGTATACGGGGACAACAGTTGTCCAAAGATTACCATTAAAAGATTAGATCTAAAGAACAATAATCAAACGACAATTGAGCCAAGCTTTTCTTGGTTAACCACGTTCAAGTCCTCATTTTTTCCATTGGTAAAGGAAGATTTAGAGGAGGATATCAAAGGTTTTAAAAATGCTGCTTTGACAGAGGATGTTCAAAGGCTTTTGACAACAGCCCAAGGCGCAGGTGCGGATTGTTATTACAATTCTGTCCAAGCGAATTTTACGTTCAAGTCAACCCAAATGAACAGCAACAATCTTACGGCCTATGTCAACAAAGAAGTGGCTCAGGGTAAGAATAAGGTTGTTTTTAAGGTGTTGAAATGTACAGTGCCTCAAAAAGACAGTGATGGTGATGGGTTCCATGACGGTATAGATAAATGTCCAAGTGTGTTTGGTAAAATTAATGGTTGCCCTCCTCCTCCAAGAGATAGGGATGGTGATGGTTTCCCTGATAATCAGGATGCTTGTCCAGATGAAAGAGGACGATTGAGAGGATGTCCTGATTCCGATGGAGATGGGATAGCTGATGATCGCGATAAGTGTAAAGACGAAAAGGGTTCGGTCAAGAACAATGGTTGCCCTGCAACTACTCCCGTTCGATTCCGATTAGCTGATGATGGAAAAACACTAAGATTTTCGGGAGGAAATATTGGAAATGAATTATTTCGCATACAGTTCTTTGATAAGAAGGATGGTAAGTCAAGATCATCTGATGTTTTTGAATTGAGACCAGGTGAAACGGAATTTATTATTAGTAAGAAGGCTTTGGGTCAGTTGTACAAATCAGCTAAGATTGTTGGTCGTGATTATCAACCCAATCAGTCTGACAGAAGCATTCAGCCTTTTACTGTAGAATTGAGAGACCGAAATTCGAATAGAATCCTTAAACAAGAAGTTTGGTTGAATTGTCAAGCTCTTAATTAATCATAGAATGAAACGGATTTTTTTACTGGGGCTATTATTTTTTGCTCATTGCTTGTCTATGATGGCATCGGCTGACATCCGAATAATTGTCAATACAGCGTCTCGAAACGAGATATTCGGAGAAGAATTGAATGAAAAGAAAGCGGCCAAACGAATTCAAAGAAAGTTAAGAGGTACCCATATCAAAAAACTAGGTTGCTTAGAAGAAGGTAATTTAGAGGATGGGTTGAGAATTGTCGGCGGCACTTGTTTTATGCAGGCTGGAAATTGCGGATTTAATGCCGTTAATGAGCTGACTAAGTATGTTCAGTCGTTCATGAACAGTCAAATAGTTTATGTTAATTGTTCAGCGAAATTTCTCATGGAAAGAATCCCCGATGGTGTTTCTGTATATACATGGAATGAGGCTATTGATAAAGTGTTGGAATTGCAATCAGATAAGAATATTGAGAATGTTTTTTTAGTGAGTATTGGTGGTAGTTACAAAAACGAGTCACCTGAATTGGATTTGCAAAAGGACGACGGAAGCGTCAGTGCCAATTGTGAATTTTGCAATTCCGAAGGATATTATTATTGGATAGTAGATGGCGGAAAACCAAAAAAACAAAGGTCTGCAGAGTATGCTGTAAATAAGTCATTTTCCTCAATTGAATGTTATTGGGAGGATGATTTAACCGGATGCAAAAGCAATATGTTTTTATTGAAAGGGGAAAATATGTTTGTTCAAAGAGATTGCGATCTTAGGGTGTCCAACCCATCCTTCAGCAAAAAGGTTGAATACAAAGACGATGGAGGGAAACTTCATAAATTGATTAGTATTGATACTGAATTTAATGATGATTGCTACATTTTTCATCAATCACCGCATGGTGATTATTACATTCTCATAGATTCTATTTGTGATGTTTCAAAAATCGAGCTTGTGATAAAGGATATTGAAGGGCAGGCGTTTTCATATCCTGAATTGCTTATTGGGTCATCGAAACTTCTGAATAGGCAATTCTTGAGATTAGAAAAGCAAGCGCAATATGATAATGGAGAAATTAAAGCAAGGGACAATTGGTATAGTGAATTGCAAGTTTTGAAATCTCAACCGAGATCTTTTCTATTAACAATTAGCACTAACTCATTCAGTACTGATAGCATTCCTCGTTTTCATGAGGTTTTTTATCTGTCGGCAGTTTACTATTTAAATAATGGAAAAAAAATAGAGGTTAAGCCAATTAAAGTAGTATTTAATCCATGTGAGTGATGAATGAAAGAATAGTTATTTTGATAATTCTTGGGTTATTAAATTCAATATTATTGACTGCTCAGGACAATATATTTTTAGTAGAATGTCCAATCAATAATAACAAAGAAACGGATAGTGAAGAGTTCAATAAAATTATCAAGAGCAAAGAGAAGATTTTCGAAAATTTAATGATAATTCGATTCGATAATACAAACAATGCGAAAAAAGTGAAGTACCAAGAATTCGCTCGAAATCATGAAAACTGGGGATTCATTTTTTTTGTTTGGAAAAGTCCAGTTTCTAAGGAAGATTTTGCTTTTATTTCAGAATCAGAAAAGACTATATCTGGAGCACATTTAACTTTTTCCATAAGTAAGTCATTGAATTGTGATAAACTTAATGTCAAAACAAGTGATGGTATAATTGTAGATGTAAGCAGAAAGAATGCTAGTTCAAGATTTTATTATGAACTTTCAAAAGACACTTCAAAGTATTCTTGTGTTACAGGTGAATTGTTGGATTTTTTGTATTTGGATGTTGAGAAAGTTATGGATGAGGTGGAAGATCCTTCAATTTTTGTAAATGACCAAATGCTCCTTTTGAATAAAAAAATCGAATTGATTGCAATCTCAGTTGATTCATTATTGAACATCAATAAGCGTAATCAATTTATTGTAAAAGAAAAAGAAAGTTCAAAAACTCCAGATAAGCTGATTCAAACAAAAAAGATTTCAATGGAACTGGGAAATCTGTGTCTTGTGAATCAATTTTCAAGTAATTACTCTTCTAATTCGGTGTCGATTTATTGGAGTAGGTTGGCAAATTCTGACATCCAGAGCAAATGGAATTTTGGTCTAGGCTTAGGCATTGAAAATGGCAGTTATTTTTATAGTAATTATTCCGATTTAATCACGAATAAGGTTGACGATCGGATAGTATTTATTCACAATCTTGACGAGGTAGGAAGTTTAAAATTTACAAGCGCTAAAGCAATGCTCTTGATTAAGAGAAAGCTATTTTCAGATTTCTTTCCAATGTCGTCGAAAAGAGATGATTATTTCTGGATTTCTGGTAATGTCTCTTTTGGAGCAAATTCGGTATATTCAAGTAATTACCAATGGACCTCTGGTACAATGGATATCCGTGGTAAAGTAGATGGGATTGGTGATGAAATCATTAATGTTCCGGATATGGGTTATCGTGATGGGATTTCTTTGGTGGGGGTGAATGGACAATCAGATATCAAGAGGTTTTTTCCTTCGGCTAGTATCGATGTGGCATTTCATTACAATTTAGAGAAGGTAGATTTCTTCACTGGAGTGGGATATACCTATTCTTCTCAATTGAAGCCTGTGCATCCTGATGCCATGGTTTCTGACGGGACGCATTTCAATAGTTTGATTTCTACGACAAATCCAATTGCTATTCGTACGCCCTATTTTTCCTTTGGTGCAAGTTTAAATTTCTAATCATGAGAATTATTTTCGTCATTATGTTGGTGACTAGCGCCTTGTTTTCACAGGCGCAGTGCATCGCCACACAACCGGTAAACGCTAGTACCTGCCAGGGTACCAGCGAGCTAGCTACTTTTAGTTTGGTTGCAACTGATGCAACGGCTTATGCTTGGCAAGTATATAATTCTAGCACGAGTGCATGGGAGGATATCGTCAACAATGGAAATTATTCCGGTGCAAATACAGCATCTCTGGCTGTTTCGGGTTTAAATACAAATGCGGTTGTCATTAGTTTTCGTTGCATGGTTACAAATGCAACAGGGCCTTGTGAAACCTCAGCTATTGCGACATTAACGGTAAAGCCCAAGCCTGTGTTAACGGTGTCGGGGAATAACTCTGTTTGTTCAGGAGTAACGGGCAATGTGAATTTAACATTAACCAACAGTTTGGGCTCAAGTGGAGCAACATGGGCTTGGAATCGTGATGTTATGGCAGGAATTACACCGAATACAAGCTCTGGAGTATCTTCTGCCATTGGTGAGACCCTAACCAACAGCACATCTTCAAGTATTCAGTTGTCTTATACAGCCACGACCACGACATTAAGCTGTGTAAGTGCACCTGTAACGTATATTGTAATAATCAAACCCAAGCCCGTATTAACGGTGTCGGGTAATAATTCTGTTTGCTCGGGAGTTACAGGTAATGTGAATTTGACATTAACCAACAGCTTGGGCTCAGGTGGAGCTACATGGACTTGGAATCGTGATGCTATGGCAGGAATTACACCGAATACAAGCTCTGGAGTATCTTCTGCCATTGGTGAGACCCTAACCAACAGCACATCTTCAAGTATTCAGGTGTCTTATATAGCCACAACCACAACTGCGGGCTGTGTAAGTGCACCCGTCAGCTACAATGTTACAATCAAACCTAAACCGGTTTTAACTGTGACGGGTAATAACTCTGTTTGCTCGGGAGTTACAGGTAATGTTAATTTGACTTTAACCAACAGCTTGGGCTCAGGCGGAGCTACATGGTCTTGGAATCGTGATCTATTATCAGGAATTACACCGAATACAAACTCGGGAACATCATCTTCAATTGGAGAGACGCTAACCAACAGCACTTCCTCAAGTATTCAGGTGTCTTATACAGCCACGACCACGACAGCAAGTTGTGTAAGTGCACCCGTCACCTACAATGTTACCATCAAACCTAAACCGGTAATAACATTAACTGGAAACAACTCTGTTTGCTCGGGAGTATCGGGCAATGTGAATTTGACATTATCCAATAATTTGGGTTCAAGTGGAGCAACATGGTCTTGGAGTCGTGATGTAATGTCGGGAATCGCACCGAATACAAACTCGGGAACATCATCTTCAATTGGAGAGACGCTAACCAACAGCACTTCCTCAAGTATTCAGGTTTCTTATATGGCTACTACCACAACTGCGGGTTGTATAAGTTCGCAGCAAACTTTCATTTTGACAATCAAGCCGAAGCCTAATATCCAAAGTGCCAGTTTATCCATTTGCAGCTCAAATCCGATAGTTTTTTCTCCAGTAAATGATGCTGACAACATAGTCCCTACTTCAACTTTGTATTCCTGGTCTGCCCCTACGTCATTTTCTTTGTCGGGTATGACTGCTGGTAATGCACAGAGTGCTTTTGGTCAGACTCTAACCAATACCTCAGGCTCTGATCAGAATATAACGTATACAGTAACTCCCAATTCTGCGGGGTGCCAGGGATCTGTATTCACCGTGAATGCAAGCATAAAATTTGAACCTTTTCCAGCTCTAATCAGTAGTGCACAATCAATATGTTCTGGTGAGTCGGTGCAATTATTTGTCAATGGTGGCGCAACCTATGCCTGGACTCCCAACACGAACATTAACGCGACTTTCATTGAAAATCCAACCGTATCACCAACGGCAAGTACTTCTTATAATGTTTTAGTTACAGGATCGAATGGATGTTCTGTCTCTCGCTCGGTGGCTGTTACAGTTAATACCAATCCTACTATTACTAATATTCCATCTTCGGTTCCGTCAGTTTGTAGTGGAGGAACTTATTCCTTTACGCCAACAACAAGCCCAGGCGCTACATACGAATGGACACGAGAGAACAATGGGGCTTATTCATCCAATGTGACCAATGGTTCAAGTGCAATAACAAATACTTTGGTGAATGAGCTACAGGGTCCAACAACAGTTGCCTATCATTTTAATGTGGTCAATTCAACTACTGGATGTGTCAATGCGCAAACATTAAATGTCATGGTTTATCCATTGCCTTCTATTGCAAACGCTGCTGATTTTGTCTCTTCTGTTTGTTCCAATGAACCATTCAATTATTCTTTGGAAGGCTCCTCAAGCGTAAACTACACTTGGACCAGAACGTTGGGTTCTTCTTTATCCTCCTCGAATCCCAATTCTGGAACTTCAGCTATTGTCAATCACAGTTTTGTAAACAATTCAAATAGTCAAAAATGGGTAGAATATAGTTTTGCTTTGACAACAACTGCTGGAGGATGTCAAGCAACGGAAACGCTTGGAATGTGGGTACAACCCAATATTTCTTTGGGTTCTTCGACAGGATCAATATGTTCGGGAAATGCAATTGATTATTTCCCATCGGTGGCCAACAATCTCAATGATGTTACTGTTTATTGGACACGCAATTCACTACCTTCAGGTTTAACTTCAACGGGAGCAAGCCAAGGACAGGGCGGCATCAGTCAAACGATAATCAATACAACCAGTGCCCCTTTGTCAGTGAGTTATTCATTACAAGGATATTACAATGGTTGTAGTTCAATTACACCCAATGCGAGCTATAGTATTACCGTTAATCCAACTCCTGTTATCTCTTTGTCCAATACAAATAATGGGGTTTGTTCCAATAGTAATTGGTCAACAAATTTATTGTCTAATATTACAATTGGAAGTAATGTTTATTCATGGACGGGTATTGCCGAGAATCCATTGAATTTATCATCAGGAAGTAACAGTGGTAATTCGAACTCGATTAATCAAATATGGGTTAATTCAACCTCGGATATTTTGAATGTTCAGTATAGTGCACAGGTCATAAACAATGGATGTGTAAGCGCGCCATTGACCTGGAATATAGCTGTGAAGCCTTTACCAGTATTAATTAACACGCCACAGAACGCGTTTGTGTGTTCAGGTGAGAATTTTTCATTTGCTCCTGTATGGAGCATCTCAACAGCTGCATATACATGGACGCGAACCAGTCCAGGGTCAGCTTCAGGATCTACACCAATAAATGAAGTATTATCAAACGTTTCGAATAATCCCGTAAATGCCAACTATAGTATATTGGGATCGGCAAACGGTTGCAACTCAGGAATTAGTAATTTCTTTGTTTCAATTAATCCATTGCCTGCGCCAGCAAGTTATGGCCCTTTAGTTTTCTGTAATGATGAAGTGGCAACCATTCATTTATCCAATTGGACTGGATATGACGTGGAATGGAGCCCTGCGAACTTGTTTACCGATTACCAATCTGCATTGACTGTATTTGTAGGTTCACAATCTTCAACGGTTACAGCAACAGCTCAAAACACTTATGGTTGCTCTTTGCAGGAGGTTATTGATATAACCATCGGAGAACCATTGGACGCTTCTTTTTCGTTGGATGGAGGTCCTTGTCAAGGCAGTACAATATCGGTGGCCGCCATCAATCCCAATTATGATTCGTATACATGGAATATAAATGGAAATGAAGTCAATTCAGGGTCAACTTCCTTTGCATTGGGCGTATCTGATTCAGTGGCATTGACTGTTCAGGATGAGAATGGGTGTACATCAACAACTTCTCAGTCATTGGCAGGAATCGCAAATCCACAAAATGAAATATTTGGATCTGATATTTTGTGTCAGAATCAATCTTACGTGACGTTTCATTCGCTTGCGATTGATGGAGATATTCATTGGAGTGCGGTTAATGCAACTTTGATGGGTGGTCAGGGATTTACTGAGGCTGTTTTTGAATTTGGTCAAAGTAACCAAGCCATTATTTATTTGAAATCAACCAATTTGTCGGGATGCAGTACATTGGATTCTTTGGTCATTTCCCTGGCGGGTCAAGCGGACTCGAGCTATTCCATTTATATGTTGGGTATTTCAACATTGGTACACCCAGACAGCACTTTTGAGACATATCATTGGGGTAAAACCAATATTGCAACAGGCATTGAAGATTCGGAATGGTCCAGTTATCAGTATTTCAATTATGGCAATCTGGATTTAACGCAGTATTATTATTGGGTAGAAACCACCAATGGCGAAGGTTGTATTACACGCAGTTATTTCAATTCTCCGAACATCCCCAATGGACTTGAAGAACAAAAAACTTCTCAAATCAATGTGTATCCCAATCCAACATCAGAGGGTTATATCAAATTCTCCGTTGGACGAGTTGAAAGTGTTCAGGTTTTTGATCAAATGGGACGCTTTGTTTTGGGTGTTACAAATACAGATGTGGTTGATTTATCTGAATTAGGAAGTGGCGTTTATTTTGTATTCTTAAAAGTCAACGGCGAATATTCTTCCCACAAATTAATTAAACTCTAATGCGTCGTGTAATTTACATCCTATCACTATTCGTAGTTTCTTGCGAAATGCCAAATGGTAATAATCAATCCGGTGATATGTCCCATTGGTTGGATATTGGATACAATGGAGGAGATTCAACAAATGGAAATAGAACTGGTATTACAAGGGATGATTCTTCGGAACAAGAAACTGGAATATCTGAGGCTATTTCAATTGGAGATGCTTTGAAGGGAACTTATTCGGTTATAATTCGAACAGAAAACGGAGGCGATGTCATAGGGTCAGGATTTTTAATTGCTCCGGATTTATTGGTCACCAATTTCCATGTTGTAGAAGGGTTTAGTTTCGGATTTGTAAGGCAAAATGACAAGTCACCTCGGTATAACATAGACGAGATTTTAAAGGTTGATGCCGTTAATGATGTTGCCATTTTGCGAGTCAAATCCATTCAAGATCCATTTGTTTTGCCGTTGAGTTCGTACATGCCAAAGCTTGGAGATAGAATATATGCCTTGGGATGCCCAAAAGGATTAGAGGGGACAATGAGCAGTGGAATTATATCACAATTTAGAGAGCGAGATGGTCGGGGGATTTGTAGAGATGCAGAGTCGGCTATCTACTACCAAACGGACGTTCAGATCAATCATGGGAGTAGCGGTGGGCCAATATTAAATGAGAAAGGGTATGTTATCGCAATAGCGTTAGGAGGATTTGGAGACGGTTTGAATTTCTTGGTGCCAGCGCGGTTTATCGATGTATTGAATAAGGGTACTTTTTAAGATAAATAATATGAAATTTTTTTTGACAATAGTAACCATTTGCTTTTTGTCTTGTTACGCATTCAGTCAAAAGTACGAGCCTGATAGTGTGGTCGCTTTTACTGACAAGGGATGCAAACTAATTGATTATTATTTCGAGGATTCTCTTACCTACCTGTGGAGCGGAGAATGTAAATCAGGATGGATAGAAGGTGATGGCCTATTAATTAAAATTAGAAAGGGAAAAAAGTATTCAACGACGTCGGCCAGATTCGAAAGAGGAATTTCCCAAGGTAAGGGGATATTCAAGCTTCATCAAACCAATGAACGATATGAAGGAATATATGTGGATGGGCAAATTAGAGGAATTGGTAAGTATTGGAATGACAATGGTGATTACTACCAAGGTCAAATTATAAACTTTATTTTGCATGGGAATGGCAAGATGACTTATGCCAATGGATCGACGTTTGAAGGTAAGTTCAATGTATCTAAATATTGGACAGGAAAATTTACCAACTTAAAAGATGAAGTGTCTTATTTATATCGTAGGACCAATGTAGAAAAGCTTCCCAAGGGGATTGAATATAGTCCTAAGCTTGGCCAAGAATTAACGGAGTATTTCGATGCTGAGTGGAATCGATGTAGCAAAAAAGACGCAGTTTATTTTCGGAAAGTGACTTATTCAGCGCCCAATATTCCTTCTGGAAGAGTTAGAGATTACTACATTGATGGGACAATGCAAAATGAATACTTGCCGCTCTATATCGATTACGAGGATGACCAAATGACATTCCATGGGAAGTACAAAACGGTCTACTATTATAAGTCAGGAGGTCCGTCTTCTATATGCTTTTATGATCATCAGTCTCGTAAGTCAGGTTATGAGTATGATTTTTATGAAAGTGGAGAATTGTTTTCAGAGACAATATATGGCAGTTTAGGATTGATGGATGGACCTTATCGTGAATTTTACAAGGACGGGAGTTTAAAGGGTTATGCCAAATATTCGTACGGAGATCGTGTGAATAACGCTTATTGGCAAATATCAGAGAAGGGGAACTGGATAGGCGTGTTTTTATTGAATTTTGCCGAGGAGTTTGAAAAGTTTGAAATGCTGAATAATTGTGCAAATGTTTTCGAATATTCAAACATGCTTTGCATTAAAATACCGGAGAAGGATTGTTATTATTTTAACCCATCTATACTTGAGGTAGATGGCGAGAATTTGTTTTCATTACAACTTGATTTGGTTTTGGATGAGCCAGATGATGAGCGCGTGTTTGGTGTGATTTTTAATTATGAAGATGATAAAAATTTTTCTGTTTTGAAGCTAAGCGGTAATAAATTGTATGCCATTTCCAGTTTTCGCAATGGTAATGAAAGTGTAGATATTCCCTGGACAAAATTGAATATTATTTTGGATAAAGGCAGTTTGAATTATGATGTCCTTCTCACTTTTTTGAAAGACGAAATGGTACTGGAGATTAACGATTTGGAGGTGAATAGAATTCCTTTCCATCGTTCAAGTTCCATGCAGTGTGGTCTATTTGCGCGTGGAAAAGGCTTATCTGTGATTAGAGATTTCGGTGAGGTAGTTTATTTTGACGAAGAGTCTTCCAAGGGGTACTCTGATTTTGCAATAGCAGAGAGAGAAGGTAAAAGTACTGAAACCGAATCAGATGGTTTTACGGGAAATGGAAGTGGATTTTTGGTTTCCAATGATGGTTATATCGCCACCAATTACCATGTTATCGAAGGGGCGAATACAATTCAAGTGGAATTTGATTTTGAGGAAGGTCGAGAAGCCTACAAAGCGCAAGTTGTACAATTTGATAAAGAGAATGATGTAGCAATTGTTAAAGTGGATTTTGGCGATAAGGAGATTGAACTACCATATCAGATAGCCTCTCGATTGCAGGATGTCGGTTCAGAGATTTTTACTTTGGGTTATCCCTATGCAGATGTAATGGGAAGTGAAATTAAATTTACTGACGGGTCAATTAATTCACGAACTGGAATTCAAGGGGATATCCGTTTCTATCAAATTTCAGCTCCCATCCAGCCTGGGAACAGCGGTGGACCATGCTTTAATGCAAATGGAGAAGTTATTGGGATTGTAACCCAAGCGTTGAATAATGATAAGTATCAAAATCAGAATGTTAACTATGTCCTTAAAATTTCATATTT
This sequence comes from Flavobacteriales bacterium, assembly GCA_947448135.1. GTDB lineage: Bacteria > Bacteroidota > Bacteroidia > Flavobacteriales_D > Sanyastnellaceae > CAMCTV01. Next base: position 19,284 of record CANFLZ010000015.1, read on the forward strand.
GGAAAACTTAATGGCTTTGTTGCCTGAAAGGTCGATGAACTATACTCCTCGCGCAATAAATAACAAGTCTATTTCGAACATGGTTAAGTATTACAAAATTTACGTTCCAATTATTCTAACAAAATAAAGATTATGGCATGAACGTTGGTTTGTGCAAGGGCAAATAATAAAATTATGAAAAAGTATTTTACACTAGCAGTACTATTGTGTGTTGCATTAATTTCAAATTCTCAGGTAGTAAATTCAAAACACAAGGGTTTGAAATATAAAACAGTTGAGTGCTCAGAATTGAATCAGAAGTTACAAGGAAAGATAAAGCCCATAGTCGTTTTCTGTGGTGATTTAAGGGATGAGAAAGATAAGTATACCTATGGATTTAAAAAGATTCCGGGTTCGTTGGTTATTGGAAGTGTGAATCAAGACAAATGGAAAGAAAATTTGAGGGCAGCTTTGCTTCTCGCCGAATTAGATAAGTCATTCAAAAGGGAAGTGGTGGTTTATTGTGGTTGTTGCAGTTCTGATAACTGCCCCAATGTAGAACCTGTCATATTGGAACTGAAGAAAATGGGATTTAAAAATGTTAAAGGACTATACTTTTCCAATGGATATTTGCCAGAGTGGCATGCCAAGAAGTATTTGGAGGAACCAATAAAATGATAATAATAGCTTTGAATTTTTGGTGCAACTTTAAAAGCATTTCTTTCTATTTTTCTCTAGGAATGTGAACATGAAAAACCTATTGCTTATGTGCGCGGCTCTCCTATTCCTTGGTACGTTGCATATGCCCATCGAATTTTACTCTCTTTTGCGGATTGTGGTTTTTATCGGTTCCATTGCGGTAATCGCCAATGAATTTGGAAAGGGATTTTCCATTTGGATTTTTGTGTTTGGCTTCATGGCGCTCTTGTTTAACCCCTTTCTTCCGGTATACCTCAAGTCCAAGTCCATTTGGATTTTGATTGATTTACTCGCAGGACTTTTGTTTTTGGTGATGGTGTATTTCCCGTTGGGTAAAGGGAAAAATTGATTTAACGCGCCTTTCAATGTTTGCAAATTTCCTTTCTGCTCAAGATCCTATTTGGTTAAATGTTGTGTCTGAACTGAAAAAAGGAAAAAAGAAAACGCATTGGATGTGGTTCGTTTTTCCGCAATTGAAAGGGCTGGGTAGAAGCGCCAATGCGGAGTTCTATGGTTTAAGTGGTAGAGCCGAAGCTGAGTTGTATTTGGGTCATGAGATTCTCGGAAATATAATGAAGGAATTGCTGAAGATTTTGTTGTCATCTGCAGAGACCAATCCCCATGTGATCTTTGGATTCATTGACGCTTAAAAATTGAAAAGTTCGTTGACGCTGTTTTCTCTTGTGGATACCTCAGGCGAGCAGCTTTTTCAGAAATGTTTGGATAAGTTTTTTGATGGAGAGAAGGATGAATTCACATTAGAACTTCTTAAAACCAAGTGAGGAAAAGCAGTGAAGCGAATGACTTGTTGCAATTTCAAGGCATCATTGATGATGTAAGAAGTTCTCCCTACCCCGGATAGGAGTGGAAAGCCCGCAGGGGAGGGAACCGACCCGAGGACTTGGAACGGATAGCCGGATGGGGTTCAAAGAAATTGCATTTGGCCTTTTAACACCACAAACAAATTCCCCATTGCCCCCCAACGCTTATATTTGTTATATGAAAATGAATTTCTTGTTAGCATTGTGTTTACTCGGTGTCGTGACGGCGCAAGGACAATCTTTGTATATCAACGAACTGGTGGCCTCCAACAACCAAGATCAAATGGATGAGTTCTTTGAGTTTGATGACTGGATCGAGATCTACAACACAGGAGGGATTACCAACCTGGCGGGGTACTTTTTGTCGGATGATCCTGATTCATTGGATAAATATCTGATCCCCAACGATCCTGCCCTTACCACCATCTTGCCCAATGGCTACCTTATTTTCTGGTGTGACAAGGACAACGCTACCCAAGGGAGTAATCATACCAACTTTACGCTGAAGTCAAGCGGAGAAACTGTTTACCTCACAGCCCCCGATGGGATGACCATTATAGATAGTGTTTCTTATCCCCAGATGGCTTCAGACATTAGTTATGGTCGATCTTGCGATGGTTGTCCTACATGGCAATATTTTAACAATACCACATGGAATGCAATGAACCAAGAGTTGATCAATCCAAACGGTGAATTGCTTTTTATCAATGAGGTGCAATCGATGAATACACATACCATCCATGATCTAGCGTTTGAATTTGATCCTTGGATGGAAATTTATAATCCCAACACGTTTCAGGTGAATTTGGCAGGTTACCAAATCGCCAATTCAAATGGGGTGTATACAATTCCTATTAATAGCCCAGTCGAAACGATTATTCCAGCCGGCGAATTTCGAGTGTTGTGGTTTGACCATGATTTAACACAAGGAGCAATGCATTTGGATTTAGATCTCCTTCAGCAAGGAAGTCTGCAATTGTTGGCGCCCAATGGAAACGCTGTTGTTGATGCCGTGAACTACAACTTGGTGGCTGTCGACCATAGTTGGGGAAGAAGCTCTGATGGAGGTAGTTCTTGGATTACATTTAATGTACCCACACCAACAGCCACCAACAATTTGTTTATCATTCCAGGTTATGCAGTGAAAATCAACGAGGTGATGGCCAAAAATTTAACCACTTGGATGGATAACTATGGGGAATATGAAGATTGGGTGGAGATATACAATCCACTGGGAACTGCAGTGAATCTGAGTGGTTACTACTTTTCTGACAACCCCGAAATTCGCAACAAATGGCAAATCCCAGGAACTTTTCCGGATAGTGTCACGGTTCCTGCCCACGGTTGGCGATTGTTCTTTTGCGATGCCGATTTGAATCAAGGTGTATTGCACAACAACTTTAGCCTTTCCAATGGCGGTGAGTATGTTGGATTATTTGGGCCTGATGGCTTTAGTTTGGTGGATGAAGTGCAATGGACTTTTATGGGAGCGGATACCACCTATGGTCGTTTGTATGATGGTGATGTGCAATGGGTCCAGTTCACCACTTTTACGACAGTTTCTCCGGAGGCTAGCAATGGCGTTAATCCAACCGTGCAAGAGTTGCATTCAACTGAATGGCGCGTCTTTCCCAATCCGACAATGGATATTTTACAATTTAACGGGCCCGTCTCAGCTCGGATTTACAATGAACAAGGTCTACTGGTGATGAACTTGAAAAATCAAACTTCAATGAATGTGCAGGATTGGGCTGCCGGGTCCTACATGATTGTCCGAGACGATGGGCGCGCTGTCCGTTGGATCAAGAAATAGTTACCAATTGTCATGTTGTGTGACAAAAGGAGGTCGCTCATCTTTGGAAATCTGACATCTTTTCTTATTTTTTTTTTGGGAATAATGGTTGTAAGCCCGATGCCAAATAAAAAGATTATGAGTAAAATAATAGGAATAGACCTTGGAACTACCAATTCTTGCGTTGCTGTCATGGAGGGTAACGAACCGGTAGTCATCGCGAACAGCGAAGGCAAAAGAACCACTCCATCCATCGTTGCTTTTGTGGAAGGTGGCGAACGCAAAGTAGGTGATCCTGCCAAGCGTCAAGCCATCACCAATCCGCAAAAAACCGTTTATTCTATCAAACGTTTCATGGGTTCTTCTTTTAGCGAAGTAGAGCGTGAGGTGGGTCGTGTACCTTACAGTGTTGTAAAAGGCGATGGAAATACACCTCGCGTGAAAATCGACGATAGAAACTATTCTCCTCAAGAGATTTCTGCCATGATTCTTCAAAAAATGAAGAAGACAGCTGAAGATTATTTGGGTTATGAAGTATCAGAAGCGGTCATTACCGTCCCTGCTTATTTCAACGATGCGCAACGTCAAGCGACCAAAGAGGCAGGTGAGATTGCCGGTTTGACAGTAAAGCGTATTATCAACGAGCCTACTGCTGCGGCATTGGCCTATGGTCTAGACAAGAAATCCCAAGACATGAAAATCGTGGTGTTCGACTGCGGTGGTGGAACGCACGACGTTTCCGTATTGGAATTGGGAGATGGTGTGTTTGAAGTATTGTCAACAGACGGAGATACCCATTTGGGTGGAGATGACTTTGACCAAGTGATCATCGATTGGTTGGTGCAAGAGTTCAAAAACGAAAATGGCAACATTGACTTGACCAAAGATCCAATGGCATTGCAGCGCTTGAAAGAGGGTGCAGAAAAGGCCAAAATCGAGTTGTCTTCTGGTACAAGTACCGAAATCAATTTGCCTTACATCATGCCCGTTGATGGAATCCCAAAGCACTTGGTGAGAACATTGACCCGTGCTAAGTTTGAGCAATTGGCGGATAGCTTGATCCAAAGAACCATCGCGCCTTGTGCGTCTGCATTGAAGAGTGCTGGTTTGAGTGTGAATGACATCAACGAAGTGATTTTAGTGGGTGGTTCAACCCGTATCCCTTCTATCCAAGATGCAGTGAAGAAATTCTTTGGCAAAGAGCCTTCTAAGGGAGTGAATCCTGATGAGGTGGTAGCCATCGGCGCTGCGATCCAAGGTGGTGTATTGACAGGGGAAGTGAAAGATGTGTTGTTGTTGGATGTTACACCATTGTCTTTGGGAATCGAGACCATGGGCGGAGTTTTCACCAAATTGATAGATGCCAACACGACCATTCCTACCAAGAAGTCTGAGGTTTTCTCAACAGCCGTAGACAATCAACCATCCGTTGAAATCCACGTGTTGCAAGGAGAACGCGCCATGGCCAAGGATAACAGAACCATTGGTAAATTCCACTTGTCAGATCTTCCTCCAGCACAAAGAGGGGTTCCGCAAATCGAGGTTATTTTCGATATCGATGCCAACGGAATCATCAATGTAAGCGCGGTGGATAAAGCTACCAACAAGCAACAAAGCATCAGAATTGAAGCATCTTCAGGATTGAGCAAAGAGGAAATCGAGCGCATGAAAAAAGAAGCGGAGATGAATGCAGAGGCAGATAAGGTGGCCAAAGAGCAGGCCGATGTTGTCAACCAAGCAGACTCATTGATTTTCCAAGTTGAGAAACAAATGGGTGAGTTGGGTGATAAGTTGCCAGCCGATAAGAAATCCGAAATAGAAACCGCTTTGGCCGATTTGAAAAAATCCCATGCCGAGAAGAACTTGGATGCGATCAAATCAGACATGGACAAGTTGAATGGAATTTTCCAAGCGGCGAGTCAACAAATGTATGAGCAAGCTGGAGCCAACCCAGGATCTCAAAATACCACAGCGGGAAATGACGGTGAAGTAACCGATGTCGATTTTGAAGAAGTGAAAGACGACAAGAAATAAACTTTTAAAGTTGTTTGAAAGGGGAAGATTAAACTTCCCCTTTTTTTATGTCCCAAACTCGTCTGCTATTACTTTTGCCGAATGAATAAGGACATTAGACGCAGTTGGTATGTCATTGCATTGGTTGCGGTGTTGACTGTGATATCGGGAGTCTTGGTAGCTAAGCTACAGTTCAATTATGATTTCGAGGAATTCTTTCCTCAAAACGATCCCGCCACCGAATACTTCATTGATTACAGAAATTCATTTGAATCGGATTTTGATTACTTCATTGTAGTTCTCGAGAACCCTACGGGCGTATTTGATTCTACTTTTTTATCTCGAGTGGATTCATTGAACAATCGATTAAAAAAGGTAAACAATATTGTAGAAGCAGTGGGGCCGACACAGGTGATGGATGTTGTGCAGGATCCCATGTTTGGTGGTTTTTTCTCTTCCCCTTGGTTGGATTATAAGACACCGGAAAATTACGATGCAGACAGTACGAAGATTTACGAGAATGGACAATGGATTGGGATTTTCTTTTCTCCTGATGGTAAATCAGTGGCTATTAATATGAAGCATACGCCAGGGTTGGCAGTGAAGAAATGTGATCAATTGTATGCCGATATAGACAACGTTGTGGTGAATGAATTTGGATTCAAGGACGCGCATTTGATCGGCCGGGCCAAGGGTCAGAAGATGTATGTCGAATTGATGGTTAGAGAGCTGGTGATGTTCATCATTATTAGTTTGATTTGCACCATTGGATTCCTCTACATAGCCTTCCGCTCATTGTGGGGAGTGGCCATTCCATCGATAATCGTCTTGTTATCTATTTTGTTTACCATGGCCTTTATGAAAATAGTGGGCAAGGAGATCGATTTGATGATGACCGTTCTTCCGACCATCATTTTTGTGGTGGGTATGAGTGACTCTGTGCATGTTTTGACCAAGTATATGCAAGAAATCAGATCGGGAAAAGAACGAATTCACGCCATCAAATCGGCATTCAAGAGCATTCGTTTGGCTACATTTCTAACCGCTGTTACTACATCCATTGGTTTTTTGACGTTGGTATTTTCCAATATCAAGCCCATTTCAGATTTTGGTATTTATACCAGCGTGGGCGTTTTATTGGCTTATGGATTAACGTACACCATATTGCCCGCCATTATCATTGTGGCGCATCCCAAGCGATTGGCTGATTATGCGGTAAAAGAAGATTATTGGTATCCCAAATTGCATCGTGCATTGCAATGGATATTTAGAAATCGGAAATTGGTCATGATTACCACTGGGGCTCTTTTGATCATCAGTATGTGGGGAATCAGTCGGATTGTGGTGGATAATTTGATGCTTGAAGATTTAAGAGAGACCCATCCTTTGAAGAAAGATTTTACGTTCATGGAAGCGCGCTTCGCAGGCTGTCGACCCTTTGAACTTTGCGTAGAACTTAAAGATGATGTGAATCCATTTGATCCCGTTGTTTTGAAACAAGTGGATACATTGTCTCATTATTTGTCCAATGAATATGGCGTTGGGGCGATGTTTTCTTTGTCGGAAATGGTGCGTTCAGCCAATCGATCTTTGAATGCAGGGATGCATGAGTATCGCGTGGTGCCCGCTGAAGATTACGAGTTGCGGAAGATTGAGCGATTCTTGAAGCGTAAGGACATGCGCGAGATTACGCGCCTGACGTACAATCAAGAGCAGAATCGATTGCGATTCGCAGGTCGCTTGAGTGATGTTGGCAGAAAGCATTATGAAGGCAAGAATGTTGAACTGGCTCAGTTTCTTCAAAACAACTGCCCTGATTTAGTCGAACATCACGTAACCGGAACGGCATTTTTGATGGATTTAAACAATGCCTATTTGGTAGACAATATGCTGCTGGATTTGCTGCTTTCCGTCACCGTGATTGGTTTGGTAATGGGCATCGTTTACAAAAACTGGAAAATGATTCCACTCACCATTATCCCCAATCTGATTCCATTGATCATTGTTTCTGGAATTATGGGTTTTGTGGGAATTCCGCTCAAGGTGAGTACATCCATAGTGTTTAACATTGCATTTGGTATCGCTGTCGATGATACCATCCATTTCCTTGCTCGTGTTAGAACGTTATTGGGAGAAGGGAGGAATAAAATTTACGCAGTAAAGCGCACATTCATGACAACAGGAAAGGCCATGATTGTGACAACATTGATTTTGAGTGGTGGTTTTTCGACTTTGATATTTTCAGAATTCTTGGGCACCTTCTATATCGGATTATTGATTTCGATGACATTGTTTATCGCTTTGCTATTTGAATTGACAATTACTCCTATTGTAGTAATTACATTCTTTAAGGAGGCGAAGCGAAAACAAAAAGTGTAAAATGTTAAAATGCTTGACTATATTTGTGCAAATCGTGAATAAAATGAAAAAAATCGTTACCATTTTTGTAATTGCGTTGATGGCTTTTAAAGGTCAAACTCAAGGAGTAATCAATACCATGAAATCATCACCTTGGACTTTTTCTTTGGGATGGGCAGCCATTGATGATGATGGAAAGAAATTTGAGGGATTGTTGAATGCAAAAGACAGCTGGAATTACAATTTGTTCCCAGCTCAAATCGGAGCATCCAAGAAAATGACTAACAAGTTGAACTTGAATATGTCTTTTGCTTACGTGAATTACGATGCCAAGAATCGCAATGGAGAGAATGCATACCAAGAAGGAACATTTTGGGCGTTGGATGCGAATACCCAATATTCATTGATCAAGATCAAAGGTTTGGATATTCAAACCATTCAAGGAATTGGCTTCACCAAGAGAGATCCAGGTTTGGATCCCAATATGGCGACATTGAATACAGGTTTGTCGTTTAATTATTGGGTGAAAGAAAATTGGGGAATCGCATTGCATTCTCAAGCTAAGTGGGGTTTGTCAAACATCTCTGATGGCGGTTCTTATTTGCACCATGGGATTAGTTTGTTTTACGTAGCGAAGTAATCAGGTAATCGATATGACGCGGGTTGTGGTATATTCCACAAGCCGCGTTTTTTTTTGATAGGATGAGATGAAAAATGTATTGAGGTTATTTATTGCTATTTTTTTTCTTTTTGAGACAGGTTGTACCGACTCAAAGGAAGTGTACTATCTTGGAGATTTGTCTAGCGGATTGACACCTCAATCCAATGCGTTTGAAGATCCAGAAGTTCAGGTTGGCGACCAGTTGAGCATTTTTGTCAGCTCACCAGATCCAGAGACTGCGATTTTTTTCAATATGTCCAATTTTTCAAGTGTTCAGATGAATCAAGTACAGCAGGTAACTGCCGCTAGCCCAATTTTGGGATATTTGGTGGATATCAATGGGAACATTCAATTCCCGAAAGTGGGGAGTGTAGCCGTGGCTGGAAAAAGAATGAGCGAAATAAAAGCAATGATTGAAGAGCAGGTCAAGCCTTATGTCAAAGACGCGGTGGTGAATGTTAGATGCATTAACTTCCGAGTTACAGTTTTGGGTGAAGTCAATAAAGCAGGAACTTATCATGTGCCATATCACGAAATCAATTTATTGCAAGCTTTGGGATTGGCGGGTGATTTGACCATCAATGGCCAAAGAGAAAAAATTGCAGTAGTTAGAACTTCATCCAAGGGGCAAGAAACATATTATGTAGATTTGACCAGCAAGGATTTGTTGCAAAGTCCTGTGTTTCATTTGCAATCAGGTGATGTGATCTATGTGCGTCCCAACAAAACAAAAATCAATACCAGCAGTACCTTCTTTCAAGTATGGCCCACTGTAACTAGCGCTATCACTTTGTTGGTTTTGGTTTTGACAAACATCAAGCCTTAAAGTATGATAGAGGATAGAAATCAGATTGCCATTCAAAATGATCCCAAGGTAAATTACTTGGAGGTTATTAGAAATACAGTGAGAGCATATTGGCCGCTGTATACGATGGCATTGCTGACTTTTTCTTTGTTTGCTTTTTTGTTTTTGCGTTATACGTCACCTACATTTCAAATCACATCTAAGATATTGATTAAAGATGAGAAGAAAACCGGAGTTGGCGGTGGAGCAAGTTCTTTGATTAGTGAATTGGATTTGTTTGGCGGTAAGAAAATAGTTGAAAATGAGTTGGAGATTTTAAAATCAAGGCCCATTATCGAAAAGGTTGTGCGTAAGACGCATTGCAATATCCAGGTGGTTCGAAATGGTCGAATCCGCGATGTACTTGAAAATTTGAATTTCCCTGTTCGTTTTATTCCTATTTACCCAGATAGTATCATTGAATTTCACAAATTGATTGCTTTCGAGTGGGACGGCATGAATCTCATCGTTGAAGGCAACGCGAAAAGTGTTGATGACACAATAGTTTGGGTAGGTAAAGGAAAGAAAGACGCTTTTAAAATCGTGGTAGACAGGTATCGCGTCTCCGAATTGTTGGGAAAAGAATATTACATCAATACGCAATCGGTTCAGAAGGAGGTGAAGTTTATTTTGGAAGATTTAGAATTGGCTACAACCAACAAGAATACCTCGGTGATACAATTGTTATTTGAGACAAAGAACATTCAACGAGGAGAGCAGATTGTTAATTTGATTGTTGAGTCCTATTCCAATGCTGCCATAGATGATAAGCGACAGATTGCGGAGTTTACTTTGAATTTTATTGAGGATCGTTTGCGTTTGGTCACCACACAATTGGATTCCGTAGAAAAGGACATCGAGTCTTTTAAGGAGGCCAATAGTATTGTCGATTTGAGCCAACAGGGGAAATTGTTTTTGGAGTCTGTCAAAAGTCAGGATGAAGAGTTGAATAAAATAGCGATACAATTGAGTGTCGTGAAAGATGTAGAGGCTTATGTGAATGGCAAACAAAATAGTCCAGGTAATTTACCCACATTGGTAGGTGTCAATGACCCCATACTCAATACTTTTCTTCCCAAGTTGTATGATTTGGAATTTGCATACAACAAGCGGAAGAAAGTGGTAGGTGATCAGGATGAACAATTGGTCATCATGGAAGATGAGATGCGGAAGTTGCGGGCTAACATTCGTGAGTCTGTTTCCACTACCAAGCGAAACTTGGAGATTTCTCAAAGTCAAATCAAGCGTGATTTGCAATCAAAAATGGGAACGTTGACAGCTCTGCCTGGAAAGGAAAGAATGTTGTTGGACATTAGCAGACAGCAAGCAATTAAAAATTCTATCTATACATTTCTCTTGGAAAAAAGAGAGGAGAGTGCGATATCATTTGCATCTACTGTTTCAGACGTGCGAGTTGTGGAGCCCGCTCAAGGTGATTCGGATCCCATTCGACCCAATCGGATGTTGGTCATTTTCTTGGCGATGGTTTTGACCATCGTGCTACCGAGTCTTTTTATTTACTACCGTGAGGTTCTGACCGGAAAAATTAAATTCAGGTCAGATATAGAATCCCGAACAAGTTTAACTGTGTTGGGAGAAGTTTTGCAAGGAGATATTTCGTCTGAATTTATAATATCTTCAGATAACCGAAGTCCTGTGGCGGAATCACTGCGTTCCGTGAGAAGCAAGATGAGTTATTATTTGCAGGGAGAGGGTTGTCACGTCGTATTGTTGTCTTCGTGTCTACCAGGTGAGGGGAAGTCTTTTATTACAACTAACCTGGGATTGAGTTTAGCATTGATGGGTAAACGAACTGTAGTAATAGCAGCAGATATGAGAAAACCTCGATTGCACAAGTCCTTTGGTGTGCATGGAGCGCAAGGATTGTCACAGATTTTGATTGGTAAATCCGATGTTCAATCCTGTATTGTTTCTACCCAATTTGAAAATCTATCCATCATTCCACCTGGCGCTATCCCTCCCAATCCTGCAGAGTTATTGTTGAATGAAGCTTTCTCCAAAATGATTGCAGAGCTACGGAAGTCATTTGATTACGTTTTGATCGACACACCTCCATTGGGATTGATTTCTGACGCGGAAATTATGGCAGAGCATGTAGACTTGAGTTTGTTTGTTGTCCGACATGACCACAGTATGAAGGAAGCGGTTGCAAAAGTCTTGGGCAATATCAATGCATCCTCGAAATTTTGGCCAGCGGCCATTGTTTTCAATGGATTGAAGGGGAGAGGAATGAGCAAGTATGGTCGTGGATATGGATATGGCGGTGGTTATAGTGCAGGTTACGGCTACACATACGGTGATGAGAAAGCTTAATTATGTTGCTAGAGAATTTATCCAGGCGGGTCCAATTTATTTTTCAAAGCAATAAGGATGTAGATCGAAGAATCTTTTGGCATTCCATCCTTTCTTTTGTTTTTCGTGGAGGAGGCATATTGGCCAATCTTATCATGGTTCCATTGGCTTTGGAATCACTGGATAGAGAGAGCTATGGTGTTTGGTTGGCGATTGGAGCAATGATAACTTGGTTTAATTTTTTAGATGTCGGACTGGGCAACGGACTTCGCAATCGTGGTGCAGAAGCGCTCGCCGCCAACGATCTAATCCGAATGCGTAAATTGGTTTCAACTTCGTTCTGGAGTATTGCGGTTTTGGTAGCCTTGTCCATTGCTGCAGTCGTTGCTTTCTTTCCCATGATCGCTTGGAATCAGATTTTCAATGCACAATCCATTGCTCCTCAAGAATTGAATGAAGTGTTGTTGTGTGTGGCCATCAGCTTTTTTACAGGTGTTTTATTGCGACTGACAACCTCTATGTACTTGGCTTTTCAGATACACTCGATTCAGTCGATAATGAATTTTTTGACCCAAGTGGGAAGTTTAATGGGTGTTTTGTATTTGGTAAAAACCGGTGAACATTCGTTATTGCATTTTGCTTATATGGTGACGTTAATTCCATTATTGGTTCAACTTGGTGTGACTTTGTATGCATTTTCTACGCGGTTCAAAGATTTAGTACCCCATTGGAAATATGTTGAAAGGGGAGAGTTGAACCATGTATTGGGGTTGGGTGTGCGGTTTGTATTGGTTCAATTGATGTGGATGCTAATAACGACAACTGATAGTTATCTGATATCTATTTGGATGAGTCCGGAACTTGTTGTGGATTACACAATCTCTTGGAAGTATTTTGGAATGATCAATATAGCATTTGTTCTGCTGATGACGCCATATTGGTCTGCCTACACTCAGGCTTATACGAAGAAAGACATAGCTTGGATAATACAAGCCAACTTAAGGGTCAAACGATATGTTTTAGTTTTTACGATTATTGAAATTGTTATGTTTTTTATTGCCCCAATGGTTATCGATTTTTGGATCTCGGGCAAGGTGGTTATTCAAAATCAAATTCATCTTTCTTTGGCTGTATTTGCTTGGCTTTATATGTTCCTGGGGTCCAAGAATTATTTTTTAAATGGTATTGGAAAATTGGGTGTTCAAATTCGAATATTGATAGTGACAGCAATCCTGCACGTCCCCATATCCTATTTTTTTTGTATCACATTGTCAGGGGGAATTGCAGGTTTAGTTTGGGGAACCAATATCTGTATTTTCATCAATGTATGGGTTAGTTCTATACAGGTGAAGAAAATTTTGAATCAAACAGCTCAAGGAATTTGGAACCAATGAGAAGCATATGAGGCAGACGGATATATTTGGATTCGGCCTACTCTCTGTAATGGCTGCTTTTGTTTTAAGTTACAATTTCCATCAGTTGTGGTTGGTGTATGATTTAGGACTGCTGATATTATTGGTGAAGTTGATTCTTGAAGGAGTTTTTTCTCAAGTGAAAAATGTGCGTTGGATATTGCTATTTCTCCTTTTCGTTATCGTTGTCAATGTAGTGGCTATTGGTCACAATAAACTGATAGCCTGGCTCAGCTTCTGGGATACATATAAGCATATTATTTTCATCGTGGGTGCTGATTATTTTTTGACACATCGATCTCCCGAAGTCAAGCAAAAGGTTATTCGACAATTCATGGGGTTGTCATTTATATTATTCGCGATTCAATTTTGCTTTGTTATAGTGCAGCATTATAAAGGGCGCCATGTCGACGATGTTGCAGGAACATTTGGAGACGGATCATCACATTCCATAGCCTATTTCTCCATTTTTTTAATGGTATATGCATTTGCAAAGCGCTGGGAATTGTGGAGGATTGTTTTGTTGTCAGTTGTGTGCTCATTGATGAATTATTGGTCTGAGAATATTGGATTTTTTCTCATAATGCTTTTGGTCATTTACTATTATACATCCATCTATCGGTCTGTTCGTTGGATCATGATAGCGGCTGGGGCATTAGCAGTTTCGTTTTTTTTATTTGGAAGTCGATTGGGAGATGAGTTTGATGAATATCATAGACGAATTCAAGGTTTCTTTTCTGTGAAGACTTTTGTCTTATCGGATGATTTGAGTAGTGATCGTTCTACTTTAACGGCCTATGCTTTTTTCGAAGGTGGGACTTGGGGTAGAGGGGCGGGCTATTTTTCTGAGATATATTCCCAAGAAGGTGAAGGTGTAAAAAGATTATACAACAATCAAATCAATATCTCTGAGGTGTCTCATTTGATTGCGGAATATGGAATTGTAGGGATGGTAATGACATTTTTAATTTATTTATTGTTGCTAAGCGATGTAGCAAAAATGGCGCATAGAGCTGAGTTGTTTATAGCCTGTTTTTTGTTGCTGACATTTTTGTACAATCGTATTTTAATGGATGAACGGATTGTTTTTTTTACTGTATTGTCCGTAATATTGATAAGAATAGACCAACAACTTTTTTTCGGATCAAGATTAACGAGAGGTTAGATATGGAGTTTGCACCAATAGTAATTTTTCTGTACAAGCGAATCAATAATCTACAAACGCTTTTGATAAGTCTTACTCAGAATCCTGAGGCGGCAAAAAGTCCATTGATAATTTTCTGTGATGGCCCCAAGAATGAGCTGGAAAAAAAGGAAACAGATTTGGTTTTAGCGAGTGTACAAAACTTGAAAGGATTTGGTTCTGTAGTTGTACATCTAAGTCCAGTGAACAAAGGATTGGCCAATTCAATCATTACTGGGGTGACAGAAGTTTTGAAGGAGTATGATCGTGTGATTGTTCTAGAAGATGACTTAGAAGTGTCTGATAATTTTTTGGCTTTCATGAATCAATCGTTGAAACAGTTTGAATCTGAATCGACAGTATATTCGATAGGGGGCTATAGTTTTTCGTTCGATCGATATGAAGACAATTCGGAGGATGGTTATTTTCTGAATAGGTCGTGGCCTTGGTCTTGGGCTACCTGGAAAAATCGATGGGAGTTGATTGATTGGAGCGTTTCAGATTACGAGAGCTTTTCTAAGGATAAGGCACTTCGAGGTCAATTTGCGCAATTGGGATCGGATGTCAACTCCATGTTGGATAAACAGATGCATGGGGAGTTGGATAGCTGGGCAATTCGATGGGTCTTTCATCAATTCAAGATGAAAGGTTTGGCCTACTTCCCCAAGAGAAGCAAAGTATGCAACAATGGCTTCGATCACATGGCGACGCATACCAATGGGTCGAATAAGCGTTATATTACAACTTTAGATACCACAGGAAAGCGGGAGTTTCAATTTCCAAATTCCATTGCGTTGAATGTATTTTATCAAAGAATGTTTTTGAATCGGATGTCTATTCCAAGGCGAATATTGTCTCGGCTGAGTTCCGAATGGATTCAATTGAAAAGGAGATTCAATGGCTAAGCAGGGAGTGGTTTTAGAAGAGATGTTATTTGAAGGTGATGCCGCTTCAGCTTTGTCGATTTGGGAGAATTGGACAATTGCTTCTCCTGCGAGGTATGTCTGTTTTTCAAACGTGCATATGTCTATTGAAGCGTTTGATCATTCCGATTTTTTCAGTATTGTTGAAAGCGCTTCCATGGTATGCGCTGATGGTCAGCCGTTGGTTTGGGCATCTCGTTTTCTATTGAAGAAAAAATTGACGCGATTGTCCGGAATGGATATGTTGCCGCTGATGCTTGATCGTGCGGAACAAAATGGAATACGTTGCTTTTTCGTTGGCGGAAGCCACGAAGCGGAGCAAAAGACTCAATTGAAATTAAAACAACGTTGGCCTAAATTATTGTTTGCTACTTATTCACCTCCTTTTGAATTTTGGAGTGAGGAAGAGAAATTACATCAAAGAAAGTTGATTCAAGAATTTCATGCACAATGGACTTTTGTGATTTTGGGATGCCCGAAGCAGGAGCGTTGGATGAAAGAGAATAGCCCATTTCTTTCAGGTGTATTGTTTGGAGTGGGCGGTGCAATGCCCGTGTTATTGGGTATGCAGAATAGAGCGCCTAAATGGATGCAGCGTTCAGGATTAGAGTGGGTGTTTCGGTTGATACAAGAACCCCGAAGAATGTGGAAGCGTTATTTGTATACCAATCTCAAGTATCTGTTTCTTTTATTGCGATCCACCTTATAGGAAAATCACCTAACTTTTTAGTAACATTAGATATCTTTGGATCACCTTAACAGATCCAAATGATTCAATCCTTAAAGCGAATACGAGATATCTATCTTGTTTATTTCAAATTTCGTCGATATACCATCGGAAAACGATTCCACTCAGGTATTCGTGTTCGGATGTGGTCGAAGAATAGCATTACTATCGGAGACGATTTTTATATAGGTCGTGATTCACAGATTGAGTGTGATGCAAAAATTGGTGATTCGGTAATCTTTGGTAATAAAGTCGCTTTGGTTGGAAAATACGATCACCATTATCAAACGGTAGGTTCAGCCATTCGCCAGGGAAGTGAGATCAGAAATAAGGACTATGATTGGAAGGGAAAAAATTTGGTAACCACAATTGAGGACGATGTTTGGGTGGGTTATGGCAGCATCATCATTCAGGGGGTGCATATTGGAACTGGAAGTATTATAGCAGCCGGCTCAGTAGTTGTCAAAGATGTGGAACCCTATTCGATTTATGGCGGCAATCCTGCCAGGAAAATTGCTGATCGTTTCGAAACAATTGAAGATTTATCTCGGCATATCGAAATGCGCAAAATGGTGAGTGCGTAGAAAAATATTCGCATCTTTGTGTCGTCATGACCAGCAAATACGGATATTCCAAATACTTACCCATAATCAGTGGTCTGATAGATGTTGCGGTAATCAATGCATCTTTTTTCATCGCTCATTTTATTCGATTTAAAAAATGGATATGGTGGCCCAATGACCATGAGTCTGAGTTTTGGTTCTTGGCCAACTTTTTATTTTTAATAGTGGCTTTTTATCACAAAGCCTATGATTTTGTTCGGGTCGAATCTACCGAGCAAGTGCTAAAGAAATTCTCTTCTTATTTCATACTTTACGCGGCATCTATTTATTTGTTCTTGTTTTCAATGAACTTGGATGAAATAGCACGTCTTTGGGTATTGTATTATGTGATCACTTCTTTTATTCTTTTGGTTTTCACGCGCTGGACATCACTCAAGTTCTTTAGTTGGTACCGAGCGCGCGGACGCAATTACAGGCAGGTAGTAATCGTTGGATCGGATACCGTTACTTTTCAACTTCTCGAGTATTTGATGAACGATGTAACCTTGGGTTATCGCATCATGGGGTGTTTTGATTTTGATGGAGAAGGCAAGGAAATGATTGAGGGAAAACAGTTGCAATATTTGGGAGATCGGAAAAAAGTAATTCAATATTTACAGCAAGAAAACATTCATGAGATTTTTTGGAAACTAACTTCCGAAGATGATACCTACATCAAGGACGTGATTGGTTTTTGTGAAAACAATTTGATTCGTGTTCGATTTATTCCTTACTTCGGAGCCGCTTTGATGGGGCGTCGGCCAGTCATCGATATGTTCAATATCATCCCTGTGGCAACCTTGCGTCCGGAGCCTTTGCAGATTCCTTTCAATCGAGTGGTCAAGAGAAGTTTTGATTTGCTGTTTTCTGTTTTTGTCCTTTTGATTTTAGGTCCAACACTTTTTCCCATTTTGGCTTTGTTGATACGATTGAATTCCAAAGGCCCAATTTTCTTTAAGCAGCAAAGGACGGGAGAGCAAGGTAATACGTTTTGGTGTTTGAAATTTAGAACGATGTATGTCAATGAGGCTGCAGATGTAGCCCAAGCGACCAAGAATGATGGACGTATTACCTCTATTGGTCAATTCTTGCGAAAATCAAATCTCGATGAGTTGCCTCAATTTATCAATGTGATGAAAGGTGAGATGTCAGTTGTAGGGCCTCGACCGCACATGCTCAAACATACAGAGGATTATCGTCAGCAGGTTAGTAAATTTTTGGTACGTCATTTTGCACGTCCGGGAATTACGGGATGGGCTCAGGTGAGTGGTTTTCGTGGAGAGACCAAACAAATATCGGACATGGAAAAAAGAGTTGAGGCAGATATTTGGTATGTCGAAAATTGGTCGCTTCTCCTCGATTTTAGAATCATCTTCAAGACCATTATCAATATGATCAAGGGTGAGAAAAATGCCTATTGATGCTGAATAAGCAAGGGCTGAATTTGTGTTGAATTTTTCCCGATTAGTTTCACCAAGTAAAGACCATTCTCAACATGTGTTACGTCAGATTTGGCTTGATTAGATTTTAAAATGATTTGGCCAAGGTGGTTATATATTTCAACTTTCTGAACGCCGGTTGAGGTTTGTATGGATTCATTGGCAGGATTAGGGAAGACCGAAAGAACCTCACGCTCTTCAATGATGCCATTTCCGACGCAGGCGGCTTGACATTCTTCCATCAAGTCATAGAAGTAGCCCGCATAGTCCGCTCCGTCACTGCCAATCGTGCTGCAACCAGACAAGTAGACACATCCCTCAGCGGTTTGTGCAATTCCCAAAGGCATCGCACATTCTCCAAAAGTTACTCCTGTTGGAATGGGGGTGCAAAAGGCTTGACACGGACCTTCTATCCAAGTAGAAACACCATAATGATACATGGCTTCACATGCGTTGTAATACGTGTGTTCATCGCAGCCGCATACAGGAATGTATTCGGCGATACAGTCTACTGCAAAGTTGATCAAGCTATCTTGAATGCAAGGGATAACGATGACTGTATCTTGCATGCATGCGGAGGCACATTCCCATGTTGATCCATAAAAATATCCGGCGTAATCAATGCCGTCAGAACCAATGGAACTACAGCCAGAAATTGTCACACAGCCACTGTCTGTATTGGCCACTCCTAAGGCAAGTTCGCAGAGCCCAAATGAAACCCCATTGGGAAGGGTTAGGCAAGTTTGTACAGTGTCAATTGGACATTCTCCATCTGTCCAAGAAGTGACGCCACCAAAATGGATGGCCTCGCAATCATTGCTATAGGTTTGACCATTGCATCCACAGACGGGTAACCAAATCATGGGGCAAATGGCTGTTGGGTCAATCAATGTAGCATCGATGCATTGTGCTTGCAATGATGCGTTGAGGAAGAATAAATAGGCAAGTGCCGTTGCAAAAAAAGTCTTCATAGCATGAGTTGTGTGTGGGTAAGATGTTTAATTTTTAAAGAAAGTTGCACCGATGAAAAAAAAGGTCTCCGCAAAGGAGACCTCTCAATCATTATTTAATCTTCATCTTCATCGTCCTGATCCCCGTCAGCATTATCGCTGTCGTCATCGTCATCATCGTCATCATCATCGGAATTGGAGTCATCTCCTTTAAATGAATCAAACCCAGAATCTACCATTGAATCATTGCTTTCTTCATCATTCACTACAGCCATATTCTTGTCAATTTTGAATAGATAAATGGTGTCATCCGTTCTAATTTCTAAAGCTTTGATAAATTCTCCCTTAGGAGTTGTAAATGAAATCAAATTCTCATTTTCAAATCCATTGGGGAAATGTTGAGCAATCAAATCAGCATGCTCTTGTGAAATGTTCTTATAATCTTTAATAATCCTTTTCATAACACCTATCTTCAATATTATTGATTCAATAACCAAGCAAAAATTAATGGGGCAACAATCGTCGCATCACTTTCAATGATATACTTTGGCGTAGTGATGTCCAGTTTTCCCCAAGTGATTTTTTCGTTGGGAACAGCGCCGCTGTAAGATCCATATGAAGTTGTGCTATCTGAAATTTGACAGAAGTACGACCAAAATGGAATGTCATGCATTTCCATATCTTGATAAAGCATTGGAACAACACAAATTGGGAAATCACCAGCGATACCACCACCAATTTGAAAGAAACCAACTCCTTTTCCGCTGCTGTTATCGGTATACCATTTGGCCAACCACATCATGTACTCAATACCACTCTTCATGGTGGTCGGTTTTAATTCTTCTTTGATGCAGTATGAAGCGAAGATGTTACCCATCGTGCTATCTTCCCATCCAGGAACGATAATCGGAAGGTTTCTTTCGGCTGCGGCCAACATCCAAGAATTCTGTGGGTCGATTTGATAATATTGTTCTAAAACACCACTCAATAACATTTTGTACATGAACTCATGAGGGAAGTAACGTTCACCTTTGTCGTTGGCATCCTTCCAGAGTGCATGAATGTGTTTTTGCAAGCGACGAAAAGCTTCTTCTTCCGGAATGCAGGTGTCTGTAACACGATTCAATCCTTGCTCCAATAAATCCCATTCTTCCTGTGGTGTCAAATCACGGTAATTGGGAACGCGTCGATAGTGATCATGCGCCACCAAATTCATTAAGTCTTCTTCCAAGTTTGCTCCTGTGCAAGAGATAATATCTACTTTGCCTTGGCGAATCATTTCCGCCAAGCTGATTCCTAATTCAGCAGTAGACATTGCACCTGCTAAAGTGATCATCATTTTTCCGCCTTCTGTCAAATGTTTCTCATAACCTTTGGCTGCGTCTACTACACTTGCTGCGTTGAAATGGAGATATTGGCTCTCCATAAATTCGCGAATGCTGCTGAATTTTTTCATTTTTTTTTGTGGTCCTTTTTAAGATTGTAATCTGCGCACAAAGATGTACACACAAAGGGAAACTCAAAAAATAAATGAAAGAATTTTTTAATTTTTTTTTGTTATCAATCTTGACCGTACAAAATGACGACAAGTTTTCGTTTCAAAACCTTCTTCAATTGTACATCTGTGGACTTATCCAAAGGGTCTTTTAGAATGTAATGCAGCTTGCAGTCTGTGAATTCTGCTTTGATAGCAACAGTTTTGATAGAGAATGTATCAGTGATGATATCGGAGTGCCAAGGCTCGATGAAACTCCAGAGTAATTCTTCCAGATGATCAATGTCATGCGGCGTATTGGCGGCCACTTGAAAATCAATTGCACTTTTCTTCAAATCTCTTCGGGTGTAATTGATAATTTCTTCAGAAAAAACTTTGTTGTTGGGAATGTAAATGATGTCGTCGTCTTCGTTGACAATGTGGACGTTGGTTAACGTGATATCCAAAATCTTTCCCCTGGAACCACCAATGGACACTTGGTCTCCAATATTGACCACCTTGGTAAAGGTCATGTACATCCCATTGATGACATTAGAGATGTAATCTTTTGTCATGACTACCAAGGCAGCTGCAATAAGGGAAAGAGTTGTCAATGCCTCTTTGATACTGATGTTGAGCAATGACATCACCAACGCAGTTAAAAACAGGCCATAAATAATTTTAGAAATATGATTGATTCCGATGGTGAAATTGTCTTTCTTCCTTTTGGGATCATCGGGTTTGTAGGTAAGTAAAATAACTTGCTTGGCGGCTTCTAAAATCAAGAATCCTATCAACACGCGAAATAGAGTATGCTCAAATAAATTGGGCAAATGAACGGCTTCTGTGATTTGGGTGTAAAATGGCCTGATGAGCAACATGCATCCAATGCCCAAAACATAAAATAGTAATTTTAAAAAATGATCTCTTGACATCAATCGTAATATCCTAAAATTTCCAGAACCTCTTTTGGGCGTTGTTCATGACTGAACTCCCGGTATTTTAATTTTCCTTTCGGATCTTTTTCAATTAAAATATGCCGTGGTGAAGGAACCAAACAATGGTGAATTCCTCCAAATCCGCCGAGGGTTTCCTGATAAGCGCCGGTATTGAAAAAACCAATGAATTGATCTTGATCGGGATAAAACTTGGGCATGTAGATGGCATTGATGTGCTGCTCTGAGTTGTAGTAATCATCGCTATCACAGGTGAGGCCACCCAAGAATACGCGCTCGTAATTTTCTTTCCAGTTATTGAGTGGCAACATGATAAAGCGACGGTTGATGGCCCAAGTGTCTGGTAATGTTGTCATAAAAGACGAATCAATCATGTTCCATTTTTCACGATCATTCTGATCTTTCTGATGCAATATTTTGAAAAGAGCACCGCCTGATTCACCAACGGTGAATGATCCGAATTCTGTGTAAATGTGCGGAACAGGCACTTCTGCGTATTCACAAGCGGCTTTGATTTGATTCAAAATTTCAGTAACGATGTATTGATAGTCAAACTCAAATGCCAATGAAGTTTTGATGGGGAAACCACCACCGATATTTAAGCTATCCAAGGAAGGACAGACTTGTTTTAATTCGCAATAAACTTTCAAACACTTTTGAAGCTCGTTCCAGTAATATGCAGTGTCCTTGATACCAGAATTGATGAAGAAGTGCAACATCTTCACTTCGAAACGAGAATCTTCGGCAATGTACTTTTGGTAAAATCGTTTGACATTTTTGTATCCGATTCCCAATCGTGAAGTGTAAAATTCAAATTTTGGTTCTTCTTCAGAGGCAATGCGAATTCCAATTTTCATGGTTTCCTCACATTTCTCTTTGAATTTTTCTAGCTCGTAACTGTTGTCAATGATAGGAACAACATTTTCATATCCGTCAGAGCGCAAATCCAATATTCGTTGAACGTATTCTTCCTTTTTAAATCCGTTGCAAATGATCCATTGATTTTTGTTCAACTTTTTCATCGTTGCCAAACGACGGATCAAGTCGATGTCATAGGCAGATGAAGTTTCGAGGTGAACATTGTTTTTGAGAACTTCTTCTAAAACATGTCGGAAGTGAGACGACTTGGTGCAGTAGCAATAGTGATACTCCGCTTCGTAGTTCAATTCAGTTCGGGCATTATTGAACCATTTTTTGGCACGCTGAATATTCTCAGAAATCTTGGGGAGGTAGGTGAATTTTAATGGAGTGCCATATTTTCTCACCAAGTCCATCAAGGGAATTCCATGAAACTCCAACTCCTCGTTCTCCATTCGGAATTCATCTTGCGGCCAGTTGAACTGTTGTTCAATAAAGTCAATGTATTTCGTTTTCATCTCTATCTATCGGTCAGCGAAAATAATACAATCCCAAGTTAGCCCATCATGAAGCGCGTAATCTTTACAACCCAATTTCTTGGGAAGAATCTGCTCGCGTTGGCTTGGATGTAATTGATGGTGCCATGAATGGCAACTGATTTCCCTTTTTGCAAAGCCTTGTATCCGAATTCAGCAACTTCTTTGGCTGACGGGAATTTTTTCTTGCTGTCAAATATGCCATCACTTTTGAAGCCAGCCGCCTCGGCAAATTTGGTTTCGGTAGGGCCCGGACAAAGTGCAGTAACACTGACGCCAGTACCGTTCAATTCATTGTTGATGGCTTCTGAAAAACTAAGTACGTATGATTTGGTTGCAAAATATACCGCCATGGTTGGACCAGGTTGGAATGCCGCTGTTGAAGCCACATTGAGGATTTTCCCAAATCCAGCTGCTTTCATGTTTGGAATAAAAAGTCGACACAATTCCGTAAGGGCAGTGATGTTCAATTGAATCATGCGCTCATTTTTGATCATGTCAGTATTTTCAAATAACCCAGTATCGCCAAAGCCCGCATTGTTGATCAAATACTGAATAGAAATTTGATTGTCTTGACAATATTGCCAGATGTTATGGGCTTGGTTGTGCGCCGTGAGATCCGCAACAAAAACGGATACTTTGACGCCAAATTTGCTTTGAATATCCTGAGCAATTTCTGTCAACGTTTCATTACTCCTAGCAGAAAGCACCAAATGAATTCCGTCTTTTGCAAAGCAATAGGCCAATTCTTTTCCAATGCCTGATGATGCGCCTGTAATCAATGCTGTTTTCATACTTTTATTTTGTTCAGCAAAGATGTGCATTTAGATCACGAACAGCTCATTTTTTTTTAAATATTCCACGGATGACAGAGCCTTTGCCTTGATGGTATTTACCTTCTGAAAGTTCAACCAATTCTTCTTGTAGGCAAATGGTTTGTAACTCTTGGGTCCAATTTCTTACATCAGAAAAATTATAGAGTAATTCAATATCTGCTGGGCCGCCAACATTGCTTAAAGATCGATAGGCTAGGTGATTTTCAGAGAAGCATTCCATGAGTAGTATTCCACCTTCCTTTAATGATGAAATAGCTTTGATAAAGGCTCTTTTTTGAAGAGATTTTGGAAAATGACTGAAAATAAAAACGACTCCATCATATGCGGCATTTTCAAAATCAA
Source organism: Flavobacteriales bacterium (assembly GCA_947448135.1). Taxonomy (GTDB): domain Bacteria; phylum Bacteroidota; class Bacteroidia; order Flavobacteriales_D; family Sanyastnellaceae; genus CAMCTV01. The sequence continues at coordinate 43,002 of CANFLZ010000015.1, forward strand.
AGTCACTCAAATCAGAAATGATGTAATCAAAAGCGGCTTTGTTCTGCAACATCAGTTCTTCAGCTTTCATCTTTCCGCTTTCACTAATGTCGAATGCTACAGATTGATATCCGAGTTTTGCTGCATGTACTGCATTTCTACCTTCCCCTTCGGCTACGAATAAAATTTTACCACCATCATTGAAGGAAGATAGGTTTTCCTTAAAAAAAAGATTGGGTTCATCTCCATATGCAAATCCTTCTTCTGCGTATCTTTTATTCCATGTTTCTGCGGGGTTTGGTGTCATATCCTTGTTTATATTTGGGCTATGAAAATAGGTCTTTTCGTAGTGGGATTTTTATTTCCCTTTTTGGTTTTGGCGCAAGGTAATTTTCCTTGCTCTTCATTTTGCGTGACAGAGGTTACACTGGATCCTGTCAATGGAATTTGGAGTGTCAATATTTCTTTCGAGGGTTCATCCAATGATTTCGTCAATTACCCTTATGTAGCATGGATGCAGAATTCAGCTGGAGATACTGTGGCTCAGGGGCAAATGGAATATTTCGGACAATTAGGAGGGACAAGTCAGGTTTATCATCCTGATGCTTTGTCTGCGGATTTTTCCTCTGGTCTAATTTTTTTTGTGTTTGATCAGGATACTTGCGCTTTGGCTTATCCTTGTTCAACAGTAGGAGTTAAAAACACCAATCAAGTAGAATTATCTGTTGCATGTCTTCCAGATGGCTGGCTTTGGAATGCTTCAGAGAAAATAGAGAGTGTTCTTCTTTATGGTATAGATGGAAAGCAAGTTGGGAGCTGGAATCAAACTAATTTCGTTTCTTTTCAGTCATTGCCATCGGGTCCATACTTTTTCTCGGTGTGGGTAGGAAACAAATGTTACAAGGGAAAGTTATATCGCCCTTAGAGCATGGAAATTCTGAGAAGTACAATACACTACGGGTTGCATTTTGTATTCCCGATTTTTATCGCACTGCGCTGGAATGGAGAGCGTTTTATCAAGGTTTATTCAATACTCATTGCAACAATGTTGGTGGATTTGGACCATCTTCTGGCAGTGCCAATGTTTGACCCATGTCGGTGTAGTATTGGATTTCATCCATTGCACACTTGGCCTGCAATTTTGGTGTATATCACAATGTTGTTTTTCCCAAAAACGAGAATAGTTGGATTAGGATTGGTGCTGCATATACTTACCGATGCTCAAGATTGTCTATGGCTTTAGCGGATTGAGTTGGTCTTTTAAAGTTATGAACATTTCTCTCAATTTTATATAGACTCATGAGAGGTGAAACGCTTATTGTCGCTAACTTTGATTTAAAATTGGCGAAATGAGAAATTTTCAACTATCTATTCAATATCCTTTTGCAAGATTAGTTTTGGTATTGTGTTTATTTTCTAATGCAATTTGGGCTCAATCTCCTGTTGGAATACCTTATCAAGCTGTGGTAAGAAATGCAGATGGAACAGTGATGGCGAACACCTCGATTGCGCTCGTATTCAAATTGCATGATAGTACGATGAATGGCGCTGTGGTGTACGAAGAAGACCATACTGTAAGTTCGAATTCGTTGGGCTTGGTGAGTTGTGTTTTTGGTACGGGAACTCCTGTATCTGGAACTTTTGGATCCATCACTTGGGGAACGAATGCCAAATATCTGCAGGTGTTAATGAATGCCGGCGCAGGTCAAATTGATTTGGGAACACAGCAATTAATGAGCGTTCCATATTCTTTGTACAGCAGCGATGTTTACATGAAAGTAAGCACAACTGGGGACACCCTTCGAGTGGGTAGTCACTATGCTATTGTTCCAGGAATCAGTGTAGCGACATATCCATTGGGATGTATGGATCCCACAGCATGTAATTATGATGTCCATGCTGGTCAGGATGACGGAAGTTGTCAATATCAAAACACGGCATGTAATGATGGAAATGTTAGCACCGGAAATGATAAGTTGGATGCAACTTGTCAATGTGTTGGAGCGCCATATATTAATGGAATTTATGTTGATGGTAATGGTGTTACCGATGTAGATGGTAATAATTATCCTACGATCATCTTGACCAATGGCCAGGAATGGATGAAGGATAATTTGGCGGTGAGTAAGTACAAGAATGGAGATGTAATTCCTCAAGTTTTCAGTGCGACTACATGGTACAATACTACTGTCGGTGGATATGGTATTTATGGCAATTTGGCTGCCAACAATACCAAGTATGGTAAGCTGTATAATTGGTATGCTGCAAATGATTCTAGAGGCGTTTGCCCAACTGGATGGCATGTTCCAAGTGATGCCGAATGGACTACCTTCATCAATTATCTCGATGCAACAGCTGTTGGTGGTGATAATCCCAACAACACTGCGGGTGGAAAAATGAAAGCAACAGGCACCTTGCAAGCCAATACAGGTTTGTGGAATACGCCCAACACATCTGCGACCAACTTGTCTGGATTCTCTGCTTTGCCAGGAGGAAATAGAGATTTTGGAGGTGGATATTACAATGTGAATGTTTTTGGATATTGGTGGGCGAGCTCTGCTTTTAATACAACTTCAGCTTGGGGCAGATATTTGGCTAATGATGATTTTGCTGTGAGCCGCGATGCTTTTGACAAACACAGCGGATTTAGTGTCCGTTGTTTGAAGGATTAAATCAGTCGATTTAGACTATTTCATCTTATTTTTGGATCATAATTTCGTTTTATGAGACAGATCCAAATTTTCTTTTTCTTATTGATTTTTGTTTTCAATGGATATGCCCAGCCCGCGGGGAGCTTAGATGCGTCATTCGGAACGGGGGGAAGAGTAGTTTCCAACTTTAGTTCGATTGCCGAAGAGGCCAAAGGAGTGGCATTGCAATCGGATGGGAAAATTGTAATTGCTGGTTTTGCTCAGTTTGCAGCTACTGGAAAAGACTTTTTAGTGGCTCGTTATTTATTGGATGGAAATCTCGATCTAACGTTTGCAAACAATGGTGTTTGGACAATGGATTTGCAATTGGGTAGTGATGATGTGGCGCATAGTCTGATAATCGATGCTGATGGAAGAATCGTTGTGGCAGGAAGTAGTGATGATGGCATCAATAAAAATGGGGCTATTATTCGATTGTTGTCGAACGGAACATTGGACACCTCGTTTGGAAATTCTGGATTGGTAATCACTGATTTCGTAACAGGCGGTCAAGATGAAATAAAGGTCATCAAGCAACACTTGTTGACTGGCAAATTGATTGTTGGCGGTCAGAGTGCTACAACTTCTAATTTGGCGGTTCCCATTATCGCTCGTTACAGCAGTGAGGGAGTTTTGGATACAACTTTCAATGTCTCTGGGATTTTGTCTGCAACAACAACAGCAGGGGATCTGCAACGCAATATGATGGTAGAAGATTTGGAAGTGGCAGCCAATGGGAAAATATCCGCAGCTGGGTGGAGAAAATACATCAGTACATCGATCTCTTCTGAATTTTGGGCTTGTCGTATTTTATCGAATGGAACGATGGACAATACTTTTTCAACGGATGGTGCATTGGCATATTCAGAAGTAGGTGGTTCATGTTATGGTTATTCGTTGATTGTAAATGCCAATCAAGAGATGATTGTTAGCGGCACACGATCATATTTGGGGAGCAATGATTTTCGAATTCTCGTTATTTCAAGTTCAGGCACTATTGCTACCACATCTTCCAATTATTACTTGAGTACTGATGTGGACATTGCCTATGCAATGACCACTGATGTAAATGGTAAGTATATTCTTTCAGGTTCTGCTGGATCATCGACGAGTCGTTCGTTTGGTACATTGAGGTTGTTGGCTCCGGGCGATTTGCAAGCAGATTACTCTTTCGATACGGATGGTCGGGTAATGACAGCATTTAATGGTAATTTGATGAATGAATGCTGGGATGTAGTTGTTCAAAGTGACAACAAGATTGTATGTGTCGGTTACACTGGAGGTGATATGGCACTCTGCCGTTATTTGGGAGATGGTATTCCACAGTTGGACCAATTTAATTTGGCATCTCCGTCCAATAACAGCAACAATCAGAATTTCGCTACCATTGATCTGACTTGGACTGCGGCTTATGGAGCGTCTGTTTATGAAGTGGAGATTGCTTCAGATATCAATTTTACTAGTATAGTATCTTCAGGACAAGTATCTACTGAAGCAGGAACAGTGACCAATCTTCAGCCCGCAACTGCATATTGGTGGAGAGTAAGATCTGGGGATGGTACCAATTGGGGAACATTTGTGGGTCCATGGAAATTTACTACTATCGGTTTAAATGCCTTTACTTTAACTACGCCGGTCAACAATGCGAATAATGTAGCTTATTCTTCCGTTAGTTTCAACTGGACAGATAATGTTGGAGCTACTGGATATCAAATGGTATTGGGAACTGATGCTGGATTTGTAAATTCTCCGGTTACTTATAATACAACCACAAGTGCGAAATCAGTAACCAATTTACTTCCATCAACGGCCTATTTTTGGAAAGTTAGAGCCACGAATGATGGCGTTAACTACGGACCTTGGATTGGACCTTGGATGTTTACAACCCAAGACGCTCCGAATGGAGTCGATGAGTTGAATGATTTGGCTTTGCAACTTTATCCCAATCCTGCATCTGATTGGATGACATTGAAAGGCGAATCCGTCAAGGAAGGGGAAACAATTTATATTTTCGACCAGAAGGGTCAGTTGCTAAAATCGATTGTGATAACTCAATCTAGCAATCAAGAGATTTCCTTGGTTGAGATGGCAGCGGGTATATATTGGATGAAAGTAGGTGATGTCGTGATGCAATTCGTGAAATTGTAAGATTGGTTTGAAACCCAACTACTTTTTTATCCCCTTACCAAAGCGATATTCGGATTCAGTATTTACTTATATTCGCTATAAACTATTGCCACTATGAAAAAAATTTTCATCTTATCCTTTCTAGTCTGCATCCAGTCCTTCTTGTTTTCTCAGTCTCCCCAAGGCATATCGTATCAAGCTGTTGTGAGAAACGCGGATGGTTCGATTGTACAGAGTTCTGCTGTTACGATAACATTTATGATTCATGACCTGACAGCATCGGGAAGTGTGGTATATCAGGAGTCACATAACGCTACAACCAACGCGCAAGGATTGGTGACTTGTATCGTTGGCTCAGGAACTGTTTCAATGGGAAGCTTCAATTCGATCAATTGGGGAGGAGGTTCGAAATTTTTACATGTCTTGGTTAATTTTGGAAGTGGCAACGTTGATATGGGAACACAACAAATGTTGAGTGTGCCATATGCGAAATATACCGAGAGCGTTGGATTTCGAATCAGTGCTATTGGAGATACGCTCACAATCGGACAAAATTCTGTGATTGTTCCGGGTATAAGTGCATCCAATCCACAAGGACTCTACACTGCTGGAAATGGAGTAACCGATATCAATGGTAATTTTTATTCGTCGATTATTATTTCTGGTCAAGAATGGATGTCGTCCAATCTAATGGTTTCGCAATACAGAAATGGAGATGTTATTCCAGCAAATTTAAGCGCATCGGCTTGGCAGGGTACAAGTGTTGGTGGGGTTTCCAACTATGATGATCTCTCTGCGAATGTTTCTATTTACGGGAAGCTTTACAATTGGTATGCTGTGAATGATTCTAGAGGGATTTGTCCTACTGGATGGCATGTTCCAACCGATTCAGAGTGGTCAACATTAGAAACCGCTTTGGGTGGAAGTCCAGGAATGAAAATGAAAGAAGCGGGAACGATTGCCATGGGCAATGGTCAATGGCTAACCGGTTTTGAACCCGCAACAAATGAGAGCGGTTTTTCTGCTCAGCCAGGAGGGTATCGTTATTTTTCGGGTACTTATAATGGCCAAACAGCGTGGGCAAATTTTTGGGCCAATACGGAGACAGGACCCGGTTACGCTTGGGATAGAGAGTTATTTTACAACAACTCCAACTTGGGTAGAAATGCCATTGATAAGCACACCGGTTTTAGTGTACGCTGCTTGAAAGATTGATTTGAAATTCTGAAAAGAAAAAGGCTGACTCATATGTCAGCCTTTTTTATTGAATCAAAATTGTATTATCCAACAATCGCTTTCTCGATGATGGCGATAGCCTCATTCATTTGTTCTGCATTGATGCACAGTGGTGGCGCAAAGCGAATGATGTTGCCATGAGTGGGCTTGGCCAACAATCCCAATTCAGCCATGCGCACGCAAATGTCCCATGCTTCATGTGAATCTTCATGATCGTTGATGACAATAGCGTTCAACAGACCACGACCTCTGACCAAAACAATTTTATCTGTCTTGGATTTTAAATCCTCCATGGCTTGTCTGAATTGGCGACCCAACGCATCAGCATTCTCGGCCATCTTTTCGTCTTTCAAAACTTGCAAAGCTTCCATGGCTACCGCGCAAGCCAATGGATTTCCGCCGTATGTAGAACCATGCTCACCGGGCTTGATGGTCAACATGATTTCATCATTAGCCAATACAGCACTCACAGGCATTGCTCCTCCAGAAAGGGCTTTTCCTAAAATTAAAATATCAGGTTTTACTTCTTCATGATCACAAGCCAACATGCGTCCTGTGCGCGCCAAGCCAGTTTGCACCTCATCGGCGATCATCAATACATTGTATCGGGTACACAACTCACGAACTCCTTTTAAATAACCGTCGTGAGGAACAACAACACCGGCCTCGCCTTGAATCGGCTCGAACATGAAACCAGCAACATTTGGATTGTTTTTCAATATTTCTTCCAATGCGTTAAGGTCGTTGTAGGGGATGCGCAAGTAGCCCGTCATGTAAGGGCCAAATCCTGCGTAGCTGCTGGGGTCATTGCTGGAACTGATCGCAGCCAATGTTCTTCCCCAAAAGTTTCCATCAACAAAAACCATTTGCGCTTCATTGTCTGGAATGCCTTTTACTGTATATCCCCATTTGCGGGCCAATTTGACGGCAGTCTCTCCACCTTCAACACCGGTATTCATCGGTAAAACCTTGTCATATTCAAAAAAATCGGTGATGTATTTTTCATATTCTCCCAACTTGCTATTGTAAAAAGCACGAGATGTGAGTGTTAGCTTTTGCGCTTGCTCAATAAAAGTTTGGATGATTCGTGGATGACAATGGCCTTGATTGACCGCGGAATAAGCTGAAAGAAAATCCAAATATTGTTTGCCTTCCACATCCCAAACATGAACGCCTACGCCTCGATCGAGAACCACAGGAAGGGGATGATAGTTGTGCGCTCCATATTGGTTTTCCCATTCCATTGCCAAAGCGCTGGTCATAACTTCTGTATTCATTGTAAAATGATTTTTCGCAAAGGTAATGTCTTCGTAAATTTGCCCCTCAATAAATTAATAAGCATGTCAAACAGAACTTTCACCATGATCAAGCCAGATGCAACCGCTGCTGGTAACACAGGAAAAATTATCGATAAAATCATCGAATCAGGTTTCACCATCAAAGCGATGAAATGGACCCAATTGAGCTTAGCAGATGCTCAAAAATTTTATGCAGTTCACGCTGAGCGTCCTTTCTATGGCGAATTGTGTGAATACATGAGCAGCGCACCTATCGTGGCGGCTATTTTGGAAAAAGACAATGCTGTTGAATCTTTCCGCAATTTGATCGGAGCTACTGACCCAACGAAAGCTGAGCCAGGAACCATCCGTGCCATGTTTGCTACAAGCATTGCTGCAAACGCAGTTCACGGTTCTGATTCTGATGAGAACGCAGCCATCGAAGGTTCATTCTTCTTTGCTGCTCGCGAAATTGCATAATACACCTTAAAATAAAACCGCGCCATGAATAAAATTAAAGTTGCCAATCCCATCGTTGAGATGGACGGGGATGAAATGACCCGTATCATTTGGAAACACATCAAGGATAAGTTGATTTTCCCATACTTGGATTTGGATATCAAGTATTTTGATTTGGGAATGGAAAACCGT
>CANFLZ010000016.1 GCA_947448135.1 Flavobacteriales bacterium
ATAATTATGGAAATAGAAGATTTATATTTTCTTGGAAAAATTACCAAACTGCACGGCTACAAGGGTGAGTTGACAGCTTGGTTGGATACCGAATCTCCTTTGGATTACACCCATTTGGAACATCTTTTTTTGTTTCACAAGGGAAAGGTTACGCCTTTTATCATTGAATCCATTGGTGCAAAAACCAACACCACTTTGAAATTAAAGTTGGAGGGAATCAATTCAGAGGCAGAAGCATTGCCATGGGTGAAGGCAGAAATTTATATTCATCCTGACCAAATCAGCGAGACCGATCAAGAGCGTGATGAAATCAAAGAGTGGATTGGCTTTCATGTGCATACCGCCGAACATCATCCTTTGGGCGTATTGACAGATGTGCAAGAGTCTGGTTTGAATCCCATGTTTGAAATTGAGCGCAATGGAAAAATGATTTATGTTCCCATGCAGCCTCAGTTCATTGAATTGATTGACGTGGAAAAAAATGAAATTCATTTGATCCTGCCTCCAGGATTGTTGGAGTTATATATTAATGAAGATTGACGCTATCTTTGCGCCGCTAAAAAATTAGGCTTGTGCTAACAGTAAACAACGTTTCCTTGCGTTTCGGAAAACGCATTTTGTTCGATGAAGTGAATTTGAAATTTACACCCGGACATTGTTATGGTGTAATAGGTGCCAATGGTGCTGGAAAATCCACGTTTTTAAAGATTCTTGCTGGAGAGCAAGATACAACGACAGGTACAGTGGCGATTGCGCCTGGACAACGCATGAGTGTGCTCAAACAGAACCATTTTGCGTTTGATGAAATTCCAGTTTTGCAAACCGTATTGATGGGGAATTCCAAGCTTTGGGCCGTGATGAAAGAAAAGGACGAAGTGTATGCAAAGGTTGATTTTACTGAAGAAGATGGATTAAAAGCCGCAGAACTCGAGGTGTTGTTTGCTGAGATGGATGGATGGAACGCGGAGAGCGATGCTGCCAATATGTTGAGTGGCTTGGGCATTCATGAGAGTTTGCACCACAAATTGGTGAAAGAGTTGAATGGAAAAGAAAAGGTTCGTGTTTTGTTGGCGCAAGCTTTGTTTGGAAATCCAGATATTTTGTTGCTAGATGAGCCTACCAACGACTTGGACGTCGCTACTATCGCATGGTTGGAGAATTTCTTGGCCGATTTTCAAAATACAGTGATTGTCGTTTCCCATGACCGTCACTTTTTGGATGCAGTGTGCACGCACATTGTGGATATTGACTTTAGCAAGATTCAATTGTACACGGGTAACTATACTTTTTGGTATGAATCCAGTCAATTGGCGTTGCGTCAACGTTCAGATCAAAATAAGAAAATGGAAGACAAGCGAAAAGAGCTGCAAGAGTTTGTTGAGCGCTTTTCTGCCAATGCTTCCAAGTCGAAACAAGCAACCAGTCGTAAGAAATTATTGGATAAATTGGTCATTGATCAAATTCAACCATCTACTCGAAAGTATCCTGGAATTATTTTCAGACCAGAGCGCGATTGTGGAGATCAGATTTTGCGAGTAGAAAATTTATCCAAGAAATCAGACGAAGGAAAGTGGTTGTTCAAGGACGTAGAATTTACTTTGGTCAAAGAAGACAAAGTGACCATCTTGTCTAAAGATCATTTGGCGGTGAGTGCTTTCTTCGAAATCATCAATGGCAACCTGCAACCGGATTCTGGTGAGTTCAATTGGGGGTCAACAATCACGACAGCCTATTTACCGAACAACAACGCCGAATTTTTCAAGAGTGATGACAATCTGATTGATTGGCTGAGACAATATTCCAAAGACAAAGATGAGACGTATGTTCGAGGATTTTTGGGCAAGATGTTGTTCAGCGGAGAAGAGGTGATGAAAAAATGTACGGTATTGAGTGGAGGAGAAAAAGTCCGTTGTATGATTTCTCGAATGATGCTGCAAAATGCCAATTGCTTGTTGTTGGATGAGCCAACCAATCACTTGGATTTGGAGTCCATCACAGCCTTCAATAATGCGATGAAAGATTGGAAGCACATTGCGTTGTTCAGTTCACATGACCATACGTTTACAGAAACCGTCGCCAATCGAATCATTGAAATTACTCCTAATGGTATTATCGATAAACGAATGAGCTATGATGAGTATTTGGAAAGCCCAGATGTAAAAGCCATGCGTGAAAAATTATACGCATAATCGTTCTATCCATTAATTGATGTACCTTCGAGAAAACTAAGTACCCATGGGAAAAATGATTGTTTGGGCAAGTGCCTGTGTCTTGGTCTTGCAAAGTTGTATTGCACCTCGAAGTGTATTAAATTCAGGGAAAGTAACGCCCAAAGACAATTTCGCTGCAGGGTGGCAATATGCGGGTAATATCTCTACGGCGCCCATTCAACGGGCAAAGGAGTTGATTGGTCTGAACATCGACAACATAGCCAGTTATCAAAACATGGTCGACACACTAAGTACAGCTGATGCTCAATTGTTGAATCAAAACATTGAATCAATTGGTAGAGCAGCGATAGCATACGCAGTTGATCCGATTGGAGCTGGGTCTCAGTTTTATTTGCGTTATGGGGTTATTAATCGAATGGATATTGGATACAAGTATGCGTCAGGAGCGCATGTATTCGACGCACAATATCAATTCTTAGGACCGGTTGGAAATGTTGAGGATATCACCGAGGAACGCTGGTATGGCAGTATTGGGGTTCAATATTCTGGTCAAAAAATTTCCATTCCTTCTTGGGTTACTCCACTTCAAAATGCCATCAATTTTGATTTCAGTAGAAGGGACGTAATGGTGCCTCTTACTTTCAGTTATTCCTTTGGGAATGAAGAGGAGTATGGATCGATTGCTATGGGAATTGTGGGCAATTATTCTAAGTTCAATTACAGTACTTTCAATACAGATTTTACTTCCTACCTCAATCCAGATGGATCGGTGAATACCCTGGCCATCAAGGCAGTCAATCAAAAGAGTGACATCTTTGCTTATGGTGGGTTTATCAATTTGAAGCTGGGTTACAAGTATGTTTATGTTCTTCCTGCCCTTTCTTTTTACTACCAAGATTACGGTCAGTTTCAGAATATCATTGGAAATGATTTTCACTTAAAAGGTTGGACGTTTGTTCCATCTATTGGATTGCGCGCTCGAATTGGCAAGAGCTCGAGCAATAAATAACATTTGCACTTCGTTAGGGGGACATGTGTAGGTTCATTTTTATTTTGGTTGTGTGGGTTGGTTGTAACCTCCCTTCATTCGCGCAATATGAGCCCAGTCCGTCCCAAGGTATGCGCTGGCATAGCACATCATTGGGAGTCAATTCAGCGGATTTTTGTTCGGGGAATTTTAGTTATTCTTACAATCAACGGGGTGAAAATGCATTGACCTCCATTCAGTGGGATTTTAGCAAAGAGATGATTTCGATTCCCAATGATTCCATAGCCGTATTTGACAATAAAACTTCCACAGTAGCCGTAATGGTAGGAGATGCATGGCGAGGCAAGCGCATTCCATGGTATGCAGCTTCCGGAATAGGAATGTCTCTAAACATGCGACACTACGCAGACTTCAAACCACAGAGCAGTGTGGAATGGGAGAAGTTGACCAAATTCACCATGGGTATTCCGGTCTTTGCTGATTTTGGAATGTACTTGGGTAAGTCTTGGGGGATTGGTCTGCACGCGTATGGAAATTGGAATTTTAGATTGGCCTATGCCGGTGTCAATATCGCTTTGGTCTATCGGTTAAAGGATTTAAAAGTAGCCAGCGAATGAGTCAGGATATATTGATGGAATCAGACATTGAGGATTTGGTGGATGCTTTTTATAGCAAGGTATTTCTCCATGAAGGATTATCGCCTTTTTTCAAGCATTTGGATTATCCTACCCATCGTCCAAAGATGATCGCATTTTGGAGTTTTGTATTGTTAGACAAACCCGGATATACAACGCAAGTTTGGGATGCTCATGCCCACATGCGCATCAGACCAGCGCTTTTTCAAGAATGGGTGAATTTATTTTGCGCTATAGTAGATGAAAGATATTCCGGAGAAATTGCGGAACGCGCTAAACTAAGAGCCAAGACTTTGGGCTGGACGTTTGCAGAAAAAATGAAAACCAAGTTTGAAGATGAAGTGTAATTGGAGAGTCATATGGATTTGTGCGATCAGTCTGAAAAGCTTGATTGTTATTGGGCAAACCACGTTAAGTGCTGCTGTTATCGATGCCAATGGATTGGCTATGCAAGTGGATGCTTACCATGATTCTTTGGCAACTTCCAAAGTGGATGAATTCAAGTTGCATTGTGCGCAATTAATGGAGGAGAAGTTGATTGAAATGGCTGCCATTTCATCCGATAAATCTGTGTACTTGAATGAATATTCTTATTGGCGTTTTGGCAAGATTGTGTCGCCAGACGAGCGCTTCCGAATCATCAATTGGAACGTGCCTTTGGAAAATGGAGAGCATGTTTATTTTGCCGTCATATGGATTTGGAGTGATGTCGAAAATCGTTTTTTTGCGATTCCATTAAAGGATTCACAGCGAGATGGAGACAAATGGGATACCCGCTATTTTGATGCAGAGCAATGGCCAGGGGCATTGTATTATGAGATCATCCCATGCAAGACCCGCAGAAAGAAATCCGTTGATACATATACACTTCTGGGTTGGGATGGTCGTGATAACTTGACCAATGCCAAGGTGATGGATGTGATCAAGATAATGTCCAATGAAAAGGTGCGCTTTGGCGAGGGGATTTTTGAAACGGAAGTCGGAATCAAGAAGCGTATGATGTTTCAATATGCGGATGAAGTGAGCGCTTCATTGAAATATTACCCCAAAAAGAAAGCGATTGTGATGGATCATCTTTCTCCTAAAAACGCTATGATGGAAGGGATTTTCGCGGACTACGGGCCAGATGGAACGTATGATTTGTTTCAATGGGAAAAAGGAAAATGGATATTGTATAGCAATATCGATATCAGCGTTTTTAGTTCCAGTGATACAAAAATGTACAGGCCACCCAAAAGGTAGCCTGCAACGAAAAAGTTGTGAAATAAAGTCTATTTATTTTCAATCAAAAAGTCGGTCATCTTTTGGAACAAGTGAAGTCTTGTTTTTCCACCAGAGATTCCGTGGTTTTTGTTGGGGTAACTGAAGAAATCAAACTTCTTATTCTGTTGGATCAATGCTTCTGCAAAATCCATCGAATTCTGATAGTGCACATTATCGTCTGCAGATCCATGAATCAAAAGGAATGAGCCTTTTAAATCTTTGGCAAAGTTGACTGGAGAATTTTCTTCGTATCCCGCTTTGTTTTCTTGTGGTGTTCTCAAAAAGCGTTCAGTATAAATGCTATCATAATATTTCCAATTGGTAACAGGCGCAACCGCAATTCCAGCATGAAAAACATCCGCGCCTTTGGTCATGCACAAACTGGTCATGTATCCGCCAAAGCTCCAACCTTGAATGCTGATTTTGTCTTTTTCTACAAAAGGAAATCCCTGAAGGAATTTGGCTGTTTCGATGAAATCTTCGGTTTCTAATTTTCCCAATTGCATGTATGTGGCATGCTTAAATTCTCTTCCTCTGAATTGTGTGCCTCGAGGATCAACGCTTACAACGATGTAACCTTGTTGCACCAGCAATTGGTGCCACAAATAGGTACGACCTTCAAATTGATCAACCACTGTATTTCTTCCAGGTCCGCCATAGATGGTCAATAGAACGGGGTGTTTTTTGCCATCTGTTTTTGCTCCATCCGGCGCCATCATCCAGCCATTTAATTTTGTGCCCGTGGTCATTTGGAATTGGAAAAATTCCTTTTTAACGCAATTGTATTCGGTCAAACGTTGTTGCAAGGTTTGATTTTTTACCAACATTCTGACCAATTCTGACTTGTTGTTGTGCAAAGAAATCGTAGTAGGTGTATTGGCTGTTGAATGGGTTAAAATGAAGAATTGCATTCCTTTGCTGAAAGAGGCGTCGTAATACCCACCGGCGTATTTGCCGCTCATCCATGGTTCAAACTTAGTGCCTTTCAAATTCACTCGATAGATCCCTTGCCCAATTGTATTTTCTGTTGCTGAGAAATAGATGTTGTTGTCCGAATCGATTCCGTATATGGTGTTTACTTCCCACTCTCCTTTGGAGATTTGATTCAATAATTTGCCATCATAGTCGATGTGGTAGATATGCTGATAACCGTTTTGTTCTGATGTTAAAATAATCCCTTTGTTTTTATTCAAAAAGAGAAAGTTGTCTGTTATATCAATGTAGGTTTTACTCGTTTCATGAAACAAAGTTGAAACTTGAAAATTCTTCAAGTTGTCAAAATTGTACTTGAGGATGTTCAATTCGTTTTGCAGACGCGGCATGGTAAATACCATTAGATTGGAGCTCTCGGGTTGCCATTTGATGCGCGGGATGTAATAGGCTTGATTGGGAGTGGCTGAAAGCGCAACACTAACATTTTCTTTGGCATTGACATCATACACACAAACGTCAACTACGCTATTGTTTTCACCCGCTTTTGGATATTTGAAAGTTACTCTATCAGGATATAAACTTCCATAGAGATCCATCCCATATTCGGGAACGGCTGATTCGTCAAATTTTAAGTAGGCGATTTTGGTTCCGTCCGGACTCCAGGCAAACGCCTCGGTCATTGCGAACTCTTCTTCATAAACCCAGTCAGCAGCTCCATTGATGATATGGTTCCATTTTCCGTCTTGTGTTACAGCAGTTCTGGATTGCTGATCGATATTGAAAATATACAGGTTGTTATTTAATACATAAGCCACTTGGTTGCCAGCGGGACTGAAAGTGGCATTGCGCGCTTGTTCTTGATCATTTTCCAAAAGCAATTGTGTCTTTTGTGTCTTCAAATCATGGATGAAATAGGTGCTGTAATAGCTGTGACGGTACAAGGGTTTGTTATTGGTTTCAATCATCAATTTGCTTTCATCAGCACTGAAAGAATATCCATCAAATCCCTTGGAAGCATCATGAAAAATACTCATTGATGAGGCAATAACTCCTACAGAATCTCCATTGGCGTAAGCATATTTGACAATATAATCACCAAGGGTTTTATTCGTTTTTTGCAACGTATAGTGCAATCCATCGTTCATCGAAGGACCTTGCTCAAATCTTTCAGATGAAAATGTGCCCGTTGCCCAAATCAATTCATTGGTTAATTCTTTTTGGCTCCATCCTTTCATGGAGAAAATTGCCAAAGTGGCAATAATTAAATGTTTTGTGTTCATAGCTTCTCAAGCAAATATAAGAATACACCGGGGCGCCCTTTACATTTGAATATGCATTCCCATTTTAAAAATATTGACCATACCGACGTCGCTTATTTTCATAAGCTTTTGACGGATAACAGGGTGTTTGTGGATGAGGAGACTTTGACCCTTTATGGTTCAGACGAAACAGAAGATTTGTGTTTTCCGCCATCTTTAGTGGTCAAGCCTGAAACGACGCAAGAAGTGTCCGCCATTCTTCATTATTGTCACGCTCAAAATATCTGTGTTACACCAATAGGAGCGAGAACAGGTTTGAGTGGTGGCGCATTGTCCATTCATGGAGGAGTAGGGTTGAGTATGGAACGGATGAATAAAATAATTCGTATAGATGAAAAGAATGGTCAAGTAGAAACGGAACCTGGCGTGATAACACAAGTATTGCAAGATGTTTGCGCTGAAAGGGGTTGGTACTATGCACCCGATCCCTCGAGCAAGGGTTCTTGTTTTATTGGCGGTAATATTGCCGAAAATGCAGGAGGTGCGCATGCTGTGAAGTATGGCGTGACCAAAGACTTTGTTCTGAACTTGGAAGTTGTTTTGCCTTCTGGTGAAGTGATTTGGACCGGAGCGAATACTTTGAAAAATTCAACCGGTTATAATTTAACACAACTGATGGTGGGAAGTGAAGGAACCTTGGGTGTTGTGACCAAGGCTGTATTGAAATTGATTCCTTTGCCGCGTCATCAAATGTTGATGTTGGTTCCATTTTACAAAGCGGAACAAGCTTGCCAAGCAGTGAGTGCTATTTTTCAAGCTGGTCTGATGCCGAGCGCTTTGGAGTTTATGGAACGCGATGCCATCGATTATGTACTACAGTTTTTAGATGATGTTGCTGTCCCTGTGGAGGCGGATGTTCAGGCACATTTGCTGATTGAGGTAGATGGAAATTATCCAGATGCTTTGATGCAAGATTGTGAAAGGATGATGGAGGTTTTGGCCAATTTTGAATGTGGGGAGCCTTTGTTTGCTGAAGATGAGGCACAGAAAAACCAGCTTTGGAAAATGAGAAGGAAAGTAGCCGAGGCGGTCAAATCTCATTCTGTGTACAAAGAAGAAGATACAGTTGTTCCTCGCTACCAACTTCCCGCATTATTGAAAGCCGTAAAAGAAGTTGGTGCCAAGTATGGTTTCCGTTCCATTTGTTACGGTCATGCAGGTGATGGGAATCTTCATGTCAATATTGTCAAGGATCAACTCAGTGATGAACAATGGAATCAAATGTTGCCGTTGGCCATTACCGAGATTTTTAAACATACCATCGCACTCGGAGGGACTTTGAGTGGGGAGCATGGAATTGGATATGTTCAACGCCCCTACATGCAGCTGGCTTTTAGTGAAACCGAATTGGCCTTGATGAAGGCGATAAAATCAGTATTTGACCCCAAAGGAATTTTAAATCCATCCAAAGTATTATGAGTAAAGTAGCGATTATTGGAGCAGGTGCGGCGGGATACTTTACGGCGATTCAATTGATGCAAATGGGGTTTTCAGGAACCCTGAAAATGTTTGAAAAGTCCAAGCCTCTGGCCAAAGTGAAGGTGAGTGGGGGAGGACGATGCAATGTCACCCACGCGTGTTTCGACCCCAATGAGTTGGTGGGGTTTTATCCCAGAGGGAATAAAGAGTTGTTGGGTCCTTTTCACCATTTTCAACCAGGTGATATGATTGGCTGGTTGTCGGAAAATGGTGTCGAATTAAAAGTCGAAGATGATGGAAGAATGTTTCCCATCACAGATTCTTCTCAAACGATTATCGATTGTTTTGAAAGACAACTGAATCCCCATATTTTGGTTCATGCTGGCGTAAAGAAAATTGTACCTGCAGAACAAGGTTGGGAGATTGTTTTAGACAATGGCGAAGTTTCTTTTTTTGACCGAGTAGTGGTTACAGTGGGCAGTAGTCCACAGTTTGCAGAGTTATTGAAGCAAATGGGACTGCACATGATTGAGGCAGTGCCTTCATTGTTTACTTTTCATCTGACGGATGAAAAGGTGCATCAACTTTCAGGTTTGGCAATCGAAGCAGAAGTGAGCATTGAAGGTGCGGATTGGGCGATAGAAGGTCCTGTTTTATTGACCCATTGGGGAGTGAGTGGACCGGCGGTGTTGAAGTTGAGCGCATGGGCTGCGCGTTGGTTGGCGACAAAAGATTATCACGCCACATTATTGGTCAACTCGATGCCTCGATTGAGTGGAGAGGGACTTTTGGAATTGCTTCAAGGTATTCGTATCAACGCAGCACGCAAACAAGTTCGAAATGTTGGACCGACTTCCATTCCCAATCGCTGGTGGCAATATATCGTTGGCAATGAAGATAGCTTGGATAAGTTGTGGGCTGATGTTCGCAATGTCGAATTGGAAGAGTGGGTGAAACGTTTGCATCATCTTCGATTAGAGATTCAAGGAAAGTCAACTTTCAAAGAGGAGTTTGTTACCGCAGGAGGAGTTGACTTAAAGTACATCAATTTTAAAACGATGGAGAGCAAAACCCATCCGCGGTTGCACTTCGCGGGTGAGGTGCTGAATATTGATGCCGTGACGGGAGGCTTTAATTTTCAAGCCGCTTGGACAACTGCTTTTCTGACGGCCAAGGGAATAATGGAAAACGAACAATAAAAAAAGCACTGATTTCAGTGCTTTTTTATTGGATATTTTCGTTTGCGATTATTGCGCTTTGAATTTGTTGATGGCGTTTTTGGTAAATTCAGACAAGACCAATCT
This sequence comes from Flavobacteriales bacterium, assembly GCA_947448135.1. Lineage (GTDB taxonomy): Bacteria > Bacteroidota > Bacteroidia > Flavobacteriales_D > Sanyastnellaceae > CAMCTV01. The sequence goes on from CANFLZ010000016.1 coordinate 10,033, forward strand.
TCCTGAAATTTTTGCTCTTTCAAACAACAAAGTGTCCCAGTGATCGGTTCCTTGCCAAAAGATTTTTTTCAAATCGAACATCGCTTCGGGATTGCTCTGCGCCAATTTGTTGACCAATGTTTCGATGGCAGCATCCATGTCTTCTGTTGTTTCAAAGATCTCTGCATACAACCCTTTTTCTTTGGCCCATTGAGCAGTTTGCCATTGCGTAGCATCGATGGCCATTTGGGACATGGCGCTCAATCCTACTTTTCGCTCAACTGCTGGTCCGACAACAAAGGGGCCGATACCAACTGCCAATTCGCTAAGTTTTACGGATGCTTTGGTTGTGGCAAAGCAAAAATCAACCGATGATGCCAATCCGACACCGCCGCCAACAGCTTTGTTGTGCACACGACCGATGATCAACTTGGGACAAGTGCGCATGGCGTTAATGACCAAAGCGAATCCACTAAAGAATTGATCTCCCTTTTCAGGACTGTCGATAGCAACCAACTCATCAAAACTAGCTCCGGCACAAAAGGCTTTTTCTCCTTCACTGCGCAAGATGATGACATTGACTTCTTCTTTTTGACCTACTTCAGTAATGGTCTTGGCCAATTCACGCAACAGTGCACCGGGCAAGCTATTGCTTTGGGGATGAAAAAAAGACACCGTAGCGACGGTGTCTTTCATTTCAACGGAAACTTTTCCTTCCATTGTATCTTATAAAAAATTAGTGTCTTTTTGCAATTGGAACGTACTCACGTTGAGTAGGACCCGTATAGATTTGACGTGGACGACCGATTGGTTCGCCTTGTTCAACCATTTCTTTCCATTGTGCAATCCAACCTGGTAGACGACCCAAAGCGAACATTACCGTGAACATTTCGGTTGGAATACCAATTGCGCGGTAGATGATTCCAGAGTAGAAGTCTACGTTTGGATACAACTTGCGCTCTACGAAGTATTCGTCTTTTAAAGCCACTTCTTCCAATTGTTTTGCGATATCCAAAACTGGATCGTGGATTCCCAAACGGTTCAATACATCGTCGCATGCTTTCTTGATGATGCGCGCACGAGGATCGAAGTTTTTGTATACACGGTGACCGAATCCCATCAAACGGAAAGAGTCATTTTTATCTTTTGCTTTGGCAACGAATTTTCCAACATCACCACCGCTTTGGTTGATTTTGTCTAACATTTCGATTACCGCTTGGTTGGCACCACCGTGAAGTGGTCCCCACAATGCAGCGATACCTGCAGAAATAGAAGAGTACAAATTCGATTGAGATGAACCTACCATTCTGACAGTAGAAGTAGAACAGTTCTGTTCGTGGTCGGCATGTAAAATCAACAATTTGTTCAATGCATCATCAATCACTGGATCTGGCTCGAATTCATGCGTAGGCAATCCAAACATCATGTGCATGAAGTTTTGGGTGTATGAATACGCATTACGAGGATACATGATCGGATGTCCCATGCTCACTTTGTAGGCTTGAGCCGCCAAAGTTGGCATTTTCGCCATCAAACGATGGATGGTCAATTCGATATCCTTGAATTGTTGATTCGGATTTTGTGACTCCGGATAGAATGTTGACATGGAAGCAATCATGGATGACAAAACACCCATTGGATGTGCGCCAGTTGGAAATGCTTCATTGAAGCGCTTCATGTCCTCATGCACCAACGTGTGGTGTCCGATGCTCTTTGTGAAATAAGACAACTGCTCGTCAGTTGGCAATTCGCCGTAAATCAACAAATAAGAAATCTCTAAGAAATTTCCGTATTCTGCCAATTGCTCAATTGGATATCCGCGGTAATGCAAGATTCCTTGCTCACCGTCCAAGAAAGTGATTGCACTTTTGGTAGCGCCAGAATTTTTATATCCACTGTCCAAAGTGATATAACCAGTTAGGTCACGTAATTTGGTAATGTCAATGGCTTTTTCATTTTCACTACCTACTACAACAGGCAACTCGTATTCTTGTCCGTCGAGAATGATTTTAGCAGTTTCGCTCATGAGATCTGAATGATTCAATTTTCAGTGCGCAAGATACAATTGAATCGACTATGAATGATTAATCAGCGATAAAAAAAAATGATTTATGCCAACCTTTGATTTAAGAGCTGAATTAATTTTCCCGCAACGGCATTCTGGTATGGCTTTGAGCGATACGAAGCGACCCATTCAACTCCTCGGATGGCGTTGGTTAAAAAGACTTCATCTGCGGTTAAAAGGTTCTGTGGATTGATGGTGCACTCGTACACTTTGAATTTATTTTCCAAAGCGATATTGATGATATTCATCCGCATGGTACCACCAATGGGACCATCGGTGAGCGAAGGAGTGTAAAGCACCCCATTGGAAACCAAGAAAAGGTTGCTGGCCGTGGCTTCTATAATGGCTTGCTTGGTGTTTTGAATGAGTGCGTCATCCCAATTTTTTTCTTCGGCAAACAAAGAAGCCATGACGTAAAGTTGGGCATTCAATGTTTTAAATCCTGCAAATCGGTTGGGGTCTTTTTTTACGTCCGTATAAAGATCGATGATTTTCCCAGTTTCGTTCAGTTCAAATTGATTTTGAGGAATGGCTTCTACCTCGATCATGTAGTCCAAATCATTTTCTTTGGGCAAATAAAACCCTTTGGATTTGCGGTAAAAGGTGATGCGCATGCGACCGCCTTCAAAAATGGAATTCCGCTGTAAGAGGCCATTGATCTCATTTTCTAATCGCTCCAATGAAAAATCAAGTGGCTTTATTTTAAGCGCCTTAATGGTTTCTTGTATGCGAATGAAATGTCCATTCAAGAATTGAGGTTTTCCATTGGCGATGCGAATGCTCTCAAAAAAACCATCTCCAAATCGGTGAGCGCGATCGTCAACGTGAATCGTTGCTTGGTTTCTTAGAATGAATTCTCCGCGATGAAAAACGTATTCCATGATTCAAATTTAAAGAATGGATTGAACATAATCCAACAAAGGTCCATTGACTTCCATTTTGATACCACGCACTCCAGCTCCTTCGGCACATTGCACATCTCGATCTCGATCGCCAATCATGAAGGAGGCTTTTGGATCGATGTTATAACGCTGTAAGGCGCGTTGCACCATCAATGAATGTGGTTTTCTGCTGATCGAATTTCCAATTTCAGGATGATCGATGCTGTAATAGATGGCTGTAATTTCGATGTTGTGCTGGGCACATTCTTGACGGAAAAAAGTATGTATTTCTTCCACCGATTCATGGGTGTACAATCCTTTGGCAATACCACCTTGGTTGGTGATGAGGATGATTTTATATCCTTTGCTTTGCGCCAATTGCAAGGCGTGCATGACGGTTGGAAGAATGGTAAATTCTTTCAAACTATACGTGTAATCACCAGGGTCATGGTTGATGACACCGTCGCGGTCTAAGAAAAGCGCCTTGTTCATGCGTGTTTTTTGAAAGATTTAAAAGCGATAATGATGCTAACGCCACAAAGAATAGCACCAGCTAAAAAGGCAGCACCGGGTAGTTCAAAAGGCGCTTTGGGTCCTGCAAAGTAGCTAAATATTCCGGTCATGGTGACGGGTCCGATGATGGCTGTTATACTGTTTACAGAGGTCAAGGCTCCTTGCATATCACCTTGTTCAGAACTGGGAACATAATTACCAATTTCACTTTGCATGGCCGGAATCGTGATACCGCCCAAGCAATAGGGAATTAAAATCGCATACATCTGCCACCCTTCGTTGGCAAAAGAAAACAATACAAGACCGATCATGTAAAGCAGTGTACCAATTAAAATACTCTTTTTATTTCCCAGCCATGGATTGACTTTTCTGATCAAAAATCCCTGAACAACTACTGCCATCAAACCAACCGCAGCCAGCGACATGCCGATGGCTTTTTCGTCCCAATTGAAAACATACTTGGTATAATATCCCCAAGTTCCTTGAATCGCAAATGAAGCCCAGTACAAAAAGAACAATGCGGTTACGATTCCAGCAACTTGCGGATGTTTGCGGATTGTTTTGAAAGACCCAAAAGGATTGGCTCTTTTCCAATCAAAAGGTCGTCGTTTACTTTCATCAAGCGATTCTGGAAGTGCAAAGTATCCATATGCAAAATTGACCAATGATAATGTAGCTGCTGCATAAAACGGAACTCTTGATCCCATACCACCCAATAAACCGCCAATCACGGGACCGATGATAAATCCCAAACCAAATGCGGCACCGACCATTCCAAAGTTTTGTGCTCTTTTTTCAGGAGTCGAAATGTCTGCGATGTAGGCTGAGGCAGTTGTAAAGCTTGCTCCCATGATTCCGCTGATAATGCGACCGACGAACAACCACGAAAGACTCGGGGCTAAGGCCATGAACAAATAGTCAATCCCCAATCCGAAAAGAGAAAACAATATGATGGGTCTTCTTCCATAACGATCACTCAAATTTCCCAAAATAGGGGAGAAGAAAAACATCATTGTGGCATAAGCAAACATCAACCAACCACCTTCTGCTGAGGCTTCAGCAACGGACTCTCCAGTCAACTCTGTCATCAATTTCGGCAAAATAGGGATGATAATTCCCAAGCCAATTACATCAATGAGCAGGGTAATAAAAATGAAAATAATGGTGGAATTTGACGCTTTGTTCATGTTGCAAATTAACGAAGGAAGATCGTTGGGATTGATGCATATTTGCGGAAAGTCTTGAACAGATGAATAAGGAAATAAATTTTGACAATTGGTCCAAGGAAGTTTGGTTGAAGGGATTGCAAAAAGAACTCGGTGAAGCCACGGCTGAATCATTGAATTGGACTTTTGCAGAGGGGATGAAAACCACTCCGTATGCGCCATCGCACAAGTCACTGCATCTGAAATCTTTTCCAACGGTTTTTAAAGTGGGCGCTTGGATTCAAACAGGTTCTGCAGAGGAGATCATGGATGCGCTGATGGGTGGAGCTGAGAGTCTTTTCTTTTCATCGGGTAAATTGGATACTGTTGCATTGAATGGTGTTTTGGGAAATATCATTCAATTCCAAACAGCCAATGAAGCCGATTTAAAAGCCATCAAATCTTGGTATGACCAAGCAGGATTTTCGGCTGATGAATGGTATGGTGCAATTTTCACGCAGCAAGACTCAACGGTGGTCATCGAAGGTTCAACTACTGAGGCGGTCGTTCAATCTATTCAAAAGCAATACGCCAATCTGAACGGTGATTGTTGCCAGGTGGTTTATCATACAACGGGATCTTACTTTTTTGATATCGCGGTTTTGCGGGTCATCCGATTTATTTTGGAGCAAACACAACCACAACCGCAAATTCAAGTGATAGCAAAAGGGATTGGAGATGCAGATGCTTACAACGATTTGTTGCGTCTTTCTACCCAAGCTCTGTCCGCGGTCTTGGGTGGAGCGAATAGCATTGTTTTACAACCCATAGCGCATGAGCAAGCCCATCAGGCGCAGCGTTGGGCCAGAAATATTTTACACTTGATTCGAGAAGAGTCTCGATTTGAAAATCGTGCGGACTTTGGAAATGGCGCTTATTTCATCGAGCAAATCGTCGATCAGATCTTGCAATCTTGCGGTGCACCGAATGGCCTATCTGATAAGCCATCTCATGCCTTGGAAAAATTTGGTCCGGGAATCGCGCCATTCAAAGGTGGTCCATATGCCAGCATGTACACCATTCGCCCTTGGACGATTCGACAATATGCAGGATTTAGCACTGCCAAGGAATCGAATGCCTTTTATAGAAGAAATTTGGCCGCAGGTCAAAAAGGATTAAGTGTCGCTTTTGACTTGGCTACACATCGCGGCTATGATAGCGATCATGCGCGTGTGACAGGAGATGTTGGAAAAGCAGGTGTGGCGATTGATTCAGTCGAGGACATGAAGCAACTGTTTGATCAGATTCCTTTGGATCAAATGTCTGTCTCGATGACCATGAATGGCGCAGTGTTACCGATCATGGCATTTTATATTGTAGCAGCTGAAGAGCAGGGAGTGACGCCAGATCAATTGAGCGGGACCATTCAAAATGATATCCTCAAGGAATTCATGGTGCGCAATACCTATATCTATCCACCAACCCCCAGCATGCGGATCATTAGTGACATATTTTCATTCACGAGCACCAACATGCCCAAGTTTAATCCCATCTCCATTTCCGGTTACCACATGCAAGAAGCGGGTGCTACTTTGGAAATTGAATTGGCATACACCTTGGCGGATGGGTTAGAATATGTGCGAGCGGGAATCGCGGCAGGAATGAACATTGATGATTTTGCGCCGAGACTTTCTTTCTTCTGGGCCATTGGAATGGATCACATGAACGAAATTGCCAAGATGCGCGCTGGTCGAATCATCTGGGCACAATTGATTCAACAATTCAATCCCAAGAACCCCAAGTCGATGGCGTTGCGCACGCATTGCCAAACCAGTGGTTGGAGTTTGACACGACAGGATCCTTTCAACAACGTTGCTAGAACATGCATTGAGGCAATGGCAGCTGCATTGGGCGGAACGCAAAGTTTGCATACCAATGCATTGGATGAAGCCATTGCATTGCCTACTGATTTTAGCGCACGAATCGCTCGGAATACGCAAATTTATATTCAAAAGGAAACGGACATTTGCAAGGCCATCGACCCTTGGGCAGGCTCGGAATGGATGGAAAACCGCACCCAAGAAATTATGGATGCTGCTTGGAAATTGATCGAAGAAGTAGAGGAGTTGGGAGGGATGACAGCAGCCATTGAGGCAGGAATCCCAAAATTGCGCATTGAAGAAGCTGCGGCGAGAAGACAAGCGAAAATCGACAGTGGAAAAGAGAAGATCATCGGAGTGAATCTTTTCACTGTGGAAGATGAAACCAAGATTGATATTTTAGAAGTGAACAACCAAGCCGTGCGCGCAGAGCAAGTTCAAAGACTTCAAGAATTAAGAGCCAACCGCGATGAGGAAAAAGTTAAAGCTGCTTTGCAATCTATTACAACTGCAGCAGAAACGGGTTCAGGAAATTTATTGGCATTAGCCGTTGAGGCAGCTCGATTAAGAGCCAGTCTTGGCGAAATTTCCATGGCCTTGGAAAATGTATATGGTCGACATCAAGCAACGGTAAAATCTATATCAGGCGTGTATTCTTCAGAATCTTCACAAGACCCCGATTTTCAAAGGGCGTCTCAATTGGCCAATGATTTCGCGCTGAAATCAGGTCGACGTCCAAGAATCATGGTCGCCAAGATGGGCCAAGATGGTCACGATCGAGGCGCTAAAGTAATCGCCACTTCATTTGCCGATATGGGATTTGATGTGGACATGGGACCATTGTTTCAAACACCAGAAGAGGTGGCCAATCAGGCGATTGAGAACGATGTGCACATTGTGGGCGCCTCATCTTTGGCGGCAGGGCACAAGACCTTGGTTCCGGAATTAATTGAGATATTAAAGCAGAAAGGTCGTCCGGATATTATGGTTGTTGCCGGTGGAGTGATTCCCGAACAGGACTATGATTATTTGTATCAAGCCGGATGTGCAGGCATTTTTGGGCCCGGAACCAAGATACCAACAGCGGCCATCGAAATATTGGAGATATTGATTGATGCCATCTCCTGAAGAACGTGTAATTTTGTAAAAAAGAAAAATAGAATGCCACATTTAAGTAGCAAAGCAGAGGCGATGCCAGCCTCACCCATCAGAAAGTTGGTTCCATTTTCAGAGGCCGCTAAGAAAAGAGGAGTGAAAGTGTATCATTTGAATATCGGTCAACCCGATATCGAAACGCCTCAAGTAGTGCGTGATGCAATGAAAGTGCAGGATGCTCGTGTGATCGAATACTCGAATTCTGAAGGGATGTTGCCATACCGTGAAGGGTTGAAAGGATATTATGCATCCAAGGGTATTCAATTGGATGTTGCCAACATCATGGTGACAACAGGAGGATCTGAAGCATTGGTATTTGCTTTTATGTCTACCCTGAATCCAGGAGATGAGGTCATTATTCCAGAACCTTTTTATGCCAATTACAATGGCTTTGCTGTGATGGCGGGTGCTACGGTTGTTCCCGTAACAGCAGTAATCGACAATGGATTTGCGCTTCCAGCCATTTCAGAATTTGAGAAGAAAATCACCGACAAGACCAAAGGGATTTTGATTTGTAATCCCGGCAATCCAACCGGGTATTTGTATTCCAAAGAAGAATTGGAGCAATTGCGTGATTTGGTATTGAAGTACAACTTGTTTTTGTATGCTGATGAGGTGTACAGAGAATTCATGTACGAAGGAGCTGTTCCATTTAGCGTCATGAATTTGGAAGGATTGGAGAATCATGCCATCATGATTGATAGTGTGAGTAAACGCTACTCCATGTGTGGAGCCCGCATTGGAGCCATGATCAGTCGCAACAAAGAATTGATGGCGGCAGCATTGAAGTTTGGTCAAGCACGATTATCGCCACCCACTTTTGGACAATGGGCTTCTATGGCGGCATTGGATACTCCCCAATCCTATTTCGATGGAGTGGTAGAGGAGTATGTCAAACGCAGGGATATTTTGGTCGATGGGTTGAATGCCATTCCGGGTGTTCGTTGTCCTAAACCACAAGGAGCTTTTTATTGCATAGCTGAACTTCCCATTGATGATTCAGATAAGTTTTGTCAGTGGATGTTGGAGAGCTTTAGTCACAACAATCAAACAGTGATGATGGCCCCAGCCACAGGATTCTATGCTACCCCAGGCAGCGGAAAGAACCAAGTTCGTTTGGCCTATGTGTTGAATGAAAATGATTTAAGAGCTTCCGTAGAGTGTTTGAAGATAGCTTTGGAGCAGTACAAATTCTGATGAATTAGATCAACTTTTTGCGCCCTTTGCGTCCCTTGCGAAAACCTTTGCGACCCTTACGTTATATTGTAATTTAATTCAATCGCAAAGTGCGCCAAAATTGCGCAAAGAGGACACTTGCGATAAGTCATTGCGTCCTTTGCGAGAACCTTTGCGCTCCTTGCGTTAAAATTCAAAATATCTCAAACGCAAAGCGCGCCAAGAATGCGCTGAGATCGCAAAGAGAACACTTGAGATAAGCCATTGCGTCCCTTGCGAAACCATTGCGTCCCTTGCGTTAAAATTCAAAATACATCAAACGCAAAGCGCGCCAAGAATGCGCTGAGATCGCAAAGAGAACACTTGAGATAAGCCATTGCGTCCCTTGCGAGACCTTTGCATCCCTTGCGTTAAAATTCAAAATACATCAAACGCAAAGCACGCCAAGAATGCGCAGAGCGCGCAAAGAGAATACTTGAGAAATCCATTGCGTCTCTTGCGAAACCTTTGCGTCCCTTGCGTTAAAATTCAAAATACATCAAACACAAAGCACGCCAAGAATGCGCAGAGCGCGCAAAGAGAATACTTGAGAAATCCATTGCGTCTCTTGCGAGACCTTTGCGCCCCTTGCGTTAAATTGTAATATAATTCAATCGCAAAGCTCGCCAAGATGGGGGAGAGGATGGTCTTTAAAGGTGATGGTGAGTAACGTTTAATTACATCACTGCTTGAACACTTCTGATCTCTGGAAAGGCTGTGCGTATGGTACTTTCGACACCTGCTTTCATGGTCATGGAGCTCATGGAACAGCTGGTGCAGGCGCCATGCAGTTCCACCAATACATCCATTTCTTCTGTAATGTCCACAATGGAAATTCCGCCGCCATCTGCTTCTAAATAAGGTCGAACTTGATTCAACGACTCATCAATTCTCGCCATCAACTCTTCTTTATTCTGCATGGGTTTCTTTCTTTTTTCGAAATGGTAACATTCTCAATTCGCGCTCGAAGTTACCAATCATTTCATCAAAATAAACATGGGCACTGTTTTCTTCATTGATTACTGCGGGTCTACCTATATCTCCTGCTTCTCGCACACTTTGGATCAATGGAATTTGTGCAATCAAAGGAAGCTCCATGTCTTCAGCCATATTTTTAGCACCTTCTTGTCCAAATAGATATTGGCGATCTTCTTCTTGCCCTGTTGGACTGAACCATGCCATGTTTTCAACGACGCCTAAAATGGGAACATTGATGGCTGGCAAATTGAACATCGCCACAGCCTTGGCGGCATCAATCAAAGCGACGGGTTGCGGTGTAGAAACGATTACAGCTGCTGTTAAAGGGATGTTTTGCACAATGGATAAATGTACATCTCCAGTTCCGGGAGGGAGATCCAAAATCAAATAATCCAAGGGCCCCCAATGTGCGTCGGTCACCATCTGGTTCAATGCTTTGGTGGCCATCGGGCCTCGCCAAACAATGGCTTGGTTGAGATCTGCAAAAAAGCCGATCGACAAAACTTTCACACCATATTGAAGGATGGGTTCCAACTTCGAAGTGCCATCCACCTGAATCAAATTGGGTTTCTCATGTTCAAGATCAAACATCAGTGGAGCAGAGGGTCCATAAATATCTGCGTCCAAGTATCCAACGCTGTATCCTTTCTTGGCCAAGCCACAAGCGAGATTGGCGCTGATGGTTGATTTTCCAACACCTCCTTTACCGGAAGTGACTGCAATGATATTTTTAACTCCTGGTAAAACCTTTCTCAAATCGCCTTCGCGTTCATCACCAGAGATGGGCACAACTTCCACATGGGTCTTGAATTCAAATCCAAGTGTGCGCTGTATAGCAAATACCACGGCTTCTTTCATGCGCATTCTTGAATGCATGGCGGGATTCGAAACTTTGACTTCTAGATGAATATCCAATCCTTCCGCGGATATAATTTTCACCAAATTCAAGGTGACAATATCCTTCTTCAACTCTGGTTCCATGACAGAGGACAAGGCCTCTAAGATGGCTTGCTTACTTACACTCATGCTACAAAATTAAGTCGATTCGGGGTTGACAGAATTTTAAAATTGAAAATAAATAAAGGTCTGTTCTTTTCCCGCAAACAAAAGAATGGAAATGATCAAGATGTAATAGAAAGTCCAACGAATTGCACGCTTTTGTTTCAGCAAAAAATGCTGGATGGCAAAAGGATCTCTTCTTCCTTGCCATTCGATCAGGAAGAAAATCAAGCAAGTGGCGATCATGTAAGTCGGCCTAACGGCAGGGAGACTCAATAAGCTGGGGGAGAAAATTCCTTTGATCATGGCAAAGGCTTGTGTCATGGATTCTGCTCTGAAAAAAATCCAGGCGATGCAGGTAATGAAGAAAGTGAGGGCCATTTGCCCCAATTCTTTGATAGATGGAAAAGTTCGGTCTTCTGCTACGATGCCGATATTGTTTCGATTCGATCCCAAGAGCATCAATGGCATAAAATACAATGCATTGATGAATCCCCATGCGATGAAGGTCCAACTAGCGCCATGCCAGAAACCGCTGACCACAAAAATGATAAAGGTGTTGCGGATTTGCATCCAAAATCCACCCTTGCTTCCTCCCAAAGGGATGTACAAATAATCCTTGAACCAAGAACTCAAGCTAATGTGCCAACGTCGCCAAAACTCAGCAATATCTCTTGAAAAATAGGGGTAAGCGAAGTTTCTCAAAAGATCAATTCCAAAAAGACGAGCGGTTCCTAATGCGATATCACTGTATCCCGAAAAATCGCCATAAATCTGAATGGCAAAGAACACAGCTCCAATGAGAAGGGTAGAACCCGTGTGGTCGGCATAGTGATTAAAAACTTCATTGGCATAAGTGGCGCAATTGTCAGCGATGATTACCTTTTTGAATAAACCCCAAAGGATCTGTCGAAGTCCGTCTACCGTTTTGGCGTAATCGAAATGTCTCTTCTTCTCAATTTGCGGTAAAAGATGGGTCGCTCTTTCTATGGGTCCTGCCACCAACAACGGGAAGAAACTGACGAAAACAGAGTAGTTCACGATATTCCGGTTGGGTTGAATGCGGTTGTAGTAAATATCAATGACATAAGACAACCCATGGAAAGTGTAAAATGAAATTCCGACGGGTAGGATGACTTGCAAGGTCCAGAAATCAACTTTCCAACCAATAGCAGACAAAGAAGCTTCGAGATTTTCAGCAAAGAAATTGTAGTACTTGAAAACGGCCAGAAAACCGAGATTAACGATGATGCTGGTCCAAAACCAAAATTTCTTGATTCGATTATTGCCAGCATCCGCCATCTTAATTCCCGTGAAGTAATCCAAAAACGTGGAAAACATCAGCAAGAACATGAAGCGGTAATCCCAACAGGCGTAAAAATAATAGCTTGCAACAAGCAGCAAGAGGTTTTGCCATTTCAAGTCGCGTTGTTGTAATAGCCAATACAACGCATAAACGATGGGCAAGAAAATGAGAAAGTCCAGCGAATTAAAAAACATTATTCAATGATCAGAGGAGTGGTTTGGTATGGACTATTTTCCAAACGAACAAAGTACAAGCCTGGTGAAAGCTCTGCCACATTGATCGATTGCGCTGGTTGAATTCTCTCACGCTTTACCAATTGTCCTTGGGCATTGTGAATGGTCAACCACTCGAGTTGAGAAATTCCAGAAATCGATATAAACTGTTGTGCGGGGTTGGGATAAACGGACATCGGAATTTTAGCCAATTCAGGCGTTTCTGTTACAATGGGTTGGTATTGGCAATCAAAATTGTATTGGCAAATTTGCTGTGCTAAAAATTGTGACATCATGGAAAGAGTCGTGTCAAAATAGGCGGCATTACTCAAACTAGGAACGTGGTCTTGGCCTTCATAAATCTCGAAGCAGTGGTTAACACCCACCTCGTTCATGCGTTGATTGATGCTAAAACTTCCGTCTACTTGAGTTACATTGAATCCAAACAGGCTTAGCATTGCCGAACCATAAGGAACCGTATTGTCATTGGTTCCATGCAACAACATAGCCGGCTCATCACCGCTATGAATCCATGCTGTATCGCCGAGAGCACCGCAAATATTGACAATGGCATTTACCTCTGACGAGTATCCCGGATTGCCGCTCAATCCATCCATGGAGTTATCAATGCCAGTGGCATTCATGTCCAAGAAGGAGGGAAGTTCGCTGGGTTGATCCAAGTACGCCAGATGCAAGGCAGCGAAACCGCCTGCGCTAACGCCAGCAGCGTAGATTAAATCGGGATTGATGTTGTAGGGGTTGTTATTTTCAACAACAGATTTTCTAAAGTAGCGGATAGCTGCCTTTAAATCTTGAGTGCCTCTCATCACCGCGGCAGTTGCTTCTGCTTCTAGGTTGGCAACCCCAAAGCCTAGTCGATAATTAATAGAGGCAACCACGTAGCCCATCTTGGCGAGATCTTGACAAAAGCCGACTACATCAGGTCCCGTTTTGGATCCGGAAATAAATGAGCCGCCATGAGCCATGACAACTAATGCTCTGGGTGCTGTTCCATCATTGATGGGTTCATACACATCCAAAGTCAATTCTTGCGCCGTCCCTTGGTAAGTCACGTTGCTTCCGTATGGAATATCACTGGTCAATTGATAATCTGGGAAAATGTATTGGTAATATCTACCATCTGTACATTGTCCGAAAAAATGAAGGGTGGAAAATAATATTCCACCCAAGCACAAAATTTTAATTTTCATAAGCTTGGTCAGAGCGACCAAGTTAAGGAAAAATCTATGATTTTTTAAAACGTTTTGGTTTTCCCTTTTGAGGATTTGTAAACGATTTACTTTTTGTTTTCACTTCAAAACGAGGTTTCTTTTTTTCGTGATCACGCTTGTCCGCTTTATCGATTTCCTTTTCGAAACGATTTCTAGACGGACCTCTTTCAGCCTGCTCTCCGTAGGTTCTTCTCGGTTTATCATCACCATCTCTACGAGGAGGGCGGTCGCTGTATTCTCTTCTTGGTGGACGATCATCGCCATCTCTGCGAGGTGGGCGATCTCCGTAAGTTTTTCTTGGCGGACGATCATCACCATCTCTGCGAGGTGGGCGATCTCCGTAAGTTTTTCTTGGCGGACGATCATCACCATCTCTGCGAGGTGGGCGATCTCCGTATGTTTTTCTTGGTGGACGATCATCGCCATCTCTGCGAGGTGGGCGATCTCCGTAAGTTTTTCTTGGTGGACGATCATCACCATCTCTGCGCGGTGGGCGGTCGTTGTATTCTCTTCTTGGTGGACGATCATCGCCATCTCTGCGAGGAGGGCGATCTCCGTAAGTTTTTCTTGGTGGACGATCATCGCCATCTCTGCGAGGAGGGCGATCTCCGTAAGTTTTTCTTGGTGGACGATCATCGCCATCTCTGCGCGGTGGGCGGTCGTTGTATTCTCTTCTTGGTGGACGATCATCGCCATCTCTGCGCGGTGGGCGATCTCCATAAGTTTTTCTTGGTGGACGATCATCACCATCTCTACGAGGAGGGCGGTCGCTGTATTCTCTTTTTGGTGGACGATCATCACCATCTCTACGAGGAGGGCGGTCGCTGTATTCTCTTCTTGGCGGACGATCATCACCATCTCTGCGAGGTGGACGATTATCGCCATCTCTACGAGGTGGGCGTTCATCGCTATTCTCCATTCGTCTTTTTGATCCACCTTCACGGTTGCGTTCGCTGGATACCTGGGTTAGGCGTTTTCTCTTACCGTCCCTTTCATTGTCATTGTCTCGCATAGGCTTGACGTTCCCGTCAGTTCTTTTTAATTCTTCTGATCCTCCCAATCGAATTCCTCGATCAGTCAAGGTGATTTTTTGCTCTTTGTATAGAAGACCTGCGGCTTTCTTAAATGTCTTTTTGGACATGGTTAAATATCGCTTGATCTCCTCGGGGTCACTGTCATCTGTCAATCGCAAATATCCTTTGTTGCTTTCTAATACAGATAAAATTCTTTCGGCAGCTTCATCAATCAGTTCTTGTCCTTCTTTTTGTGTGCTGACAGTAATTTCATTCCCCTCTACTTTTCGAATGTAGCCTTTTACTTTATCTCCTTCACCATATGTTCTCAACATTTCTTGCTTGAACAACAAGCCCATGTATTTTCCTTCAATGATAACACGGCGACCCAATTCCATTCTCTCGCCAATGATCATATCCACTTCATCTCCGCGATCAAAAGGAACATAATTGTTTTTGATATGGGTATTTAATTTGGTCGAAGCGTAGATGCGTTGACTCATTTCATCGAAAAGAAGTATGATCAAAGCCCAACGATTTTCTTCCAATTCATCGCGCATCTCAGGAAAAGGAATCAAAATATCGCGATCAGTGCCTATATCAATAAAGGCGCCTAGATTGTTCATGTTTTTAACACGAAAACTTCCAATTTGACCTACTTCAATAGTGGGAAGTTTGGTAGTGGCAATGAGTTGCTTGTTGTTATCGAAATATGTAAATACAGTTACTTCTTTTCCTTCTTCCGCAAGTCCGGGAAACTCACGTCTTAATAAAGGAACTTGTTCGTCTGCGTTGCCTAGATGTACAAATTTTCCTTCTATGGAATGTACGGTCAACGTTTGGATTTTACCCGGGGTTATCAAAGAATTCATCAATGCAAAGGTAGAGCCTTGTCTTACACTATTTTTGTAAAAAAGAAATGTAATGAAAAGGTTATTGTTCATGGGAGTCTTCATGGCAGGATTCCAAATTGCTCAAGCGCAGTGTCCAGCCAATCAAGTTGAAGTCAATATCCAGTTGTTTACTGACTTTATGCCTGAGGAAAATTATTGGCAGCTTACACCTGCTGGTGCAGGTTGTGGGAACAGTGTAATCGTAGAAGGTGCCAATTTAGATGTTGGCTGCACAGGAACGCCAAGTGCTGCCAATGGCGAGGAATATTTACCCAATGATACCGTTTGGGTTGGGCCACTTTGCTTGGACAGTGGATCTTATGATATCGTTTTTGTTGATTCTTGGGGCGACGGAATGATGACTTTTAATGTTTTTGAGGGTACTACCTTGATGAATGTATTCTTGGGAACGGGTTCAGGCAACACTTCTACTTTCACTATTGGGAGCTCAAATTTGCCTCCAAATGATGAGCCTTGCAATGCCATTCTGCTGTATCCGGATAGTTTGCCATTTTTGATGAGCAATTTAGCGGCAACGGTCTCTGCAAATGAGCCCGCGCCTATGGCGCTGGGTTGTAATGTCCCTGGCTCTTGGTGTGAAAATGGTTTGATGCATACCGTTTGGGCAACCTTCAATCCGCAGCCCAACACGGCTTATTTGATTTCTACTTGTGATTCACTTTCTGTTTTGGATTCTCAAATCGCTTTGTATCGTGCCAGCGACTGCAACGATTTTTCAACTTTTGTTTTGGTTCATTCCAATGATGATCAAGCAAATGGTTGCAATGCAGGTTCATTTTATGCTTCTACCTTGACAACTTCTTGTTTAGATACTGCCTATTCTTATTTGATTCAAATTGATGGATATGGAACGGATATGGGTGATTTCGCAATTCGCATAGAAACGACGAGTGTTATCGATGATACTTTAGATGCATATGTAAGCGGCATTGTATGTCCAGTAAATCCTGGAGACAGTGTGACAGGAGCAATCCAACCTTTTATTCAAGATCTAGGTGTTGACCTTCATTGCAGCTGGACTTCTGACAATGGCTTTACTTCAGGTAGCAATTATATCGAGGGATTGCTGCCAGGCACGTACTATTTAACGGCAATTGATGGTTGCAACCAAACTTATTCAGCACAATATTCGATTGTCGAACCAGCACCTTGGAATGTAACAGTGGAATCTGTAGGGCCCGGATGTCCGAATTCGAATGATGGCTACATCAACTTAACGCCTGAAGGGGCCACTGCTCCGTATTACATTTTCTGGTCAGGACCGAATGGCTTTTGGGGATCTGACCTCAATATTGATAGCCTTGATTTGGGTGCTTACACGGGATACTTGAATGATAATTTCGGATGTTTTTATCCGGTGAATGTCACTTTGGAATCTTCATTGGTTATCGAAACTGGGTTGCCAGATACAACGCAAATTTGCTTTGGAGATGAATTGTTATTGACATGCGGAACCCTTCCTGATAGCGCTACTGTGGTGTGGTCTGACGGAACGATCGGAACACAATTGTATTATCCCGCCATGTCTTTCCCTGTGACCAGCCAAGTTGATTTTGCAGTAACGATCTCAACTCCCGATGGATGTGAACAAACCAATTCGGTGATCGTACAGGTCGATCAAACTTGTACCAATGTCAGCGATGTCAATTCTACATCAATAGTCGTTTACCCCAATCCAAGCAGTGATCATTTTACTTTCAAAACCAATCAAACAGGGCTTTATCAAATTTATGATGCTCAAGGAAAATGGTTGGAGTCTCATTATATGAAAGCCAATGAAGTCAAGATTCTTGGAGCCAATTGGTCGAGTGGATTGTATTTATTAAATGGAGCCAATCAAAATATACGTTTGTTGAAGAAATAGGTGGCATATAATTGTATTGATGAGAAAAATTGTTCTTTTAGCAGCATTCACATTAGCAGCCAATATTTTGTTTGCTCAGTGGATCAATAACAATGGATTTGAAAGTTGGTCCAATCCCAATGGATACAATACACCAGATAACTGGAACTCCTTTAATGATTTTACTGCTGCCTCTGGCGTATATACTTGCATGAAAGGAACACCCGCTCCTGTGGGAAATTCATATCTCAAATTGATCACGAAAAGTGTGCCTGGAGTGGGCATTGTTCCAGGAATGGTGACCAACGGCGAATTAAATACATCCACCATGAAGGCCATGGGTGGTCAGCCTTTTTCTCAAACGCCTTCTCACCTGACAGGCAAGTGGTTGTTCATGGCTGCGACTACAGCTGATATTGGATTTATTTCGGTTTACTTAACGCATACTGATGCCGCAACTGGCGTAAAGGATACTGTTGCTTTGGCGCAAGTTCTCCTTCCTGATATGGAGATGAGTTGGGTTGATTTTAGTATTCCTTTTGTCTACTATAACAGCAATACGCCGGACACTTGTTTGATCATAGCCAGCGCCAGCGGCCACTCTCCATTGGTGAATAGTTATTTGTACTTGGACAATTTGGACTTTACCATTCCCACCAATATAGAGGTCAATTCTTCTTCGATGTTGAAGGTTTATCCGAATCCTTTCCATGATCAATTGCAGATTGATGCAGGTGATGAGATCATTGAATCTTTGTTGATTTTTGATGCAACGGGTAGAATCTGTTATTCCAAAAATGAAATGGAGCAAGCTCAAAAATTGTTGATTCCAACTTCGGAATGGACTGCTGGTCAATACTGGGCCAAGGTGGTGACCAATCAATCTGCTAAAGTGATTTCAATCGTAAAATAATCCAAATGATTCGAATTTTAGTTGTTCTTCTTTCCGCTATTATGCTGAGTCTGCACGGTAATAGTCAGATTCAAAATGAGATCAATATTCCATCTTTAATCAACGGAAATGTGATTCCATTGAATTTGCATTTGGGAACAAAGTTTTTTTTTGATGGGCCACTGGCCAATACCTATGGCATCAATGAATACGATTACTTGGGTCCAACCATCGAACTGACGAAGGGCCAAATGGTACAAATGCAAGTCACCAATAATTTGGATGATACCACCAATCTGCATTGGCACGGCCTTCAAGTGCCAGCCATGAGTGATGGGCCTATGACCATGATGATGATGGGCGATGTTTGGTCTCCAGAATTTGAAGTCATCAATCAAGCAGGAACCTATTGGTACCATCCGCATGTGCACAAGAATACTGCTATGCAAGCACTCAAGGGTGCCGTTGGTTTTATCATTGTTCGCGATACCATTGAAGCCAATTGGGACCTTCCCAGAGAATATGGGGTGGATGATTTTCCGATTGTTCTTCAATCAATTCAATACGACTCATTGAATCAAGTTTTGCCTCGAGGGATGAACGACAGTACCATTTTTGTCAATGGTGTTCGTGGTAACTATGGCTATGAAGCCACCTTGCATGTTCCTGCGCAATGGGTTCGATTGCGCATTTTAAACGGGTCAGGCGAACGCACCTTTAATGTGGGCTTGAATAACAACCAGAACTTTTCTGTCATTGCCAGCGACAATGGATTGCTTTCGCAAGCGGTAATGACCAACCGCATTCGTGTCTCTCCGGGTGAGCGGTATGAAATTTTGGTTGATTTAACCAATTTGAATGGTACAGAGTTGTCACTTTGGAATTGGGGTACAGAATTGCCCATGGGAGTGCAGGGCGGACCAACAATGCCCATGCCTGCTGGATCTCCGGACATGTCCAGCCCTTTGAATGGAACTGATTTTTCTTTGCTCAAAATGATTGTGGGCAATCCAACTGCCAATGCATTGAATGCCGTGACAACTGTTTTTGAATCGGTTCAAGTGTTGGATCCGAATACAGTTGATGAACAACGAGTGATTGTGATGTCTGCTCAGAATCAAATGAACATGGACGGTCCTTTCTTCTTCAACAACTTGAGTTTTGACATGGATCGAATTGATTATACGATTCCTTTGAATTCAACGGAGACTTGGATTTTACAAAACCAAACCATGGTAGCTCATCCATTTCATATGCATGGTGTGGCATTTCAAGTAGTGTCGAGAGATGGCAATTTACCGGTAGCTCAGGACAGGGGCTGGAAAGATGTGGTGTTAATTCACCCACAAGAAACCGTTGTGATCATTGCCAAATTTGATGTTTATTCAGATTCGATGACGCCGTACGTTTATCATTGCCACATCCTCATGCATGAAGATGATGGTATGATGGGGCAATTTGTAGTGACGGATCCTGGCATGTCTGTGCATGAGATGTCGTGTATTGATGCTTTTTCCATTTATCCCAATCCTGCATCAGATTTCATACAGTGGAAGGGAAGTGCGGGCATTGAGCATATCCAAATTTGGAGCACCTCGGGAGAGAAAGTGATCTCCCAAGCCATCAACGCTAAAACGAGCTTGGATGTGAAAGGATTGTCTGCGGGTAATTACATTGTTATTGCTCGATCACATGAAAAGACATTCGCGAGAAAGCTCATGATACATTGATTGTTCAAGGAGCAAAAAAAAGGCGTGCATTGCACGCCTTTTTTTTGGAATGCTTTTCCCAATTATTGCGGAACGTATGTCAAACTCGCAAAAGCTTTGGGGTGTAAGTACTTATTGGCTACTGTCTGAATTTCTTTTGGCGTAATGCTATCAATCACATCAAAAACTTCTTGCATGGTATTGATGCGGTTGTAAACCCACATACTTTTTCCATTATTAAACATCAATGAGTTTCCACTGTCTTGCGCCAAGGCCAATTGACCCTTCAATTGCGTTTTATATCCATCGAGCGTTTTATCAGTAAAAGGCTTGTCGCGAAGCAATCCCAATTCTTTATCAATCAACTTCAATGCTTTTTCCAATTGGTGCATTTCAGTTCCGAGATAAATAGAAAAGACTCCTGTGTCGGTAAAAGGACTGTAGTTGGAATCTACCTGATAAGCAATACCATGCTTTTCTCGAATCTTTAAGTTCAAGATGTTGTTCATGGCGGGACCTCCCAATATGTTGTTCAATAAAATAAAGCTATGACGATCCTTTTGGTGCAAATGAGGCGCTCTGCACGCTATGCCATGATGGGCTTGGTGAATCTCCTTGCTTTGTCGCAAGTGTACTTTTTTATAGGCCGTATAATCAGGTCGATTAAATGAAGCGCTACCAATGGCAACAGAAGCAAAATATTTTTCCAAGAGGCTGTTCAGTTTTTCTTTACCCATAGGACCCGCATAACTGAAAACCATATTTTGTGCTACAAAACAACGTCGGTAAAACTTCAAGACATCTTTTTGCTTGAACGATTTCACCGATTCCTCTGTTCCTAAAATACTTCGGCCAATGGGATGATGAGGGAAAACCATCTCATCCATGTCCTCAAACAGCATATCGGTAGGAGAGTCTTTGTATCCATTGATTTCATCAATGATGACATCCTTTTCCTTTTCCATTTCAGCGCTGTCAAAGGTCGAATTCAAAGCAATATCTGCTATCAATTCGATGGCTCTATCCGTGTGCGCATGTAAGAAAGAAGCATGAATCCAAGTTTCTTCTTTAGCAGTAAAAGCATTGATTTCACCACCTACAGAATCGAGGCGAGAAAGAACTTGGGTGTTGCTTCTTTTTTTGGTTCCTTTGAAAAGGCCGTGCTCAATGAAGTGCGCCAAACCATGTTCTTCCGGAAATTCATCGCGGCTCCCACAGCCGATCATCAAGCCACAATGCCCAATGGCACGTTTCATCGGTTGGTGTACAACACGAATCCCATTGCTCAATTCATAAACAAAGGGGAAATCTAAATTCTCCAAATGACTCAATAATTATTTTTCGATCCAAACGCCTGTTGCATCAATAGCAATGGTGTTTTCTGGCTCGGTGATTTTTTCAATTTCCGCTTTGGATTTGCCAGCGTCTTCTGCCAAATGTCTGAGATATTCTACAGACAATTTATAACGAAAGGCTCTTCCAGACAAGACACATCTTTTGCCTTCGCATCCTTCTAAAGGAACGCCAAATGCATGGTCTTTCATGAATACTTTGGTTTTCATGCTGCCATCTGCATTTTGAATTTCCATCCAGCATCCTGCTTTCTTACAAGTTTGAACAATCTGTCCTGAGATAACCATATCAACGCTATCAGCCATGTCCATGGCTTTGTATAATTCAGCGATTGAATGACTATTTTCAAGTACAAATTTTTCACCATAAAAATTACCTTGAGCGAAAGCAATCTGTTGCACGGCAATAAAGGCCAACAATAAAATAGTTTTTTTCATTTTGCAAAAATAGGGGGTATTGTCACATCGACTTCACAAAGAATTCTGTTCTTCTGTTTTTGGCACGTCCTTCTTCGGTGTCGTTGGGTGCGATAGGCTGCGTTTCTCCATAACCACGCGCAGTGATGCGGGTGCCATCGACTCCTGATTTGACCAAAAAGTTCATTACCTCAAATGCTCGTTCCATCGACAATGCCAAGTTGTCCTCATCTCGACCCGAAGCATCCGTGTGTCCGCGAATTTCTATGATCATATTGGGATGCTCATTCATGAATGCAGCAAACTCTTTTAATATGAGCAGCGAACTTTCTTTCAATTCGGCTTTGTTGGTTCCGTAAACAATATCGGGAATTGGGAAGGGCTGGTCACTCGCCAAGGTCTCTGTCTTCATGTCCAATTTCACCACGACTGGTGGCACTGTGTCTTCTTTGTGTGAAATGACGCGTGTATTGAAAGCTACATCATCGCCCTTGACACTCAATGTCACATCCTGTCCCGTACCAACTTTCATGATGGTGGCGTAACTGCCATCATCATCGTTGACCTTCACTTTTTCCGTTTCACCGCTTTCTGAATATTTGATTTCAACAGAAGCATTGGCCGCGGGTTCACCATCTTTGTTCTGAACATTACCTTTCACGACCATCACCTTTTCTGGCTTGGCGGGTGGGGGCATTTGAAAAGAATACACATCCCAAGTTCTCTCGCCTCTGAATTTTTTTGCGCCGAAATATCCCAATTCACCGTCACTACTCACCACAACTCCGATTTGATCATTCTCGTCGTTGATGGGATAGCCTATATTTTTAATTTCAGTAAACGTTAGGTCGTCATTCATTTTGGTGTAATAAATGTCCAAACCGCCAACTCCTAATTGTCCATCACTGGAGAAGTAAAGTGTCTTGCTATCACTGTGAAAATAGGGCCCTTTTTCTTGCCCTTTGGTATTCACGTTTCCTTTGAGTGGTTGGGCTACTCCCCAGGTTCCATCTGGCTGTCTGAGGCTGTAGAACAAGTCGTGTGACGGATTGCCACTTCCATCTTTAATGGTTCCTTCTCTAATTGTGGCAAATACCAACATTTGGCCATCTCCACTCAATGTAGGTTGGCCTTCCCATCCGTTGTCGGTATTGATGTTTGGGCCCAAATCAATGAGCTCTTCCCAAACATATATTTTGTTGCCCTTATCATCTATTTTTTTGGTGTATCGGGTGCTATACAAATCGAAATTTCCAGGGTTTTTGGGTTTCGGATTTTTCTTGGCGACAATCATTTCTTTGTTGTCCAATGAAATGGTGATCCCGCCATAATTGGAACCGACATTAAATGGCTTTGGAAGGGGCTCTCCATTATCAAAGTATTGATTGATGTTGGGGCGTTTGGACCAAGTCAATTCCTCAATCATTTTAGGCTCGACATCTCCTTTGGCTTGGCGCATAAACTGTCGGGTGTAAAACATAATCTCACCATCAGGGGAGAGCAGGGGCAAATATTCTTCTTTGTCTGAACAAACACCTTCTACTTTCATAGGCTCAAAAGGAGTTTTGTTTTGATAAATTTCGCGATACGCTTTGACATGCGGCAAGGCTTCTTCAACCTCCTTGTATTTTTTTTCGTACTGCTTGCCCACTTTGGTCGGATCATCGGAGGGGAACCGCAAGAATTTTTCGAAGTAGAGCAGTGCATCATCAAACTCACGATCGGCATAGGCCATGGCGCCGAGATAGTAGAATGGCTCCGGATCATAAGTCTCGCATTTCGCGACCAAATTTTTAAGTGTTTCTTTGGCGTTATTGAAATCTAAATCGCTGTTCTTGGCTCTTAAAAATTCCATTTCTCCCAGCGCATGCAAGCAGGGCAAACATTCTGGATCCATCTCGATTGATTTCTCAACCGCTTCTCTTTTTTCTGCAGAACTTCGATCTTTATCCTTGGCTTTTTCAAGCATTTTCAATACTTTGGGTGAAGGGATGTGGTCACATCCTTCTTCTTGTGCATTGGCTTGAAAAACAAACAATGGCCATGCAATGAGCAAAGCCCCGATCAACTTCTCGCGCATTTTATTTTTCCAATGGTTTGCAATATTGTCCCAAATGAACTTTTCCATTCTGGAAATAGAAAGGATAATTGTCACCCAAAATATCTTCCATTCCTTGGATCGGATTAGGACTATCTTTCACAAATTTCCACTTGAAGTTCTTTGTTTTGTTGTTGCCATCAATGGCAACTCCGCTTCCATTCGAAATCAAGGTTAATCGTTTGATGATGTCTCGGTTGTCTGGACTGTTGCAAATTCCTTGAGCTTCATCACAGCAGCTGTAAGTACCATACAAATCACTCAAATCAAACTCGTAAATTTTTCCAGGTTCCTCAGTGATGGGTTCTTTCGGTGTTGCTTTGGCTGGAGTCTCCTTGGGTTCCATATTCAACTCAGGCTTTCTGATTTTGGTTGAGGCAGTATCCTTCGGATTCATGTTCAATTCAGGTTTGCGAATCTCTTTCCCATTCTCATTCTCATTCGGTTTCTCACTCTGTTTCTCACTCTGTTTCTCTCTCTCTCTTACATTCTCATTCCCATTCTGTTTCTCAATCTGTTTCTGTTTCTCGCCCTCTTTCAAAGGGGTAAATGTCTTGCTCTCTGCCTCTGACAATCCAATTTTCTTTCCTTTGAAATAGGCGGTGACAAATGCATCTTCATATCCTTGGGCTTTGACTTTTGCCAATTGAGCCTGCGCTTCCGAACGCTTCATATATTGTCCTGTAGAGTAGCGATATAGATTCTTGCTTTGGACATATTCTACATTCAAGTTGGGCAGATTGATTTCTCCTTCTAATGCAGGTCGACCAAATACGCCGACTTGAATGGTGAAGTATCCATTTTCATCCTCTTCGATTTTGTTGGCCTTCAATGGTTGATCGCTGGTGGCTTTTGGCTCTTCTTTCTTGGCAATTGGAGCTTTGGGTTCTTCCTGCTTGGCCTTTTCCGCGGCATCAACACTGATACGTTTTCCATCTTTGTAAACGACAACAAATGCATCTGGGTAGCCCATTTTGCGAATCTCATTTCGGGCATTCATGGCATCTTTTTTATCGGGGAACAAACCTGCCATGTAACGGGTGAAGCCGTTGTTCAATTTTTGTCCCATCACTGGAGCAAAGTCATTGAAGGTGTTTTGCGGAATTGGCTTTTTGAATGCACCGACTTGAACAGAGTATACGATTCCTTCTGGCATCGGCTCATCAACTGGAATTGGATTCTGAGCGCCATAAGCAGATTTGTTGATGCGAACAAAGAATGGCTTGTCAACTCGCTCTGGCTTGGTGCGCATCAAATCCATTGCATCTTCTTTGGAATAGGAAGCGTTTTGAAGAACAATTCCATTCTTCTTCATTTTTTCCTCGTCGAATTTCATTCCGCTCAACTGAGCAGCCAAGTCGGCATCGATTTTTTCTGTCTCTATACGTTGAGTATCTGTCTCTTCAGGTTGTTTCTCTATCCGCGCGTTTTCGGCTGTTGCTGATCCAGCTTCCACCTTGTGGGTGCTGAATTTGGCTCGGATGGCATTGGCATCGCTGGCCAGCAAAAATGCTTCGTCTTGGGTATTGTACAATTCAAAGATGGGCAATGCATCGATGGCTTTATTCATATGACGATACATGCTGGCTACCATCATATCCTTGGCAAACGCGGAGCGAATCAACTGATCTTTTTGAAGAGGATCAGTGATGGTCTCTGCTTTTTTGCGTTCATTCACTGCTAGGTTGCTAATGGAATCAGCGTCATGTCTAATTTGCTGAATGAATTGATTGAGTATCGTCTCCGATTTAATTTTGGATTCGTTGTCGTAATATTTCTTCAGAGCAACGGTTTTCTCAGCTTCAACCTCTTTCATAGCAATGGAGCGATACACCTCTTTATTGTCTACTTCCAGTGCAGCTCTGCGATTGGTGAGCGATGTATATTTTTGTTGAAGGATCTTCTCGTCATTTGGGTTGGAAGCTTTATCAATTGAATTTTGAATTTCAAAAATCGCTTTGTTCAAACTATCCATTTTAGCGCGCTCTTTGAAAGATCCGCTGATATCTGGATATTTTTTCATCAAATCATACACCTTATGCTCTTCCATAGCATAGTTGGCGTCAAATTCTTTGAAGCTGGCGCTGTCAATGACTTCTTTGATCACCTTCGCAGATTTCAATGCCAAGGAGACATCTTCGTTGTCGCTAGGTTGTGGTGCAAAGGGTCCTTTTTTGTCTGCGCTTGGATTGGTTTTATTTCCTGAAGTTGTCGCCTCTGGGATAGATTTATTTTCGCCTTTGGGTGCAACATCTGGCTGTTTTTCAGTGGTAGGAGTTGCGCTTTTTTGTTGACCACCATTTTCAGTCGTAGCATTGTTTTGAGCGACATCGGTATTGGTTGGTGCAACTGCAGGACCTTTGATGTCAGGCGCATTGCCTGGCTGAGGAACCTCTTCTAAATTGTAATTTCGGGTCCACGAAACCTTGGCTTGGTCAAACAAAAGAGTATGCTTGTATGGCTCGTTGGACTTGGCTTCTAGGGTTTTCATTTGACCTTGTAACTGCGCAATTTCATCTTTGGAAAGGGGAGTCTTTTCTGCTTCACTCAATCCCAAATCTTCTTGATTGGTCATCTGATTGTATACCTTGTTGGCCATTTGAGCTCCAACTGCCTCATCGTAGGTCTTCTTCACTTTGGGGTCGGCCAAAATGACTTCTGATCTTTTGTTCTTGGCAGCAGCTTGGGTTTGTGCTAAAGATGGTGCGTTGTTTTTCTTGTCTTCAATGACTTTAGCTTCTAAGACATTGAGCTCATGTACCAAGTCATTGTAAGATTTTTGATTGGCTTCATGTGATTTGGCAGCGGCCTTGGCTTTTTGAGGCATGGCATTCGCTGGCTTTTTGGGACGGGCTTGCTCTGCCAACAATCGTTTTCTTTCCTCTGTTAACACCTCTACGGCTCCATCAACGTTGTTGTCTTTTAAGTAGCTCTGCAATTTCGTTGCTCGGCTAAGCAATTCTTTGGAGGTGGGTTCCAATGAACTTTGATACTCCGCAAGCTGATTGCCTAAATTCAAAGCACCTTGGGCTTTTAAACGATGCGCTTCTGCGGCTTCTCTCAATTCAGTGGATTGATTCAATATCTCGCGATCTTGATCCGTAAAGATGTACGGACTTCCTTTAGCCTTTGCTGATTCTACTTTGGCAGAAATTATTTTGGCCAATGAATCCGACAGAATCATCTTGGCATTAGCTTGATTCATTTGTTGCTTGGCCAATTGAAATGCGGCTTGCTTTTGTTGTTGAACAACGGGTATCGCAGCGCTTGCCGCTTTTGCTTCGGCTTTCATTTCAGCCAATATATCATCGGCGGTTTTTCCTCTAGCAAAACCAGCTAGTGCAGGGGCGTTGGTCATACTGCGTTCCAATGAAGCCATCTCTGCGGCTTCTTTGCTAACGCTCAAATTGGATTTTGAACGAAGCAATGCGGCCAACGAATTTTCCATGCCTGAATCCAAATTGGTATCCGCTCCATTGCGAACCACCAATTGTCCTGAGCCATCTTCCTTCTTCACGGCGTTCACCGTTTGAGGGAAATAAACAGCTCCTGATCTACCGGGTTGAACGTCAAATTCTGAAACCAATTTTTCTTCACTATCGGGCAATGAAACCGTATAGCTATATCTTCCTGGTTTAGGGAAATAAACATCAAACGCTCCTGACTTAACTTCTGCAGTAACCTCACTAACAATCTCTCCTGTTTCCAAATCCTTAACAACAATCTGAGCAACGTTGTTCTCCGGATGTTCCATGTTGGTGAAGTGACCTTTGGCGTAAATGATTTCCAAAGGCGATCCCTGAAAGGATGTCTGATAAAGCGTGTAATGACTGATGTCGCTCGTTCTGGCAGTTGCAAATATGGCGGTTTGATTCGCAGCATCTGCAATGAACATCAAGTCATCATCGGGGGTGTTGAAACTAAATCCCAAATTAACGGGCTTCTTCCAACGTTTGCTCAGCGAGTCCAAATCAGAGCGGAAAATATCATAGCCTCCCATGCTGTTGTGACCCTTAGAAGCAAAATACAAATGTTTTCCATCAGGATGGATAAATGGATAATCCTCGTCATACGGGGTGTTGATTTTTCCAGCGACAAGAACGGGCTTGCCGTAACTGCCATCAGGTTTCAACTCGGCTTGAAAGATGTCCAATCCTGAAGTGTCAGAAAGCAAACTGAAATAAACCAATTTGGGTGTACCGTTGAGGTGTATCAAATGCGGCTCTGTAGATTTTCTGTCCTTGCTTCCCAAAAATTCTGTGGGAGTGGTGATGATTTTTCCTCCTACTGCTTCTAGTGGCAAGTAGCGAAAAAAGTTGATTCGTTCCGCTTCAATTTTCTTCTTGACGACCATCTCCTTGGGATTGGCCAAAAGCTTGGAGCCATAAATACACATTTGAATTTGACGCAGGGCATTGTATTTCCCCAATAGATCCGGTTCTGCGGTGTCTAAAAAAGTTTCGTACGCATTGCAGGCTTCTGAAAACTGATAACTCAAATGCAATGCACGTCCTAGGTAATAATAAACTTCTGGTGATGAGTACCCCCCCTTGATACTTTGTTTCAAATATTTGACCGAATTCGCTTTGTCCGCATCGCAATACATGGCGCATACCCCAAAGTGAAATGTATAATCTACATTCGATGGTGACAGCGAAATGAGCTGCGAATACAATGGATAGGCATCCGACAATTGCTGAGCATTGTAAAAACTCAATGCTTCTTTGGCCAGCTTGGTTTCATCTTTTTTTGTCTGTGCGCTGAGGGGAATCAGTGCGCCTAACAAAAAGAAGCCAAGCAATATTGTTTTTATTGTTTTCACGGTTCGGTTTATTGAATTTCGAAATATAAAACAATCCCTTCAATTCACCAATTTTATTCCGCTACATTTGCGGCATGGTGAAAAGAGTTATTCCATTTGTTTTTATGGCCTCAGCCATTGCATTGGGAGCAATGGGAGCGCATTATTTGAAGTCTGTTTTGTCGGAGAAAATGATGACAGCGTTTCAAACAGGTGTTTTGTATCAAATGGTACACGGTCTTGGACTGCTCGCTCTGTGGGGTTTAAAGGATAAATGGACCAACGAAAAGTCTTTTAAAACTACTGTTCTTTTGTTGTCTTGGGGAACAATTTTATTTTCAGGTTCAATTTATATGTTGGCTTTGAATGAATGGGGAAATTGGGGAATGGAGAAAATATTTGGCCCCATAACGCCGATTGGAGGAGTTTGTATGATTGCAGGTTGGGTTTATGCTGGCAATCATTGGACGAAAAAGTCTAAAATGAGTTTGGTGGCCTTATTGATTTTGTCTTCAAATTTTTCTTGGGGACAATTGACGGTTTCAAATATAACCACATACAAAGCGCATCTTTCTTGGCCTGCTGCGCCTGGAGCAAATGGCTATTTGATTCTTCGATCTCAGGACACCATAACTTCAATCCCACAAGAAGCCATGTCTTATCAAGTGGGAGATTACATCGGCAATGCACAAGTGGCTTATGTGGGTAATTTGTTGGCATTTGATCAACTGACCTTGCGCGCATCTTCGCATTATTTTTTCCAATTGTACAGTTGGATCGGGGGCATTTTAGGAAATACCTATTTCCCAGATGGCCCACAATTGGATTTCACAACGCCTTTCAATATGATGGGAACCTATTACGATGGGATTGATTCAACGGCACTCACTTTCGTGGATGACCTCAAGGCCCGTATTCGCAGTCCATACAATAAGATCAGTTACAATAGTTATGACGAAACAATGATCAATGATTATGCACATGTTGACACAACAGGCGGACAGCAAATTGTCAATTGTGTTTACTCTCAATTTCATTATTTGTTCACGCCTCCATTTGGTTGGCTGCCTATCAGTCGCGAGCATACTTATTGCCACAGTTGGATGCCAAGCTATTCATCAACAAGCACGGATGAATATGCAGACCAACATCATTTATTTCCTGTTCAACAAAACAATGCCAATGGCGTAAGAAGCAATCATCCTTTGGGTGAAGTTGTGACGCCAGTATCGACTTTTGGATTGGCCAATATGGGAAATAATGATCAAGGATATTTGGTGTATGAACCTCGTGAAGTGCACAAAGGTGACGCTGCCAGAGCGTTGTTGTATATGTCTCTGCGATATGATGATGTCAATGGATTGGATTGGTCTTTTGATTACTTGAACAATGTTACTTTACCAGGATTGAGCGAGGGAAGTCAATCATTGGAAACCCTTTTGACTTGGCACTTCCAGGATTTGCCGGATGCTTATGAGCGTGGAAGAAACGACTACATTCAGAGCAATCAACTCAATAGAAATCCTTTTGTTGATCATCCTTTTTGGGTCAATCGAATCAATTTCGCGGATATGTCTTACATCGCTATTCCCAATGATATTCATGAAAATGAAACATCATTCAATTTGCATGTTTTAGACAATGGAGGAATTCCAGTTGTTGTTAAGAACAACAATGCATTAACTGATTTTCGTGTGTTGGATCAAGCGGGCAGAGTGGTGGTTCAGTTGAAAATTTCCGCTGGAGTTTTGCGATTCCAAGACTTGAATTTGTCCGATGGCTTGTACTTTGTACAATGCTCTGATTCCAAAGGAAGCAAGGCTATTTCAGTGGTTCAACATCACCAAAATTGAGATAAGAAATCATTTCGTGCACCGCTGCTGAAATGCTCATTTCTTGGGAAGCTACTTTTGATTCAATATTGTTCAAAGCGTTCTGTAACGCAATGTTTTTTGACATTTTATACCTGAGTTGACGAAGCCACTCTTGTTCAAATTGCCAATGCAATTGCTGACTTCGGCGTTGTTTCCAAAGCCTATGTTTACTCCATTCTTCGAAACGAGTAAGCTCCTGACTCAATTCTGAAATGCCTTTTTTCTTGAGTGCACTGATGTTTAAAACAGATGGCAACCACTGGTCTGGCCGCTCTGGAAATAAATGAAGTGCATTTTGATATTCAGCTTTGGCCAATTGGGCAGGCTTAAGATTGGTTCCATCTGATTTGGTAATGGCCATCATATCGCACATCTCCATGATACCTCGCTTGATGCCTTGCAATTGATCACCTGCTCCGGCCAACATCAACAAAAGAAAACAATCGGTCATGTGATACACTGCGGTTTCGCTTTGTCCCACTCCTACAGTCTCAATGATGATTCGATCAAACCCTGCTGCTTCACACAGCAAAATGGCTTCATGTGTGCGGGACGCCACCCCTCCCAATTCATTGGAGGAAGCTGTTGGGCGAATAAATGCTTGTGGATGCATGGACAGTTGTTCCATTCTGGTCTTGTCCCCTAAAATAGATCCTTGACTGATGGGGCTGGAGGGATCAATGGCCAATACCGCAACCTTATGTCCCTCTTCTATCCAATGCAATCCCAATGCTTCAATCAGGGTTGATTTACCTACTCCTGGAACTCCTGTAATTCCCAAACGAAAAGAATTTCCGGTGTTGGGAAGTATTTTGGCGAGCAAATGTTCTGTAAGTTCTCGGTGATGTGCCAAGGTACTTTCTGACCAAGTAATGCCTTGAGACAAAGCGCTACGATGACCTTGCAAAAGTTCTTGCGCGACAATATCGATGTCTTGAAATTGTTGACGCTTTCTTATTGCGTCAATCAGATGCCTACGCGAGTGTTCTTTGGAGGCATCTGAAGCCGACATGGTGTTGTTTTATTTGTAACAAACTTCTTTTGCAGCTTGAACGACATCTTTGATTTGAGGCAATGCTGCTTCAATCAAGGTAGTTGCAAATGCAAAAGGAGTGTCGGTTTGTGTCAAACGTCGAATTGGCGCATCCAAATAATCAAAAGCATTGCGTTGAACGCGGTATGCGATTTCAGTTGAAATACTGGCAACAGGCCAACTTTCTTCGAGGATGATCAATCGGTTTGTTTTCTTCACAGATGTGATGATGGTATCGATATCCAAAGGACGAATGGTACGCAAATCAATCACTTCAACGCTGATGCCTTCTTTCTCACATTCTTCTGCAGCCGCCAACGCGGTTTTCATGATTTTTCCGAAAGAAACCAAAGTAACATCTGTTCCCTCGCGCTTGATATCAGCGACACCGATGGGTAAGATGTACTCACCATCTGGAACCATACCCTTGTCACCATACATCTTTTCCGATTCCATGAACAACACAGGATCGTTGTCGCGAATAGCCGCTTTCAATAAGCCTTTCGCATCATAGGGGTTAGAAGGTGTAATGACTTTCAAACCGGGTACGTGCGCATAGAAGGCCTCGAAACTTTGGCTGTGGGTTGCGGCCAATTGACCGGCTGTACCATTAGGAGCGCGGAAAACGATGGGAACATTGTATTGTCCACCAGACATCTGCAACATTTTTGCTGCAGAATTGATGATTTGGTCAGCGGCCAAAATAGCAAAGTTCCAAGTCATGAATTCTACCACTGGACGCAATCCATTCATGGCTGCACCAACGGCAATACCGGCAAATCCCAATTCAGCGATTGGCGTATCAATGACACGCTTCGGACCAAATTCGTCCAACATTCCTTTGGAAGCTTTATAAGCTCCATTGTATTCTGCCACTTCCTCTCCCAATAAAAATACGGAAGAATCTCTTCTCATTTCTTCTGTCATGGCCTCACAGATGGCCTCTCTAAACTGAATTTCGCGCATGGTATATTTTCTAGCTCGACAAAAATAAGAGATTGACAAGAAAACAAATAGATTATTTACAGAAGTTTTAAAATAATTACTTTTGACCCATGAGTAATTGGACCGAAGATCAAAACAAAGAGCAAATGAATGATTTGCCGGAAGTGAAAAATGAAGGTGTAGAGATGCCTTCTAAAAGACATGGATGTGTGACAGCTTGGTTATTGTTTGGGTTAATTGTTTCGGCTATCGGTGCTTTAATGGGATTGGGATTCTCTGATTTGATTACGCAATTGGATGGAGTGGATTACATACAGCCGTCGTATTACATTTTCACGGGTTTCATCGCGATAGTGGAGTTTGTTGGATTGCTGATGATTTGGAAAAAAAGAAAGTGGGGATTTCACGTTGTCGTGATTGCTGCGATGTTCAACGGTACCTTGGGTTATTTGGTCAACCACGAGTGGCTTTCTTTTACAACACCTTTTTTGAATGTGTTTTTGCTGTACATGGTTTTGCAAATTGCCAAAGGCCCACATACTGCTTGGAGCCAATTAAAATAATCCAACTCAAATCGGAAAAGTGATGTGAATCTCACTTCCTTTTTCGACATGATATTGGAAGAGCGTTTTTCCGTTGAGACTGTTGACTCTGGTCTGAATCCCTTTCAAACCATGACCTTTGGTTTGGTGTAAGATGTGATCAAATTCTGGGTCGGTCAATCCTTTTCCATCGTGAAGAATTTCCACAAACAAGAGGTTCTGAGTCATGTCAATGATCAAGCTGACATTGGCTTTTGTTGCCTCTGCATGTTTGAGAATATTGTTGAGCAATTCTTGCAAAATGCGGTAGAGATTGATCTCAGCAAAGGAGCTCAATCTTTGCAGATCAAAATTGTGCGTCAATTGAATTTTTATCTGCTTGGATTCGTTGATTGAAGCTATCAATTCTTCCAAAGGAGGAATGATGCCGAAATGTTGAATGGTGGACGGTGAAATTCGCTGTGAGACTTGTCTGATTTTTTGAATGGTTTGATCAATGAGCATTTGCGTTTGATCATGAATATCTTGTGGATTTTTAAATTCCATTGGATGAGAATGGGCATATTGAACGTTCATTTTCAATAAAGTGAGTGAGGCACCAATATCATCATGAATGTCCATCGCAAAGCGACTTCTGTTGATCTCCTCTGATTCCAGAGATGCTTCTAAAAGTTTTCGCTCAAATTCTTGTTCGATTTTTTGCTTTTGATCTACTTCAGCATTGATTCGTTTTTTGTACACGGCAAACAAGCGCACAAATCCAATAACAAATGCCACAGCCAATGCCAGTGAAATCGTTAAGAAGGGTAGGATAGGGATTTCGAAGGTAGCTTCCACAATGCGTAAGTGATGATGAATTTAAAAACGATAGAGGCAACGTGCTGCAATGACATGAGCCAATCGAGTGGCTCAGGCAATTGATCACAGACAAATTGCAACAAAGATCCGGTTGTAAAATAAAACAGTATCGCGTAATTGACCATGTCAAAAGTATAGTCATCCACACGATCAGGTGAACCCATGACTTTACAGATGATATGTCGCATGGCGTAACAGGAAACGATTACATAGGAAATTGTCAATGCTGTTAGAAAAGGTGCGTTTCCTAGAGCTTGCCACAACATAGCAGTGAAAAAAATGAAGGTGGAGGGTACGATGTATTTGAATTTCAGCTTCGAGTGATGGAAATACATGTAATTTATCAGTAAGAAACTGTAGGTCATAATTACCCAATTCCAAGGGAAATGGATGTCTTGGTCATCGAAAATAAAATGACCCAACCATCGGAAAAGGGCAGTGGTGAAAACGAAAATGAAAATAATCCGACAAATTCGGGTTTGACGACTGCGACTCAGCCATAAAAAGGACAAAACGGGTATCCAATCAATGGCGAGTGCTGCTTGTTGTATGGTGGAGTGAAGCGGCACAAATAAATAATTCTATTGTGGTAAATCTACTTCAAAAGTAGTTCCCTTGTTCTCTTGGGTGGTAAATACAATCGAGCCATTGTGCATTTTCACAAATTCTTCTGTGATAATCAAACCCAATCCGCAACTGGGCTCGCCGTTGGTTCCTTTGCGACTTACGTTTTCGCCATGCTTGAAAAGTTTAGGACGCATTTCATCTGGAATTCCGATGCCACTGTCTTGAATTTCGAAATGAATCACGTCACTTTCTTTCCGTGCATTGATGGAGACATGACCATTGGTGGGTGTAAATTTAATGGCATTGGAAACCAAATTTCGAATGATGCTGGAAATCATCTGCTCATCAGCGGTCATGCACAATCCGGGTTCAACGGTAATCTGAATATCGATTTTCTTGGATTGCGCGGCGGCAATAAGTGGATTCGTCGCCTTTGTGAAAACTTGTTTCACATCGAA
Organism: Flavobacteriales bacterium; assembly: GCA_947448135.1. Taxonomy (GTDB): domain Bacteria; phylum Bacteroidota; class Bacteroidia; order Flavobacteriales_D; family Sanyastnellaceae; genus CAMCTV01. Next base: position 44,909 of record CANFLZ010000016.1, read on the forward strand.
ATCGGTCTTTTCGATGTGCATAATCCCTCGTTGTATTTTAGACCAATTGAGTAAGTTTTCCAAAAGTTCATGCAAATTCTTGGAAGACTCATGCAGCATTCCTGAGTATTGAATCAGTTCCTCTTTGGAGAAGTTGTACTCATGATCACTCATCATGCCGGTCATTTGAATAAGGCCAGCCAGTTGACTTTTTAAGTCGTGTGAAATGACTGAAAATAATTTGTCTTTGGCATCGATCGCTTTTTTAAGATTTTCTGCGAGTCTGACTTCCTCGGTCATGTCTCGACCAATCGCATACATCTTGTGAAAATTTGGTGAAAATGAGGCACGCCATTCGATATACAACAAGCTACCATCGCTATGAAAATGCTTGCAAGTTGATCCATTGCTAGGACCTCCGTGTATTCTTTTTTGATATTTTTCAAAGACGGAATTCGCATCCTCAGGGGTCATGAATTCGGTAAATTTTTTACCCTCGAAAAATGTTGTTGGGTGACCAAACTTCTCTTCCCAAACCGCATTTACTTGTTGAATGGTGCCGTCATCAGATAGTAGACAGCACAAATCTGGACACATTGAAAAAAAGAAGTTGATTTCTGATTCTGACCCCATGGTGTTTTTATTATAAGACAAAATTACAGAAACATTTTAGAAGTATTGAATTGAGAATTAAAAATGGGAAAATTATTCTGACCAAATGATCTTTAATGCATATTCTTTCTTTTAGAGTTTCTCATTAGCTAGGTTGGCTAAATCACTTCGTTCCCCTTTAGCCAGAGTAATATGGCAATATAAAGGACTTCCTTTTAATCGTTCTATTACATAGCTCAGGCCATTGGAATTTTCATCCAAGTATGGGGTGTCGATCTGCCGAATATCACCCGTCAAAATCACCTTGGTGTTTTCTCCTGCTCGGGTAATGATGGTTTTCACTTCATGAGGGGTAAGGTTTTGCGCCTCATCGATGATAAAAATGCTATTGGTTAAACTTCTCCCGCATTTGGATTTTCAATCTGCCACGTTTCCCATTTTTTATCGGAATCCAATCATTTAAGGTGTACTTCTCTGATAGTTTGTCAATAAATCGGATACATTCTCTTGCTTCAAAGTTTTTAATGTCATTCCCAACTTTGAATTTATCCAATTCCTCCAGAACGGTGATCGGAATAACCACATCATTTTCCTCAAATTTTACCAAACTGTGATGATCATGCAACAAGACGGATGTGTCGATTACATAAATTTTCTTTTTG
>CANFLZ010000017.1 GCA_947448135.1 Flavobacteriales bacterium
ATCAATGTTCCTGAGTTGATACCAGAAACTGAAATAGAAAAAGTGCGATTTGACGGCGCATTGAGAAGAAGACAATTGCGATTGATTTTGGCTGGTAAAATGAAGCCTGAAGACGCAACAGAACTCAAAGCTCTATTTGAACATTAAAGCAAAATTGCATTCACTGCTCTTTGCAATTCATCCAAATCGATGTGATGAATGCATCTATCGTTTTCTCCGTGCTTGCATTTATTGCCAAGTTTAGAACATGGCCTTTCTCCTCTATTTTTAGGGAGTATCATGACGCTATTCTCAGCAGGTTTCCAAGGAGACATCCCCAGATTGGGACGCGTGCAGCCCCAAATTGAAACAATTGGTTTAGAAAATGCCGATGCAATATGCATCAGACCAGTATCGCCGCACACCACCAATTTGGCTTGTTTCAAAAGCGATGCACTTTGAGCCAAATTCCATTTGCCCACCTCGTTAAATACATCAAGGCTTTCAGCGATTTGCGCAGCTACTTCAATATCTTCTTTGCCTCCAAGCAAAACTTTTTTCCCAGGAATTCTGGACAAGATTTCCTTCCAATGAACCACGTCCGGTTTCTTTCCAAAGTAAGTAGCCCCAATCGGAATTGCCGTGTAATCGCCCCATGGATTAGGCAATTGATCAGATTCAGAAATATAAAATTCCAAACCTTTTCCATCATCCTTCAAACCCAAAACTTTTAGCGTTGCGATGTAACGCTCTACGATATGAGGAATCGAACCTTGTATTCCAAATTGAATCCACAATAGCTTCGCAAAATTTCGCTTGTCCACTGAAAAAGACAGCGTCTTTAAACGCTTTTTAATGATTCGAGAACGAACGTTGTTCTGCAAGTCAATGATATAATCATATTCTTCGAGAAGTAACTCAGGGATTATTTCTTGAATCGTTTTTTCAAAAGTGAATATTTTGGAAATACGAGGATTGTTTTGGACAACACCCCGAAATTTCGATTTAACCACAAAATGAATTTCAGCACCACCTTCCATTTGTTCTTGCAGAATGCGCAGAACAGGAGATGTCAGGACAATATCTCCAATGGATGAAAATCGTAAAACTAAAATCTTGGCCTGAATCACGTTTCAATTATTGGGCTTCGTACTTCTCAACAATTCGACCTGGCTGCTCATCCCACATTTCCTTATTGGTCAATCGTGTTAAATTCAAAGTATCCTTTTCATAGTACACCCCACCTCCATTTACATTGATCATTTTCAAAGTGACAATCACATTGTTATCGGAACTTATTTCCCAAGTTCCTTCAATGGGCTGGTTGGCTCTAATCAATCTTTCTAAAGTTTTGTCTTCTTTAAATTTCCACATGTAATCATACCCTCCAAGAAGTGAATCCAATTGATCTTGCCCATTCACCGTATAACCCACCAATTTCCAATTTCCAATGACGCGATTTTTGACAGAGCGAAAAGAAATAAAAGGACCATTCTCATACTTATGACAAGCCATCACTGTCATAAAAATCACAATAAAGAAGGTTAGTTTTCTCATGATTCATTGATTTGTTAGGGTAAATATATCGCTTCACCTGAGGCAAAAGAGGGTATCAGGATATAAGTTTGCACAAAAGATTTTTAATTATGTGGGTAGACACACATTCACACTTGTACCAAGAAGTTTTTCAAAGTGATTGGGAAGAAGTTTTAATCAGATTGAAGGCGTCCAAAGTAGACCAAGTCTTCTTACCCAACATTGACCTGGATTCGATTCCAGCCATGATGAGATTGACCGAAGAAAATCCTGAATTGTTTTTCCCAATGATGGGTTTACATCCGTGCGATGTCAAAGAAGATTTCGAAAATGTTTTGGAAAAAATGGAGCGTCTTTTTTCTCTTCACAAGTTTTATGGCGTAGGAGAAACAGGCATTGATTTATTTTGGGACAAGTCGACTTTGGACATTCAAATCAAATCCTTGGAAATTCAAATCAACTGGGCAAAGAAATTCAATTTACCGATCATTTTGCATGCACGAGATTCTTTCAATGAAATATTGACAGTGATTGAGAAGCACCACGATGCGCAATTGCGAGGGATTTTTCATTGCTTCACAGGAAGCGAACAAATAGCCCAAAGGATACTAAAATTGGACTCATTCATGTTGGGAATTGGCGGAGTAGTCAGTTATCCAAAAGCACACATCAAAGAAACGTTGAAAAAAATTCCATTATCTCACGTTGTATTGGAAACCGATTCTCCATTTTTACCACCCACCCCATATCGAGGAAAAAGAAATGAAAGCAGCTATATCCCCATTATAGGTGAGCACCTTGTTGATGCATACGGTGGCACTTTATCAGACATTGCTCAAGTCACAACTTCCAACGCAAAGCGTATATTTGGAATATGATGGACAAGCAGCAAAAAATACTGATCATATATTCCGGCGGAACCATTGGCATGACTGAGTCATCGCCAGGTGGACCATTGGTTCCCTTTGATTTTTTCAATATTGTCGATCATCTTCCTGAACTGAAAAGATTTGATTTAAAAATAGACATCGCACCATTTCAAAATCCCATCGACAGCAGTGATGTTGATCCTTTGGTATGGAAGAAAATTGCTGAATTGATCATCGAACATTACGATGATTACCATGGCTTTGTATTGCTGCATGGCACGGATACCATGGCTTACACGGCATCTGCATTGAGCTTTATGTTGCGTGGAATTCAAAAACCAGTCATTTTAACGGGTGCACAATTGCCCATTGGAAAAATCAGAACGGACGGCAAAGAGAACCTTATTACGGCAATAGAAATTGCCGCCGCACAAGAAAACAATGCACCTGTGGTTAGAGAAGTAGCAGTCTGTTTTGGTGCTCATTTGTACCGCGGCAACCGTGTAAGCAAGGTAAGTGCTGAAGGATTTGAGGCATTCAAAAGTCCCAACTACTATTCCTTGGCTGATATCGGACTGCACATTCATTTCAAAAATCAACTTTTGCTTCGCCCTACCCAACCTTTTACACCTCATCTCGAAATGAGTGATAACGTTGGATTGATTAAAATTTTTCCTGGAATTTCTCAAAAAGTATTTCAATCCTTCGTCAATGGTGGACCTTGGGATGGCTTGATTATCGAAACATATGGCAGTGGAAATATTCCGCAAAAAAAATGGATGCAAGAAGAGTTACAAAAGTTGATTGATCAAGGAACGTTGATTGTCAATGTTTCTCAATGCACACAAGGACATATCGATCAGCATCTATATCACAATGCCCAGGCTTTAGAAAAAATGGGGGTAATCGGCGGTAAGGATATGACAACGGAAGCCGCGATCACCAAACTAATGTTGGTTTTATCTCAAAACCAATCGATGGAAGACCGCAAAAAAAACATGTCCATTTGCATGGCAGGAGAATTCTCCCAAGAATAATCGCTAACTTCGTCACATGTCTTTTTTCGCAAAACTATTCACCAAAACCGAAAAACAAATTGAGCCCATTGATATGTCCTTGGTTCAAATGGACATGCATTCTCATTTGATTCCTGGCATCGATGATGGTGCTCCTGATGTAGATACGAGTATTCAGCTGATTGAGAAATTAATGGAATTCGGATATACCAAAATAGTCACTACTCCGCACATCTACAAAGAGATTTATCCCAACACAAAAGAGATCATTCTGCAAGGAAAAGAAATTGTCTTGGCAGAATTAAAAAAGAGAAATATCAACGTTCAATTTGATGCCGCCGCTGAATATTTCTGTGATGAGCATTTTATGGATTTGTTGGAGAAAAAAGAAATATTAACCTTCAACGGCAATCATTTGTTGTTTGAATTGTCTTTTGATTCTGAGCCATACTATTTCAAAGAGGCCACTTTTCAAATGCAACTCAACGGATATCAGCCTGTCTTGGCTCATCCAGAGCGATATGTATATTGGCATGAGCGATTTTCGAATTATGAAAATGCGGCTGAAAAGGATGTATTTCTTCAAATCAACATCAATAGTCTGACAGGGCAATACGGGCCTGGAGTTAAGAAAATGGCGGAAAAACTAATAGATGCTGAATTAGTCAGTTACCTCGGCACCGACACACACCACATGGGGCATGTCAATCTTTGGGAAACAGCCAGAAGAAACCCGCATCTCAGAAAATTAGTTGAGTCAGGACAATTACTCAACGCCTCCTTTTAATTCAATTTTATATTTCTTCATCAATCACAAACTATCTTCGCAGCATGGAAGAAAATATGGTAAAAATCACCGTCATTGATCGCCAAGGACAAGAACACGAATTGGATGCACCGACTGACATGAACATGAACATGATGGAACTTTGCAAAAGCTACGACTTGCCTGTAGAAGGAACATGCGGCGGTATGGCCATGTGCGCAAGTTGCCACATGTACATAGTTTCCGACCATGATTTGGGAGAAAGAAATGATGATGAAGAAGCCATGCTTGACCAAGCCTTCTTCGTTAAATCAAACAGCCGCTTGGGCTGTCAATTGCACATTGCAGAAAATTTTAATGGACTTAAAGTACAATTGGCTGAAGTAGGCGCTTAAGCATCTTCAGCCAAAGGCCATTCTTGTAAAATATGCTCTCCTTTCAAAAAAAGGTGGGAATTTCCATTTGTTATTCCTACCCAATCTGCGTGCAACGCTTGGTGATATTTATTGACCTGATGCACCACCTCCTCCGATAAATTAACCATGGGCGATTTACATTCAATGATGCCTTTCACACTGCCATCTTTGTTGTAAATAACAACATCGGCTCTAACCTTTCCGATTGGAAGATCTATCGTCACTTCAGACCCAATGGACATTACAGAGAATTTGCAAGCCTCAACTAAATGAACCAACACATGTTGTCTCACCCATTCCTCGGGTGTTAAAACCAACCACTTTTTTCGAACCAAACAAAAAATCTCCAAGCGATTCTCATTTTCTCGATATTTAAAACTATATTGTGGTAGGTTTAATTGCATACCCAACAAAATTACACAAAGACACAATCATGGAAACAAAAGAAGAAATAGTGAAGAATTGGTTGCCCCGCTACACGGGAACAGCCTTAGAAGATTTTGGCCAGTACATTTTGTTAACCAACTTTGATCATTACCTCCAAAAATTCGCCGAGTGGCACAATGTGCCGATCATCGGAAATGATCGAAGCATGCCCACTGCAACTGCCCATGGCATTACCATGATCAACTTCTCTATGGGAAGTGCCAACGCTGCCACCATCATGGATTTGCTCACAGCCATTCAACCCAAAGCTGTTTTGTTTTTGGGGAAATGCGGCGGCTTAAAAAAGAAAAATAAAATCGGCGATTTCATTCTGCCGCTGGCTGGAATTAGAGGAGAAGGAACAAGCAACGACTATTTCCCTCCCGAAGTGCCTGCGATGCCATCCTTTAATCTACAAAGAGCGGTTTCTTCTATGATTCGCGACAAAAATTTGGATTATTGGTCTGGAACAGTTTACACAACCAATCGCAGGGTTTGGGAACATGACGAGCCCTTCAAAGAATATCTGAGAAAGATTAGAGCGATGGCCATTGACATGGAAACAGCAACATTATTTTCCGTTGGATTTGCCAATAAAATTCCAATTGGCGCTTTGCTATTGGTTTCTGATCAACCCATGACTCCACAAGGTGTAAAAACTTCTGAAAGTGATCAAAAAGTTACCACTAACTTTGTCGACCTTCATATCCAAATTGGAATTGAAGCACTTCAAGAAATAATTAATGAGGGGCAATCCGTCAAGCATTTAAAATGGGATTAACGCATACACAAATCATTAGAGACATTCAACTTAAGAAATATGACCCCATCTATTTTTTAAGTGGAGAAGAACCTTTCTTCATCGACCAAATCGCCAACTCCATCGAGAACGATATTTTGGACGAGTCCGAAAAAGGCTTTGGATTGACCATCGCCTATGGAAGAGATTCAGAGTTAAAGAATATTCTCAACATGGCCAAAGGTTTCCCCATGATGGGTACTCATCAGGTGATTATCGTTCGAGAAGCGCAAGATTTGAAAGAATGGAAAAAATCAGATCTGCTCAAATCCTTAGAGGCATACATCGCGAGTCCAACGCCCAGCACGATTTTGTGTTTTGCTTTCAAGGGCAAATTGGACGGACGTTTGGGAATCAGTAAAATCATTGATAAAAAAACCAAGTCTTTTATCTCCACTAAAATCAAAGACAACCAAGTGGAGAGTTTCATACAAGAGACGGTGCTTGCAAAAGGTTACACCATCCAAAGAAACATCTGCCATCTGCTTGCAGAATACCTAGGAAACGACCTTTCTAAAATTCACAATGAGGTCAACAAACTTGCGATTATTCTTCCCAAAGGAACTGAAATCTCCGGTCAGATCGTTCAGGATTATATTGGAATTTCAAAGGATTACAACGGGTTTGAATTGCAAAAAGCTTTATTGGAAAAAAATGTTGTTCAGGCCAATCGAATTGTCGAGTATTTCATTCGCAATCCCAAAAACAACCCCATTCCACAGTTGATTGGATTGTTATTTTCAAGTTTCAATCGTTTCAATATTTACGTCAGTGCGGAGAACAAAACTTACGCAGTGCAACAATTGAGATTGACTGAATACACATCGACAGATTACAAGTTGGCAGCCAAAAATTTTACACCCGCCAAAATGGATCGAATCATTGGCTATTTGCACGATGCCGATAAAAAATCGAAAGGGATTGGAAGAGGTCAAATGACCGATGGTGAAATTCTCTTGGAGTTGATTTTTAAAATCATGCATTAGTTCCTTCCTACATTTGCGCCTTATGTTAGAAAACGATTTAATCATCCGAGCGGCCAAAGGCGAAAAAACTTCAAGAGTTCCCGTTTGGGTCATGCGTCAAGCTGGCCGAGTTTTACCACAATACAGAGCCACTAGAGCGCGAGCAGGCAGCTTCATCAATTTGGTGACCAATCCAGAGATGGCGGCAGAAGTAACCATTCAACCAGTTGACCATTTCGGTGTGGATGCGGCCATTATTTTCAGTGATATTTTGGTGATTCCCGAAGCCATGGGATTGCCATACACAATGGACGAAGGCAAAGGGCCATTTTTTCCAAAAGTAATTGAGCATTTGGATGACGTAAAAGCACTGCAAACAGAAGGCATTGCCAATCATCTTCATTATGTGAAAGAAGCTTTGGAAATAACGTTGGATCAATTGCAAAATAGAGTTCCATTGATTGGCTTTGCTGGTGCTCCTTGGACGATTTTCTGTTACATGATAGAAGGAAAAGGAAGCAAAGAATTTAGTAAAGCCAGAAGAGTATTGGTGAGCCAACCTGAACTGGCACAGGCATTGTTAGAAAAGATCACCATGGCAACCATCGAATACGCACAAATGCAAATCAATACTGGAATTCATTTATTCCAATTGTTTGATTCTTGGGCAGGCGTTCTCAATGCCGATTTGTATGCACGCTGCATCATGCCGCATGTAGAAAAGATCTTGAGCCATATTCAACCACAAATTCCTACTACTTTTTTTGCCAAGGGAGCACATTTCGCTTTACCGCAAATGCAGACCATATCAGCCAATGTCATTGGATTGGATTGGTCCATAAATCCCAAAATGGCCCGAGAAATATTACCCAACAAAACTTTACAAGGAAATTTAGATCCCGCAGTTTTGTATGGAACCGATGCCGAAATCATTAAATCCACTCATGAGATGATGGATAAATTCGGAAATGCTCCCTATATTGGCAACTTAGGACACGGTGTATATCCAGACATCGATCCCAACAAATTGAAACTTTATATTGAAACGATACAAAACCGTTAATACCATGATTATGAAAACCCTTCGTTTATTATTAGCAGTAGCATTTCTATTGAGTATGAATGCTACATGGGCTCAGAAAAAAGACGACAAAGCGAAGTCTGAAAAAACTGAGAAGAAAGATGATAAGGCCAAAAAAGAACCCGTTGTCGACACAGATCCCAACGAAGTGGCCAATGGCTCTTTTGAAGAATACGACGCTAAACTTTTAAAAGGAAAAGGCCAATTGCATTTGGCATGCAAACCTTGGACTTCGGTGAACAAAACAGGAGCAGATTTATTTGCTTCAGGCAATTCCAAAAACAAAAAAATCAACGCTCCTGATAATGATTTGGGCAATCAAATTGCACAAAGTGGAAACAATTATGCTGGCTTCATTGCATATAGCAAAGACCCAAAAGTGAATCGCACTTATATGTCGCAAAAGTTGAAACACACTTTGAAAAAAGACCAAATGTATTGCATCACTTATTCTGTTTGTTTGGCAGAAAATTCAAAAATGGCTGTGAACAATGTCGGAGTTTTATTGGGAAGTTCACGCATTCAACATGAAGATGACAAAAGTATCATAACTCCTCCAACCATTGTCATGCCTGCCAATCGTCCAATCAACGATATGGACAAATGGACAACTGTATGTATGTACTACTATGCCAAAGGAAATGAAAACTTCATCACAATTGGTGGATTTGGAAATGATGGCGACATGAAATTTGAAAAAATAAAAGGTCCAGCTAAACCTGCAGCGGGAGGCGTAGCTATTAACGGTGCGTATTACTTCGTAGACAACATTTCTGTGTTGCCTATCACAGCAAAAAGTGAGTGCAACTGCGGCAAGAGCACAGTAGTAGAAACAGATTTTATCTACAGCCGTTCTGGTGCCAAACCAACCAATGCCAAGCCTGATCAATTAATCGCTGCTACGCAAGTTTATTTCGGAAAGGAATCTGAATACATCCCAGCTCAATTTGATGCGGAATTGGATGAAGTTGCTGAATTATTGAAGGCAAATCCAAGCATCAATGTTTTGTTGACTGGACATGCTGATACCGAAGAAATGGAAGAGGCTAAAGTACGTACCGAATTAATGGAAATTGCCAAGCGTCGTGCAGAGTCTGTAATGGAAGCATTGGTATCCAGAGGAATTGACGCCAGCAGAATTAGTATCGACTCAAAAGATGCAAATGAATTGGCTAGCACAAAAGGAACACCTATGAGCAAAGCCCAAAACAGAAGAGTTATTTTCACTACCAAATAAGGTCTTGAACAAATGAAATAAGGGCTGCTTCGGTGGCCCTTTTTTTATACCTTTCACAACAAATAGAAAAGTCAACACGTTACTACACCATGCGCTCCCTTTTCATCATCGTCATTTGTTTTTTGTCTTGGAAAGGCATGCGCGCCCAAAATTTGGTCATCAACCCCAGTTTTGAAGAAATGGATTTTTGTCCAGTCGACTTTACTTCACGCAGACTACAATCGGTAAAAAAATGGACCCAAGCCGGAGATGGCACCCCAGACTACTTCAATAGGTGCAGTAAAAAAGTTGGCGTTCCAGACAACATTTTTGGAAAACAAGAAGCACGAACAGGAAACGGATATTGTGGTTTAGGCACTTATCTGAACAACAAATTGCGTTACCGTGAATACATTGTTGGAAAACTATCTAGGCCATTAAAAGCAGGCGAAACTGTTTGTATCACGCTGTATTACTCCGCAGCAGACCATTGTCAATTCGTACACGATGGATTTGGCGTTGTACTCAGCAACAAACCGCTCGCCCAAGTTTCCTACAAAACAATTTCTGTCCCTCAGGAGTCCATGAGTAATCCGCGGTTTAATATGATGGATGATTTCACCAGTTGGTCTGAATTGAGCTCAACCTACGTTGCCAAAGGCGGAGAGGAGGTTATCACCATCGGAAATTTCAAGGATGAAAAGGACATGCGGATGATTCATCGTACCAAAGATCCTGCGATTGCCGATTCACGAGATTATGCTTATGTTTATATTGACGATGTAAGTGTCATACCCATTCAAAAAAAATCAGAGTGCAGTTGCATCAACGAAGAGCTAGCGGCCACCGCCACCGACCCGCCTCATGAATTAAGCGAATATGATGAAATCAAGTTAGACGCCATTCACTTTGATTTTGATCAATTTGCACTCACCGATTCTGCCATTCATCAACTCCAAGAGATTTATCTTTTGCTCAGAAAAAACAAACACATGTACATGGAGATTTTGGGGCACACAGACAATGTTGGGAATGTAGAATATAACCAAGTACTATCAGAGCAACGCGCCAACTCAGTCATTCAATTTTTGACCTTAAAAGGCATTGATCCCAATCGCTTGAAAGTTGTGGCCAAAGGAATGAGTGAACCAGCAACCACCAACGAAACAGAAGAAGGTCGAGCATTCAACAGACGCGTTGAATTTCAGATCCGTCAAAAAAGGTTCGAACTCGTGAAATAAAAAGGCATTCCGCTTATCTTTGCTATTCAATTTTTTATCACATGTATAATATTACTTTGCCCGATGGGAGCGTACGCCAAGTTGAGAAAGGCTCAACCGCAATGAGCGTTGCAACATCAATTTCTGAAGGATTAGCGCGCAATGTTTTGGCCGCTGTTGTGAACGGAGATGTTTGGGATGCTACGCGACCATTTACATCTGATTCCACCTTAAAGTTAGTTACCTGGAACGACACAGAAGGTAAATCTACATTGTGGCACAGTTCCGCTCACTTGATGGCTGAGGCATTAGAAGCCTTGTACCCAGGAATCAAGTTGGCCATTGGCCCTCCCATTGAAAACGGATTTTATTACGATATCGATTTTGGAACACACAGCTTTTCACAAGAAGATTTTCCCAAAGTGGAAAAACTCATGTTGGAATTGGCCAAAAAGAAAAATGAGTATATCCGCAAAGAAGTAAGCAAAGCAGAGGCTGTTCAATATTTCACAGAGAAAGCGGATCCATACAAATTAGAGTTAATTGAAGGTTTGAGTGATGGAGACATTACTTTTTACACCCAAGGAGAATTCACCGATTTGTGTCGTGGACCGCACATTCCTCATACCGGATTTATCAAGGCTGCCAAAGTATTAAATGTGGCTGGCGCCTATTGGAGAGGTGATGAAAAGAATAAAATGCTTACGCGTGTATACGCCATCACTTTTCCCAAACAAGCGGAATTGGAGGAGTACATGGTACAGTTGGAAGAGGCCAAAAAAAGAGACCATAGAAAATTAGGAAAAGAATTGGGATTGTTTCATTTCTCACAAAAAGTGGGAAGTGGATTACCCTTGTGGCTGCCCAAAGGAGCTGATTTGCGTGGACGTTTGCAAGCATTTTTGCAAGCCGCACAAACCAAGGCAGGCTATTTACAAGTTATCACCCCGCACATCGGTCACAAAGAATTGTACGAAACCAGCGGTCACTGGGCCAAGTATGGTGCCGATAGTTTTAAGCCAATCGAAACACCCCAGGAAGATGAGGTGTATATGCTCAAACCCATGAACTGTCCTCACCACTGTGAGATTTACAAAGCAGAACCAAAATCTTATCGCGATCTTCCTTTGCGTCTTGCGGAGTTTGGTACGGTTTATCGCTATGAGCAAACAGGAGAATTGCATGGTTTGACCCGTGTAAGAGGATTTACCCAAGATGACGCCCATATTTTTTGTACTGTTGATCAGGTGAAAGAAGAGGTAGGAAAAGTGATCGACTTGGTATTGTATATCTTCAAAACTTTGGATTTTCATGACTACTTGGCTCAAGTGTCATTGCGCGATCCCGGCAATCCCAGCAAATACATCGGAAGTGACGAGAACTGGGAAAAAGCAGAAACAGCTATCAAGGAAGTAGCCGATGAAAAAGGATTGAAAACCGTGGTTGAGTTGGGAGAAGCCGCCTTCTATGGTCCAAAATTAGACTTCATGGTTCGTGATGCCATCGGTAGAAAATGGCAGTTGGGAACCGTTCAGATCGACTATAACTTACCCGAACGATTCCAATTGGAGTATACAGGAGCAGATAACCAAAAGCATCGTCCAGTCATGATTCACCGCGCCCCATTTGGCTCGATGGAACGTTTTGTTGCGATTTTGATTGAACATTGTGCGGGTCAATTCCCTTTGTGGTTGACTCCAGAGCAAGTCCGATTGCTTCCCGTCAGTGAAAAATTCAATGAATACGCAAAAAGTGTAGCAACTGAACTAAAAAATTACGATATTCGCGCCTCCGTTGACGAAAGCAACGAGAAAGTGGGAAAGAAAATCCGAGAAGCAGAATTGGCCCGAGTACCGTACATGCTGATCATTGGAGAACAAGAACAACAAGCTGGAACCGTTTCTGCGCGTAAGAAAGGTACAGGAGATGTAGGCGTTTTATCCATAGCAGAATTTGCGGTTCAAGTACAAAACGAAATCAAGGAAATGCTTTCCGCATAGTAAAACAATTAAATGGAGAAAAAACCAGGCAGTAGACCCCCGTATCCTAGAAGAGATTTTAGGAGAGAAAAGGAACCAGAACATCGTATCAACAATCGCATCAATGTAGCAGAGGTTCGATTGGTAGGAGACAATGTAGAACAAGGTGTGTTCCCGACGCAAGAGGCATTAAAACTTGCGCAAGAATTGGAGGTTGATTTGGTGGAAATTTCTCCAAATGCTACACCACCCGTTTGTCGCTTGATTGACTACAAGAAATTCTTGTACGATCAAAAAAAGAAGCAAAAGGAAATGAAGGCCAAGCAAGTGAATGTAACTGTAAAGGAAATTCGCTTTGGTCCCAACACCGATGATCATGACTTTCAATTTAAATTGAAGCATGCTCTCGAGTTTTTAAAAGATGGAAACAAGGTTAGATCTTGGGTATTTTTCAAAGGAAGATCGATTGTGTTTAAGGATAGAGGGGAGATTTTGTTATTGAAGTTTATTCAAGAGTTATCAGAATATGGTGTTCCCGAGCAATTGCCAAAATTGGAAGGGAAGAAAATGTTTGTGATTATTAACCCAAAGAAGAAATAAATTAAAACCCTAATAAAATGCCAAAGTCGAAAACCAAATCCGGCGCTAAAAAGCGATTCCAAGTGACCGGTAGCGGAAAGATTAAGCGTAAGAAGGCGTTTAAACGTCACATCTTGACCAAGAAAGACACCAAGCGTAAGCGCGGTTTGGGCAATGATGCACTCGTTCACCCTTCAGATGTTAAATCAATCAAGGCTCAATTGCTCGCCTAAGTCAAGCTAAATTGACTCAAAAAGCAAGGTCAAGTTTAACCCGATTGTTGGTTTTAAGCGCAACAGCCACCAGCTCTCAAAAAACACAAAATTATGCCACGCAGTAAAAATGCAGTAGCCTCTCGCGAGAGAAGAAAAAAGGTCCTTAAAATGGCCAAAGGCTATTTCGGTTCAAGAAAAAACGTTTGGACCGTAGCCAAAAACGCAGTAGAAAAAGCATTAACCTATGCTTATATCGGACGTAAACTTCGCAAGCGCCATTTCCGCGCTTTGTGGATTGCTCGTATCAATGCCGGTGCTCGTATGCACGGTTTGTCTTATTCTCAATTCATGGGAAAAGTTCACGCCAAAGGTGTAGAGTTAAACCGTAAAGCATTGGCCGATTTGGCCATGAATCATCCAGCCGCTTTCAAAGCCGTGGTTGATGCCGTAAAATAACTTTCATTTTTTTTGAAATTACAAGAAAGGGAACCATCTTCGTGGTTCCCTTTTTTATTCTATTACTATGAAACAACTTTGGTCTTTTATCGTTCTCCTTTTCATTTTCGGAAACGGAGTATCTCAAACCGCAGATAAAATCTCCAAAGGCTCGGTTTGGTTCAATTCCGCATACCCGATTAATTTGGAAAACATCAATGATAAATTGGTAGTTTTTATGATTTGGGATGAAAACGATCCCGTCGCATTGGAACAGGTTCATCAAATCATGACCGCTTCCAAAAATTTATTTCAAACACAATTGATCAGCGCTGTTTTAGCGGATGCCAGCCATCCCAAAACAAGAAGAACTTATTACTCTTTGATACAACGAGAAAACTTAGAACATCCCTTGGTTGTTTGTCCTGACTTTAACGACTTTGCTACACCCAAATTCAATGGTTCTTTGCAAGTGAGATTGTACGGAAAACCCGCTGGTGTTGTATTAAAATCTTTTGAAGGTAAAGGAATTGTCAAAGATGTACTTGCATCCATCCAACAAATTTGCAACTCTCCTGAAATGGCAGGAAAGTTCCGATACTGGCAAATGAAAGATAGCGTCGAAACCCATTATTGGGCCGATGCCAATATCGAGTTTCCAAGTCATATCTCCACCTACTCCAACAATGGTTTTATCATTACAGAGCCCAGTCACCATCGTGTTCATATTATTAATGGCAGCGGCAAGATTCAAGCAATTATCGGTGCGCCGCAACCGGGTTTTGCAGATGGCTCATTGATCAGTGCACAATTCAATTGTCCCAAAGGGGCAGCATACGAACCCGAACAAAACCTCATTTACATCGCGGACTGTTTTAATCATCGCATTAGAGCCGTAGATGTCGCGAGTCAACTCGTATTCACCATCGCTGGCAATGGGAATGATTTCAGCGAAACTGTAGAAAACACCAACGGCGGTTACGAAGCTATGGGTCTTCCAGTTGATATTGCAATTGACAACAACAAAATATTTGTTCTTTCGGCAAGCAACAATCAAGTCTTTTTACTTGATCCCATCAGCGGGGCATCCAGAGAAGTTGCACGATTGCCGCTAACGAATCCAATGAACAAACGCATTTATCCTGAGCAACTGGAAATCCAAGGAAAAATGGGTCTTGTGACCATGAGCGACGGTTCTGCCCTTCAAATTAATTTTACAGAAACCAGAAAATACAAAGACGCGGTAACACAAAAAGAAATTGAATATGATTACGGCTTCTCTTCCATCGTTCCTGGAAGCCAAAATATACAATGGAGTGCATTGACTTTGTTTGGTAAAAAAATAATTGGCACTTCCAAAACCAATAGCAGCATTTGGGAAATCAAAAAAGGAAAAACAAAACTTCTAGCAGGAGGCTCCATCATCGGATGGAAAGATGGCAAAGGCACAGATACCGGTTTTGATTCGCCTGTAGATCTAGTGCTTCAAGATCAATTTGCTTACATCCTTGACCGCGATAATGAAAGTTTGCGCTCACTCAATCTAAAAAATGGAAGGGTAACAACTGTACCTTTTGTCTCTTCAGATGCATTGGCCTTTGGTGGTAATATAGTTCCACAAGGAGAAAATATCGTTTTCGAAGATGTGGCCGTTGGTGAAGGTCCAGTTGAAGTAACTTTTCAGTTGGATCTTGGCGAATATGAATTTAGAAATGACGGAGTCAATATCGTCATGCTCATAGACGATGCCATGGGAGTCATGGAAAGTGAAATCATCACAGATGGTATCATGAAAGCCAAAGTGAATCCAAAAGATTTGACCTATGGCACCCTTCAATTGGAGATGACATTTAGCGTTAGCCATCCCTCGCGACCCACTGTAGTATTGAGAAAGCAATGCATGGTAACAGCGATGCTAACGGTCATTCCTGGAGAGCCCACGAATCCAACGCTCACATGGAAACCCCATATTTTGCCATTTTAAAATGAGCGCACTGAAAAAAGTTCTTGTCATCACCTATTATTGGCCGCCTTCTGGTGGCGCGGGCGTTCAACGTTGGTTGAAGTTCGTCAAATACTTTCGAGATTTTGGGTATGAGCCCATCGTCTACACACCCAGCAATCCTGAGATGCCCGTTGAAGATTCTTCTCTGGCCAAAGATATTCCTCAAGGAATCACTATCATTCAACAACCCATTTGGGAGCCATACTCTTGGTACAAAAGATGGGTTGGCGTAAAGCCAACCGAAAAAATCAACACCGGTTTTTTGAGTGAATCTGAAAAACCAAAAAAGACGGAGAATATTGGTGTTTGGATCAGAGGCAATTTTTTCATTCCCGACGCCCGTTGCTTTTGGATACAACCTTCTGTAAAGTTTTTAAAAAAATACTTACAGGAAAATCCTGTCGACATCATCGCTTCTACTGGCCCACCTCACAGCATGCATTTGATTGCACAACAACTGCAAGAAAGCCTAAACATACCCTGGGTAGCTGACTTTAGAGACCCATGGACCAATATTGATTTTTACGATCAATTGCGATTGACAAGTTGGGCCGATAAAAAACACCATCGTTTGGAATTGGAAGTCATCCAAAAAGCACAATTCGTCACCACGGTTACACAAAATGACGCAGAAGATTTCTTAAAAAAAGGAGCTCAAAAAACACTGTGCATTCCCAATGGATATGATGACGAATTCAATCCCAATGTCCAAGTAGATAGCGACTTTAGCTTGGTCCATGTCGGAAGTATTCCACCAGCAAGGAATCATGACATACTCTGGAAAGCCATTCAGAATTTATGTCAAAGCCACCCTGCATTTTCTGCGCATTTTAAATTGCGCTTGATTGGAAAAACCGATATCAGTATTCGCAAAAGTATCGCGCAGCATAGAATAGAAAAACAATGCGAGATCATAGAATACATGAACCACGCAGACGCTATCCATGCACAGCAAAGTGCTCAAATGTTGCTCTTACTGGTGAACAACAGCGGAAATGCAAAAAGCATCTTAACTGGAAAATTCTTTGAATACCTGGCGGCCCAGCGACCCATCGTTGCCATTGGGCCAGAGGATGGTGAGATGAATAGGATTCTCCAAGACAGTGGCGCAGGTAGTTGCATCGATTTTGAGAATCAAAAGAAATTAGAATCTTTGTTGTTGGCGAATTTTAATACCTATCAAGACCAAGGAAAATTGAATGTTCAGAATAGAGGAATTGAAAAATACTCGAGAAAAAATCTTACATTTCAAATGAGTCAAGTGTTTAACCAAGTCATTGATCAATATGGAAAATAGAAAAATCGAGTTAGAGGACATCAAGTCTATTCAAGAAATTTTTCCTGATTTGTATGAACCACAGATTAAACTTGCCATCATCGAAAAGGGAACTTGGATGAAAATTAAAGAAGGGGAAATGTTGATGGATGTTGGTCAATACATCAAATTTATGCCCCTTTTGATGTCTGGGTCTATCAAAATTTTAAGAGAAGATACAGACGGGAAAGAGCTGCTCATCTATCATGTTCGTCAAGGTCAAACATGCGCCATGGCCATTACCTGCTGCTTGGGAGATTCCAAAAGTAATATTCGCGCTATTGCGGAAGAGGAATGTCAGATAATTGCCATACCTACCCAAGTATTGGACGAGTGGAGTACCATCTTTCCATCTTGGAAACATTTTATCATGCGCAGCTATCAATCCAGATTTGAAGAGTTGCTCCAAACCATTGATAGTATCGCTTTTCAGAAGCTAGATGATCGTTTAGAAAAATGGCTACACGAGCGTGCGAAAAACAACGAAAATAAAATTATTCAAGCTACTCACTCAGAAATTGCCAATGAGTTGCATTCTTCCAGAGAGGTCATTTCCCGACTATTGAAAAAGATGGAATCCAAAGGCATATTGAGCCTGGGAAGAAATAAAATTGAAATGCATTAAACATTATCTTTGTACAAATTAGCAACCATGAAATTATTAGAAGGAAAAGTGGCCATTATCACTGGAGCATCTAGAGGAATTGGAAAAGGAATCGCAGCTCTATTTGTGGCTCAAGGTGCCAAAGTAGCATTCACCTACGCATCATCAGATGAAAAAGCAAGAGCTTTAGAAGCTGAGTTGAGTGCCAATGGCGGAATCGTGAAGGGTTTTAAAAGCGATGCCGCTGATTTCAACGCAGCTCAATCTTTGGTTGATCAAGTGGTTGAGGAGTTTGGGACAGTTGACATTTTAGTCAACAATGCGGGCATTACCCGCGATACACTTCTAATGAGAATGTCAGAGGAGCAATGGGACGAGGTTATCCGTGTTAATTTGAAATCTGTTTTCAATTTGAGTAAGGCGGTGATCAAGCCAATGTTGAAAGCCAAGAGCGGTTCCGTTATCAACATGAGTTCTATTGTCGGTGTAACAGGAAATGCGGGACAAGCCAACTATGCTGCTTCTAAAGCGGGTATTATCGGGTTTACCAAAAGCATGGCAGCAGAATTAGGATCAAGAAATATTCGTTGCAACGCCATTGCACCCGGTTTTATAGAGACAGAAATGACCGGAGCTTTGGATGAGAAGGTGGTTCAACAATGGAGAGATTCTATTCCATTGAAAAGAGGTGGCACCCCAGAAGATATTGCCAATGCAACTTTATTTTTAGCCAGTGACATGAGCGCCTACATTACAGGACAAACGTTGCATGTTTGCGGCGGAATGCACATGTAATTGAATTGCATTGAGCATTTACACAACATATCCGAGCGTATACATTTGGGCCTGCATATTAGCGGGCCTTCTTGTGTCGGGGTTATTGTATTACCCTGAGCGCAACCGGAATCGATTTTCAAAATCTACACTTTACACCTTAGCTTCGCTTCGATTTGTAGCGGTAACTTTTCTTTGTTTATTGCTGCTAAGACCAATCACTCAATGGGTCAAGCATGTTGTAGAAAAACCCATTATCGTTGCACTTTACGACAATAGTTTATCATTGGCCAATCAAGCCAATCTGCAAGAGACTTTACAAAACAATCTGAACGCGCTTTCAAATGATGCAGAGATAGTATACTATCATTTTGATGAAACGCTCAAAGACAATTGGGATAGTCTCAATTTTAAAGGTTCTGCTACCGATTTAAGCCAAGCCATTGATCAAATCTCCACTCGCTATGCGGGCAGGAATTTGGCATCTGTGGTGGTGGCAACTGATGGTATTTTTAATAAAGGAAGTCAACCCATTTATCCAGCAAAAAATCTTCAAGTTCCCTTTTTCACCATTGGACTCGGAGACACCACACAATATCGTGATATCCGTATTTCTGATTTGGATGTAAACAGGGTAACTTTTTTGGGCAATAGTTTTCCTGCAACCATTCATGCAGAAGGAATATTGGCCAAAGGAGAAACAGCGCAATTGTCGATTGAACACAAAGGTCAGGTTATTGAAACTAGATCTATACAATTTGACAGCAACGAATCTTTTATTCAAGAAAATTTCCTTGTTCCAACCAAAGAAAAAGGCACACAACATTATGTAGTCAAGTTGAGTGTAATAAAAGATGAAAAGAGCACCATCAATAATCAGTTTGATTTCTACATCCAAGTATTGGACAATCGACAAAAGATTTTGATTTTAGCTGCTGCACCACATCCCGATATAGCCGCCATTCGCAGCGCATTTGACCAATCCGACTCCTACTCCATCGATTACCAACTCATTGATGATTGGAACGGAAAAATCGCTGATTACGGAATGGTCATTTACCATGGACTTCCTCAAAATCAATCACAAGTTGAAATGATCAAAGGATATGAAAGCAAAGGAATTCCCGGGTTTTTCATGGCCACTTCCACTACCTCTTGGAATCTTGTAGGGCAACTCGGACTTGGCTTTGGTATTCAAGGAAACAATGGCGCCAAAGAATTGCGAAGTGCTCAAATCAACAATAACTTCCAATCGTTTCAATTTCCAGATCAATTAACACAAGCGATTAACCAATGGCCCCCGGTGGAAGTTCCGTTTGGAAAATTCGTCAGCGGAGAAGGTATACACCATTACTTCTATCAAAAAATAGGGAATTTAAATACCGGCAACCCATTGTTATCTTTCACAACAAACACACCTGTGAAAAATGGTATTTTGATTGGAGAAGGATTGTGGAAATGGCGCATGTACGGCTACGTTCAAATGAAGAATCACAACGTTTTTAATGAGATGATTACTTCATGGGTCCAGTACCTATCCAACAAGGATAGCGACCATTTGCTTCGTGTTGTTTCCAAGAAAAAATGGAGTCTCAATGAAAATATCTCCTTTCAAGCTCAGCTCTTTGATGCCAGTTTGAAACTTCTGGGAAATCAAACCATTCCCATTCAAATTTGGAATGAAAAAAATGAGCAACTCGATTATAATTTCATCCCTGAAGGTGATCAATACAAACTAAACATTGGTAAGCTTGCACCAGGATCGTATCGATTCAAAGCCAAAGCCAACAATGGTTCCAAAGACTATTTAGAAGAAGGAAGTTTCATTGTAGAAAATGTACAATTGGAGCAGATTTCTACCACAGCGCAACACAATGTACTGAGACAATTGTCTACCCAAACCTCCGGTGGATTTTTTACTTCTCAAAATCTGGATGCGTTTGTTGCCGCGCTTAAGAATCAAAAAAACCTTGTTACTGTTACCTATGATGAGAGTAGCAGAGAAGAGTGGATTGATTTATGGCCGATCTTGGTTTTGATACTACTACTCTTCTCTGCCGAATGGTTCATTCGCAAGAGAATGGGAAGCTATTAATGTTGCATGAGCAAAAATAATTACATCAGGATTGGCGGAGTGCCAGAGCATTTTAACTTGCCCTGGACACAAGCTTTCAATGAAAACAAGACCAAAGATCTTGGTGTCGAAATCAGCTGGAATTTTTTTCCAGGAGGCACAGGAGCCATGACCCAAGCTTTGAACAACGGCTCTTTGGATGTAGCAATATTATTGACGGAAGGATATTTAGCAGCTGTTCAAAACGGGCTTGACGCTAAGATTATCCAATGTTATATCGAATCACCCTTGCAATGGGGCATTTATTCCAACAAACGATCAGAAGTTTTTTTTGATAACGATACAAAAATTGCCATCAGTAGAAAAGGTTCTGGTTCGCACTTGATGCCCATGATTCACGCACAGCAATTGGGTTACCGATTGAATGACGAGCAGTTTGAAGTAATCCATCATCTGGATGATGGCATTGCTTCTTTGTCTAAAAACTGCGACTATTTCTATTGGGAAAAATGGATGACACTGCCTTTTGTAGAACAAGGATTGGTCAAAAAAGTGGGAGAATTTAGTGCACCCTGGTCAGGTTTTTTGGTGGTCGCTCGTCAATCTTGCATTGAGGAATTTGGATCTGAATTACAACAAATTATTGCCATTATCCAAAAGCAAGTTCGGCTGTTTACTTCAGATCCCGACTCTCCAAAAAATATTGAAAGAAAATTTCATTTGGGTATCGAAGAAGCCAGAAAATGGATCGCGGAACAAAAGTGGAATTACACCCATGAAATTTCCAAGCAAGGCCTTCTCAATGCGCTTTCCGCGTTAGAATCCATCGGAATGGATACATCCAAGATTAACATTGAACATTTGTTTGCGCCATGGTTAATATTGCGGTAAAAGACAATCGACCTTTCTATCGAAAAAAAAGATGGATTCTAAGCTTAGGATTTATCGCATTGCTCATCACCTTGTTTTTGGCAAGGCATTCAATCTTAAAAAAAATTGGACATTATTTGGTAGCAGATGATGCCAACTACGTAAGTACGTATTACGCAGTATTGGGAGGAAACAGCGCGGAGCGCGGACTCGCAGCAGCCTGGATCGGGAAACAACAACCCAATGCCCGATTTATCACTACGGGAGGAAACCGCCCCAGTCAATTGGCTGCCATTGGCATCCAAACCTACGAAGCAGCACTCACCCGAGAAAAACTCATTCAGTGTGGCATCACCGCTTCGCGAATTGTTACATTAAACGAAGGAACCAGTTCAAAAGAAGAAGCTGATTTGCTTTTGCATTATTGCCAACAAAATAAAATCCAACAAATCACCATCATCTCTGGGCAGTATCATTTGCGTCGACTTCGCATGACCTATGAACCATTGTTCACCAAGGCAGGGATAGATTTCAAATTTTTCGGAGCACAAGAAAAAGACTTTGATCCTGACCATTGGTGGGAAAGTGAAAACGGGCTGATTTATACCAACAACGAGTACATCAAAATCCTCTATTACTGGCTGAAATATTGATTGTCACTTTTTTCACATTTGTTGATTAGTTAATAGGTCTCAACGCCCCTTCCCTTCTTATCTTTGATAAGTTAAAATCTATCATGGCCGAAGATTCATTTTTATCGGACGATTTTCGTCAAATATTGCAACGCTTTGAACAAATGGTCAAAGACAATACCTCATTGTACTTTGATTCCGAAGAGCTAGAAGATTTGATTTTTTACTACAGTGATCATTTTCAGTTTCAGAAAGCGCTTTTGGTCATTGAACACGCCCATCATTTATTTCCTGACCATCCTGTTCTTACAATTCGTGAAGCAGAGGTTTATACGGGAATGGGGCAATTGCACAAGGCCTTGAACATTCTCAAAAAAGTGAATGTTTATGGTGAAGAAAAATTAGATTGGTTGATGGCCACATCAGTTGCATACAGCCAACTGCATGAACATGAGCGCGCGATTTATTATCTCGAGCAAGCATTAGAAATATCTGAAGGAGACAACTACGATGACATTGCTTTGGAGTTGGCGTTGGAATACCAAAATGCCAATAAAGTAGACAAGGCAATTGCTTTGCTGCAAAGGGTAATCGTCAATCGCCCGGAAAGTGAAACGCTCCTGTATGAATTGGCATTTTGCTTTGAGTCCACACAGCGATTGGCTGAAGGATTGAAATTTTACAAGGACCTGGTGGATGAGCGCCCCATGTCTTTTCCCGCTTGGTATTGCTTGGGAAATCTGCAACAACATTTGGATTTATTGGAAGAAAGTGTGGAGTCGTATGATTTCAGTAACGCCTTGATGCCTGATTTTGCTCCAGCTTTGATCAACAAAGCCCAAGCACAATTCAAATTAAAATCATACGAAGCGGCAATACACACATTGGAACAAACCTTTAGTTTGGAACCACCCGACGCCACTACGTTCTGTCATTTGGGTGAGTGCTACGAGAAACTTGGACAAATCGAGAAAGCCAAAAGCTTTTATCAAAAATCGATTGACTTGGATGAAAGATGCGCTGACGCCTATTTGGGAATGGCCGTTGTATTGGATTACCAAAATGAAAGTTCAAAGGCACTTTCATACGCGCGCATCGCTCACGACTTTGATTCGCAGAATGAGGAGTACATTACAGTATTCATCAAACTATTGAATAAATTGGACATGTTTGAAGAAGCTTTGGAAAAAGCCGAAGCTTTCATTCACGCCCGTCCGCATGACGAAGAGACATGGTCGTTGATGGTAGACATCTACGTCCGAATGGAAAAATACAAGGAAGGGTTGCAATATGCTGAACAAGGTATTCAATTGATTCCTGATAGCAAAATGATTGGCTATCGCAAACTTTTATTGTTGCACGCAACCGGCTTGCACCAAGCAGCTTCACAATGGTTGGAGCAGATATATGATCAAGAGGATGAGCAAGATTTGGAAGAGTTAGAAATGAACTACCCCGCCATTTTACATTGGCCTCCTTACCAAAACAAAAAAACAATTTTATAATTGTACAAAACATGAATTACGAATTAGATTTTATTCCAGAAAGACCTGAACGCCCCAGAAATAGTGGACTTACCATGGTTATGGACAAAGGATTGTCCACCAGACAAGCTGAAGACTTGATTGACTCTGCCAAAGACTATGTTGATTTGGTGAAGTTGGGATTTGGCACTTCCGCATTCTCTACCAATCTAACGGAAAAAATCAAATTATACCACCAAGCGGGTATGAAAGTTTATTTGGGCGGAACTTTATTTGAAGCTTTCATTGTCCGCAATAAATTGGATGATTATAAAAAATATGTCAATCAATTGGGATTGCAAACCATTGAAGTTTCAGATGGATCCATCAATATCCCCCATGATCAGAAATGTGAGTGGATTCAGGATTTATCCAAAGAGTTCACAGTACTTTCAGAAGTTGGCTCCAAAGAAGAAGGCATTTTAATTTCACCAAGCAAGTGGATCAAAATGATGCAAACTGAACTGCAAGCTGGAAGCTGGAAAGTAATTGCAGAAGCCAGAGAAAGCGGCACAGTTGGAATTTATCGTCCAAATGGACAAGCACACGTTTTGTTGATCAATCGTATTCTTCAAAAAGTCGCATTAGAAAACATCATTTGGGAAGCCCCTAAAAAAGCCCAACAAGTATATTTCATCAAGCACATGGGAGCCAATGTCAATTTGGGCAACATCGCCGAAAATGAGGTTATTCCATTGGAATGTCTGAGAAGAGGACTAAGAGGAGATACTTTCTTCCAATTTTTACCGGAAGAAATCGCACAAAAAATGAGACAATGATGCATTTAGCCGCAGCTGAGTTCAAACAATGGAAAGATGAGCAACGCCGACATCTTTTGATTGATATCCGTGAAAATTATGAAATCGAGCAGTGCTCCATTGGAGGACTTCCAATTGCTATGGAGAAAATAATAGCACAATGTGAGCAATTCCCGAGCGATCAAGCCATTGTCATTCATTGCAACAGTGGCAAGCGAAGCGATGCCGTTGTTTACGCATTGCGTCAGCGATTAAATCGCACAGACATCTTCTCACTCGATGGAGGAATTCAGAATTATGCCCAACAATTTGAACCCCAGCTAAACTGCGCATCATGAGCGAAATTTTTAATATTATCTTACACATCAATGATTATTTAGATGCGTGGTTGCAACATTACGGAACCTTTATTTATGTCATTTTGTTTGCCATCATCTTTGTTGAAACTGGATTGGTCATCATGCCATTTCTACCCGGTGACTCCCTTCTTTTTGCAGCAGGTGCCATGTGCGCTCGTATCAGTGGAGAGGCCGACCCAGCACTATCCTTGTTGCCAATGATTGGTTTATTAAGTATCGCTGCCATCGCTGGTGATCACAGCAATTACTTGATCGGACGATTTGGAGGAAGTAGAATTTCGAAATGGAAATTTAGAGGAAAGCCAATTGTCAAAGAAAGTTACGTTCAGCAGACAGAATCATTTTTCGAAAAATATGGAACCAAAGCAATCGTTTTGGCGCGTTTTGTTCCGATTGTTAGAACTTTCACTCCATTCGTAGCCGGAATTGGGAAAATGAATTACAGAAAAAAATTCATGCCCTATGATATTTTCGGTGGCGTTCTTTGGATTGCTTCCATGTCAACCGCTGGTTATGTCTTAGGAAGTAATGATTGGGTTAAAAAGCATTTTGAAGCAGTGGTAATCGGAATTGTATTGCTGTCTATCAGCCCTATGGTTTTTGCCTATTTAAAATTGGTTTGGCAAAGAAGACAATCATGAAATGGGGAATAATTGGAGAAAAATTGGCCCACAGTTTCTCTCCTCAATATTTTCAAGAAAAATTTCAATCCCTCGGCATTCAAGATTCTTATGAGAAATTGGAAATGGGTAACCTATCCAATATCAAACAGGAAATTGAACAGTTGGGATGGAATGGATTCAATGTAACTATCCCTTTCAAAGAATCCATCATTCCATTTTTAGACGAGCAGAGTCCTGAAGCACAGGCCGTTGGCGCTGTCAATTGTGTTGCCATAGAAAACAATCGATGGATGGGCCACAACACCGATATTGGCGGATTTGAAAAGAGCATCTTGCCATTTTTAGAAAATCACTTTCCTCGTGCTTTGGTTATTGGAACAGGTGGTGCCTCTAAAGCCGTATCATTTGTTTTGGAAAAACGTCACATCGAGACATTCAAACTCAGTCGAAATCCGCAAGGAAAAAATGAGATAGGATATGACAGTATTGACGAAAAAAGTTTGGTCCATTTTCCATTGATCATCAACACCACTCCATTGGGCACCTGGCCATCTATTGATGAAATGCCCAGCATCCCATACAACGGCATCACTTCTCAGCATTATCTATTTGACCTCATTTACAATCCGCAAGAAACCGCTTTTCTGCGTGAAGGCAAGCAACGAGGTGCACAAACGCAAAACGGATTGCGCATGCTGCAAATTCAAGCTGACTTGTCTTGGGAAATTTGGAAAAAATTGAAATCGACCGTTTAATTTGAAAAAACTTTTGAGATTTGTTTCGCAAGATTACCAGTAAAATAAAAGAGCTCAAGCTTGGACAAAGCGCGTTACTTGCTGGATCTGCTGGCATTGGCCAAGCGATCTCTTATGTTTTCATGCCCGTTCTATCTCGGGTATTCACGACCGAAGATTACTCAACCTTTTCCTTGTTCTATGCTTGGATAGTTCCATTGGCTGTTTTTTCAACTTTCAGAATGGAATTCGCTATTCCACATCAATCCGACACAGAGAAAAGATTTTCAACTGCCCATCTAGCCATTAAGAATTCCATGTATTTAACCCTGATCATTACTGCTGTGTTGATCTTGGGATACGCATTTGGCTATTTTGAACATCCCGAAATGTGCCTTTGGTTGCCCCTTGGCATTTTGTCTATTTCCATTCCGCAGATTTTATATTTCCTGAGCACACGAGAAAATCAATACAAACAAAGTGGGCTTTATCGAATCATCAACAATCTTGTACTGCAATCTGTCACTGCTCTTTTGGGATGGATGGCATGGGGAAGCAATGGTCTTATCATAGGCATGCTCATCGGACAGTTGGCTGGAGCGCTGACACTCGTTATCGGAAATTTTCGAAAACTTGTACACGCGCGTTCTGAACATTCATGGCCAAAATCTCTTCAAGAATTTAGATCGTACATCCTCTATAGCACTCCCCAGGGGTTGATAGAAACTCTTCAACTGAGTGGAACTATTTTTGTCATTTACGCACTTTTTGACGAGCCATATCCCGGTCTTTTTTACCTATGCTGGCGCATACTTCAGTCGCCTATTTCGCTGATCAGCAACACCATTTTTGTTGTGCATTACAACAATGCCTCACAACTGCACAATCAAAATGAAGATTACCAATGGCTCATCAAAAAAACTGCGAAACTTTTGTTCGTTGTAGGAACTTTTATTGGCGCGATTCTCTTCCTTTTTGGACCTCCACTGTTCGCTTTCTTTCTCGGTGAACCCTGGCGCGAGGCAGGAGAGATTGCCAGGATCCTTTCAGTTTGGTTCGTTTTCCAATTTGCAGTTACTCCATTTTCATTTGTCGCGATTTTAGAGAAACAACAACGCACCGCCTTCCTACTTTCCGTCATTGACATTCTAATCAAGTTGCTGAGTTTAATGGTAGGGAGCTATTTTCACTCCATCCAAATCGGACTTGTTTTGTATTCTATCTCCAGCTCACTATTACTTCTCTACACCTATTTCTGGTACCTAAAAAAATCAAAAAAACATTCTTGATAATGTTTTAAAGTCCTCGCCGGGTCCATGACATATTGGACTAATTTGACACAAAATTAAAGGCAACTTTGGGATTCATTGTATTGATATCATTACTCATCATCACG
This sequence comes from Flavobacteriales bacterium, assembly GCA_947448135.1. GTDB lineage: Bacteria > Bacteroidota > Bacteroidia > Flavobacteriales_D > Sanyastnellaceae > CAMCTV01. The sequence goes on from CANFLZ010000017.1 coordinate 27,165, forward strand.
ACCGTCATGTTGGTGAATCAAATTCGTATTTGGCGTATGATGCCCAATATCGTTTTACCCATTTTTGTTGGAATATTCTATTATTGGTCACTTGCCGGCGCATGGGTTTTCTTGCTCGATCAAAGCGTTAGTTGGGGACCATCCATTGGCATACATTACCATTATTTATTAGAAAAAATGTTCATGGTTCAGTTGGACGTGGACTACCTGAAAAGCATTTGGATGATTGGTGGATTTTTAATCATCCTCCAGCTCTGTCTTTCATTCATCCTAAAAAAAATCAGACCCACTATCCCACCTTCGTATGATTGCGGAACACGATCGGTGAATGTATATGCTTTTTTTGCCAGCTTTTTTTTGATCATGTCCTTCATTGTTGTGAAAGATGTCGTTGCGTATTCTCTGATATTGAACGAATCGATATACCTCAACATTCGATCACCCTACGTTTCATTTTATTCGATCCATCAGATTTTTAATTGGGGATTGGTGCTATGCCTTACACTGCCACTCGCGATCCAACTAAGAAACAAAATCAAGTCACAACAAAAGCTTCATCTCACTTGGTTCTATTGGATCATCTTTGGAATCAGTCAATTTTATTTGATCTTTATAGGAACGAGGCATGAAGTTTTTATCTGCGGCTTATTTTTGATGATCTTCATCGCTTATCCCTATCATTCAATTCGGTCAAACTGGAAAACATTTTTTGGAATTTTCTCTGTTTGGATTGTCATCCTCGGTTTAAATGATCCCGTCAGAAGTTTAGCGCCTGTTCTTGGCAAATCTATTGGTTTGACACAACTGTTATCTTCACCTTCGCAAAAAGAATCTGCCTCGTATTATCAAGGTGACAGAAGCTTTTTAAGACACCATGATTCTGAGCTAAGCAGAAAAAACATCGCTACAAAAAATGCCAAGGATACGACCTTCATTGTGGGGTCAGATACCTTGATCATGAAGGTTGTGGAATTTGAAGCACAACGAAAACTGGAACCAGAATGGATTCAATTCGAAGGCAAATCCTATAAAATTCCCAACCCACACGTATCAACGAAGTACCAGATCAGCAGCACCAGTGAAAAGATCTTTTCTGCGGTTAGTGGCATGATATTCAGCAATGAACTATTCGCTGGGCACTTCTCCATGTACGGTGTATTACATTACAACATTCCACCTTCATACGGTATTAGTTTCAAGAATCTGCTGTACTCATTTGTTCCATCCTTTATCAAAAAAGAAAGACCCCAAGACGCATACGGATATTATGCGCAATCATTGAATTTACCATCGGATCAAGGGTTCACCATCAATCACATCACAGCTTGGTATCTGAATTTGGGCTTGATTGGCTTGATAGTAGGCCCCATCATTTTGAGCATAGTCCTTTTATTCCCTCTTCTCATGCAGGACAAATATTGGAATCGTCTTCCATCGATAACACCCTTGTTGCTTGTGGTTCTGATAGGTTGTATGGGATCCATATTGGTTAGGACTGGCCCTGAAGGATTCAAGTCTATTTTATATGAAGCCATGATTATTCCATTGGGAATTATGGGCATTCATCAAATCGTTCTACAATTTATTTCTCGATTCAAATCATGAAAATTTTGCATGTCATTCCTCGCCACCCTTCTCCATCAGGGTTTGTCTTTGCAAAAAGGCAAGTCCAAGACCTCGAGTTGGAAGGACATCAAAACGAAATTTTCTACTTTGATACAACAATATCCGTTCGTGGTTTCCTGTTTCAACATCGTGCTTTTAAAAAGCAAATCAACAAATTCCGACCTGATGTTATTCATTCCCATTATGGAACCTTCACCGGATTTTTCGCATCATTTGCACACCATATTCCTTTCGTAATCACCTTTCAAGGAAGCGACATTCTTCAAACACAGGACATTCATCCCTGGCGAGAGAGATTGGGGAAATGGATGAGCAAAAGGGCCGCAAGAAAAGCCAAAGGGATCATTTGCGTCAGCCCAAAAATGCTAGCGCTATTACCCGTTGGCAAAGAGAAAGCAAGCATCATCCCTTGCGGAATTGACATACGCGTTTTTCAACCCATGAACAAAATCGAATGTCAAAATAAATTGGGGCTTGCCACAGATAAATCCTATCTGTTTTTTAACGCCAACAATCCATTGGTCAAACGTTTGGATATTGCTCAGGCAGTGATTCAAATGTTGCAGACACAATTTCCAGTTGAACTTTTATCATTGAACGGCAATGTTCATCCCGATGAAATACCCACCTATATCAACGCCTGTAATGCAGTGCTGCTTTGTTCTGATAGCGAAGGGAGTCCAATGATTATCAAAGAAGCTTTGGCCTGCGAGATTCCCATTGTCAGTGTGTCAGTTGGGGATGTGGCTGAAAGAATCACTGGTGTCATGAATTGTTTTATTGTACCACAAGATATCCATGCCATTCACGACCAATTGGAATCGATTTTAAAAGGAGGCCAACTATCAACGAATGGAAGAGAAAAACTAAAAGCGGACGAATTGGATTCTATAACAACGATTCGAAAAATCATCAACGTCTACCAACAAGCAATTCATGATTGATGATGAATAAAACAATTACATTGCCCTCACTATACCATTATTTAATCGCATTCTGTGCGTTATTGATTGGCGCATATTCCAAAATTATTTTGATTGGTATTGTCCCACTGATTTTGACTATTGCCTGGGGATGGCGGAAGGAAGAATTCACTTTCCAATTTCAGAAAGAGCAATGGGGATGGATCATTTTGTATTTGATCTATTGCACATTCTCGCTTGTATTTTGGGATGCTCACCTAACGCCTCGACAAATAGAGTACAAACTCGCTTGGGTCATCTTTCCGTTGCTATTTTCATTTCGACCGAAATTTCAGATTCAAAAGCACTATCTTTTTTATGGTTTTGCTTTGGGTATCATCATCGCCTCGTTACTGGGAATTGTGAAGGCTTCCAACGCTGTCCGTCTTAGTGGATTTTCAATGGCCAATATCAGCTCAAGTAACATTTGCATCAATCATCCAACTTATTTTTCTGCTGGCGTTATTGTATTGTTGATGATGACGCTATTGGAATGGAAAGAAGGCGGATTGAAGAATTGGTCGCGTGGGTCAATTTTTCTCTTTATCTCCTTCCTTCTTGTCATGATTGTGCTGAGCTACTCCATGGCCAGCTTTTTATTCTTAGGGATCTTAGGCATGATCATCTGGATTTACTTCTACAAAAAGAAATCAAGAACATGGAAACGCGCGTTATTCTTCATAGGAATTCCCGTTGCTTTGATAGCAGCTATTTCCCAAGTGCGAATCGTTCAAGAAGAATTTTCGAATTCTTTCCGAGCATTGAATCAATACGTTAAAAATCCAACAGCATTCATTCAAGACAAAGCCAAGGAGCACAATGGTGATGAGATCCGATTGATCATGTGGACGGCGTCATTTCAAGAATGTGTAGAACATCCACTTGGAGTTAGTCCTACACAAATTGGACATCACCTCAGTGAACGACTTGTCGCATTTCATCAAGTCGATATCGCTAAAAAAAATTCCTTTGGCGAAGTACAATACAATCCCCATAATCAATTTCTACAAATTGCATTGGAGGTCGGGGTTTTACCCTTGTTATTTTTCATTGCTTTGCTTTTTCAAATATTCACTTTAGGGAAAAAGAATCAAGTCTACATGCTTTGCGGAATCGTTTTACTTTTGGCTTTTGAATGTTTGTTCGAGTCGATGTTACAAAGACAAACGGGCATCGTCACGTTTACATTTTTCATTTCCTATTTTGTTTTTTTGTACCACACAAAAAATTCAAATATCAACCCCAAATCCATCAACCATAAGCACACATGACGAGTCAAATCAAAAACATCTGGTTTGTTTCGCAATACGCTGGAGCGCCCACAATTGGCATGCAGTACCGACAGTTTCTTTTTTGCACTGAATTGCAAAAAAGAGGTCATCGCGCATCCATTATCTCTTCAAAGTTCTCGCATTTGTACAACCAACTTCCTGAAAAAACAGAACAAACGATCGAAGGTGTTTACTACCATTGGGTAGACACGCCGAAATATAAAAAGTCCATTTCGATTGGCCGTTTTTGGAATATGTTGGTCTTTGCATTCAAGATACTTTTTTTGAATGATAAAAACTTAGGAGTTCCAGATTTGATTGTGGTATCCTCACCTTCCATGCTTCCCATCGTGGCAGCTTTGAGATGGCGTAAGAAATTCCGATGCAAAGTATTTTTTGAGGTGCGGGACATTTGGCCATTAACCTTGCAGGAATTGGGCGGACTTTCTGCCTTCCATCCGCTTGTTTTATTCATGCGTTATTTTGAAAAAATGGCCTACAAAAAAAGTGATCTTGTCTTGTCACTTCTTCCCAATTCGAAAGATCATTTTGAAGATGGAGGAATGTCGTCAAACAAATTTCGCTATCTGCCCAACGGAGTAGAGGCTGACAAAGTGAATTCCCCGAATGAAAATTGGAATTGGAACTGGGACTTGCCTTTAAAAGAAAATGATTTCGTCATCGGTTATGGCGGAAGTATAGGAAAAGCAAACGCCCTGCACTATTTGATAGATGCTGCGAGAAAACTACAAACGCACGACAACATTCATTTCGTTATCGTTGGAAAAGGAGATGAATTGAGCAACTTGAAGAGTCAATCCAGCGATTTAAAGAATGTCCATTTCTTGCCTCCGATGGAGAAATCCAAATTTTTATTGACCATCGAGAAATTCAATTTATGCTACATTGGATTAGAGAGAGAACCCCTTTTTCGATTTGGTGTTTCACCCAATAAACTCTTTGATTATATGATGGCCAAAAGACCCATTTTATTCTCGATAGATTCTGGCAATAAACCCGTCGATGAAGCGCAATGCGGTTGGAGTGTTCCTTCAGGAGATGTCAATGCCATAACGCAAGCCATTTTGGAGGCCAAACAACAGTCCAAAGAACAATTGAATGTGTTGGGCAACAATGGGTACAATTATGTCATCAAAAACCATAGTTATACCATACTTTGTGATCAACTTTTAAGCTGGCTCAATGAATAAATACTTTCTTTTCATGTTAATGGCTGTCACACAACTTACCACGTTTGCACAACGACAAATCAGTTTGGGGAACGATTGGTTTTTTGCTGCTGCCAATGATCCTGTAAGTTTTCCCGCTCATGTTCCCGGGAACATTTTTATCGATCTCCAACAAAATAACCTCATCGAAAACCCATTGCTGGGCATCGGTGAAGAGAAGGCGCAATGGGTCAGTCATCAGGACTGGGAATACCAGATCAAAGCAGTTAAAAAACCCTTGTTCAAAGCCAATCAAAGAATCATATTGCATCTTCCCGAGATGGACACTTATTGCGATGTTTATGTAAACAATCAACTCTTGCTCAGGACTGACAATGCTTTTATTCATTGGAAAGTAGATGTAACAGAACAGTTGCAGGCTGAAAACGACTTCAGGTTTGTTTTTTATTCCCCCTATAAAATCGCGGCCCAAAAACTCAAACAGATTTCTTATCCCATTCCTGGCGACAGCATTCGCGCAGTAACCCGAAAACCCCAATATGAATTTGGTTGGGACTGGGGACCAAAATTGGCCGGTTGTGGCATAAGACAAAATCCATACTTCGAAATTCAAGGTGAATTTGCCATTCAAGAAGCTTTGATCAATCACCCCAATCGAATGAATGAGCCCTTTTCTTGTCAAGTCAAGGTGTACAATCCCAACAATCAAAAATATATTCTCCGAATTGTCGATATTACCGAACCAGGAAAATCGGAACAGCTGACTAATGCGGAAATTTCAAGTGAACAACCGAAAAAAATTGATTTCCAATTGAACTCAAAAATCCTTTGGAACGTCGGCGCTGATGCACAAAACAGCCTTCGTAAAATACGAATCGAGATTATTCATGATAACATTGTCATGGATTACAAAGAATTGATTACAGCTCCACGTACAATTGAATTGATACAAGAAAAAGACAAATGGGGTACCTCCTTCTATTTTCGATTAAATGGCAATAAGACCTTTATCAAAGGAGCCAACTACATTCCCATCCGTTATTTCCATGAGCAAGCAACAGAGGCAGATTATCGGACATTGATGGATCGCTGCAAAGCTGCTAACATCAACATGTTGCGTGTATGGGGAGGAGGTATTTATGAACCAGATATTTTCTACCAACTTTGTGATGAATATGGCATCATGGTATGGCAAGATTTTATGTACGCTTGCTCCATGTATCCAGGAGATGAAGGATTCTTGAAAAATGCGACATTAGAAGCCGAAGAACATGTGAAGCGCTTGAGTCACCATCCCTGTATGGCGTTGTGGTGTGGTAATAATGAAAACAGCGAAGGATGGGAACGTTGGGGATGGAAAATAGGATTGAGTCAACAAAACGAAAAGAAAATTCAAAAGGCATACAACGATCTATTTGTGAAAATTCTGCCCAACACCGTACAAAATTTCTCGCACACACCCTATTGGCCATCCTCTCCACTATGGGGAAGAGGAGATGCTCGATCTCTCGTAGAAGGCGACAGCCATTACTGGGGTGTATGGCACGACGCCGAAAATTTTGAAGTACTAATGACAAAAATTCCAAGATTTATGTCTGAATTTGGAATGCAAAGTTATCCTTCAGAAAAAGTAATGAATGAGATGTGCACAGAAGGAACATACCATCCCAAAGATCCTGGAATTTTGGTTCATCAAAAGCACAATCGGGGATTTTCGCTCATGCATCAATACATGCAATACTGGCATCCCATGGGAGAAACATTGAACAATGAGGATTATGGTCGACTAACGCAATATGTTCAAGCAGAAGGAATGACCATGGGAATTGAGGCGCAGAGAAGACATTCGGATAAATGCGGAGGCACCATGTTTTGGCAATTGAATGATGTGTGGCCTTCATTCTCATGGAGCGCCATGGATTGGCATTTTGAACCCAAACCGTTCTTGGAACAATTGACCTACGCTTATGGACCGTTTCTCGCCTCTAGCGAATGGAACGGAAAAGAATGGCAATTGTATATCATCAATGAATGGGGAAATTTACCCAAGACTTCGATCCAAATACAGTATGTCAAAGATGACAAAATTCTACATACTTGGAAATTAGAAAAAGACATCACCAACGGATCCCAGATTGTATTTAAAACCAAAGAAATACAACCCACTGTTGACGCCAAATTCATTGTTGTCTGCACCCATAAGAATCTGCCTAATGGTCAGTACATCCGGGAAATGAAATCAAAAGGTTATTCAGAATCCTTCATGGTTCCCACCGTGAACAATGGCCATTGGAGTTGCTCTCCTATACCCATTCACAGCACCATCAAGGAATAGTGATATTCAAAGTTCTATCCGTTTCTGATGAATTTAAATTCATCGGTTTAAAAACAGATTGCATACTTTTATTTCCATCTCGAATTTCAATTTGATAGGTCTTGTTGGCAACAATTTGTGTCTTTGCCACGCCATTTTTGTCTGTTGTTGCATCGGCCACCTCTACTCCAAATTCATCCATCCAGTACACTTCAACACCCTTAATACCTTTACCTCTCTTGGTAGTGATGGTGGCTACAGATTCTACATACTGATACAAAGCTTCTGAAGATGCTGCCATTTGATAATTGGAAATGTCAATTTGATATAAATCCCTTTCCCCAAAAGAGTTCTCAAATTCAGCGGCCAAAAACATTGTTTTGCTATCGCGTGTGATGGACATGGTAGATTCTTCATTGACAGTATTGATCGGGTAACCCATATTCATCGGCGGTGACCAAACACCATTGACAAATTCTGAACGAAACAAATCGTAACCTCCCAGAGACAAGTGACCATTAGAAGCAAAGAAAATGGATTTGCCATTGGGGTGAACAAAAACAAATTTTTCATCTCCAGTTGTATTGATCACCGCTCCCAAATTTTTAGCTTCTGACCATGATCCATTGCGTTTTTCACAAACATAAATATCACCTCTTCCTATACCTTTTTCTCTCTCGCTCACAAAATACAAAAACTGTCCATCCTCTGTGATACTGGTAGAACTCTCAAATCGCTTGGTGTTAATAGGGAACAACAATGGCTCTGCAGATGAAAATTCACCCGAATTAATATCCAAACTTGAATAATATATATCGCCAGAAATTTTCCCATCATTTTTGTACACGTACATTCCTGAACCATCAGGAGTAATGCTCAAAATTCCGTCATGCGTATCCGTATTGACTTTCCCTTCTACCTTTTCAGCTTCGGTCCATTGTCCATTGCTTAGTTTCTCTGAAAAATAGATATCCTCATAAAATTTAAAGTCTCCATTTTCATCTACTCTACCGCCGGTTGTATTGGCACGTCTTGATGTAAAATACAACTTATTACCGTCAGCAGTAACACTGGGGGAATACTCTTCATAACGTGAGTTTATCTCTTTTCCCATGTTTTTAATGACAACATTCACAGGAGACTTCATCATTGCCTTGGCATATTTACATTCTTGAATGTATCGCTTGGTTTCAGGGAATACAGGTTCTAAAGGCGAAGTATCTTTTAAAAACATTTCGTAGTATTGAATGGCTTTGTCCAATTGACCCAAGCGATGGTAGCATTTACCATAAAAAAGAGTTGCGTCGTTGGATACAAATGATTGCGTAGCTGTTGCTTTGTTCAAATACTCCAATGCCACTTGGTATTTCTTTAATCGATAATAACAATCTGCAGAATTATACAACGCGACAAAATGCGAAGAGTCCACATCCAAAACAGCACGATAATCAGTCAAAGCACCTCTAACATTGTTGTTGTCAGACTTGTGTCGAGCACTTGTGATTTTGGCCGGTATAGCAGCTTTATCTAACAACAATAGCGTTTTTTCCGTGGTATCTTTTTGGGCATTCAGAACAAGCTGTGCGATAAAAAAAGTAGAGATCAACAATAATTTTTTCATTCTATTGATTTTCGAACGAAGTTAGCGCAGAATTTCTTTTCAGAAATAAGAAAATGGAAAACACAACTGAAAGTAGCAGTAGATATAACGACTTGGAAAAAGTAGGAACAGAAACCCTTCTTCGATATATCAATCAAGAGGATAAAACGGTTCCGCAGATCGTCGAAGGTTGCATTCCGGAGATGGCGCAATTGGTCGATCTTATCATTCCCAGAATGAAGAATGGCGGTCGTTTATTTTATATGGGGGCAGGTACCAGCGGCCGATTGGGAATTGTTGACGCCTCTGAATGCCCCCCGACTTTTGGTGTTCCACACGATTGGGTAGTTGGAATTATTGCAGGTGGAGATGATGCCATACGATTTCCAGTCGAAGGCGCTGAGGACAATTTCGATCAAGGCGCAATTGACCTTTTGTCCTATACGCCAACATCTGAAGACACTCTCATTGGAATTGCTGCCAGCGGAAGAACACCCTATGTGATTGGTGCTTTGAAAAAAGCCCGTGAAATGGGCATGCTTACAGGCTCGATTACCTGCAACGCTGGAAGTGCGCTAACCATCGAGGCTGAATTCCCCATCGTTGCTGTTGTAGGACCCGAAGTCGTCACTGGAAGTACGAGAATGAAATCAGGAACAGCACAAAAATTGATTTTAAATATGATTTCGACCAGCGTCATGGTGGGATTAGGCAGAGTAGTTGGAAATAAAATGGTGGACATGCAATTGACCAATCAAAAATTGGTTCACCGCGGAAGCAAGATGGTTGCAGAGCAAACTGGATTAGACATCGAAGCTTCGAAAGAATTATTGTTGCAGCAAGGATCAGTAAGAAAAGCAATTCAAGCCTTTCAAAATCATGCATGATTTAGAACCCTATTATGGATGGCGTGATTATTACATCGCCAGTGAAGATGCACGCTCTCCTTTTTTTAATCAGCAATATTCAGAGTTTGAATTTTCAGAAAAGATTTACAACCATTATATCCATCCCCAATGGGATAGTATGGATAGCCAAACGTTGTTTCTTAAAATTCTTTTTGTGGAGTATGATGCAAGATTTGCCATCATTGAACTCATGGGAGAATGGAACGATTTGCTGTACAATGACATCATGATTTTAAAACGAGAAATCATTGACTCCTTGATTCAAGAAGGAATTTCAAAGTTTATTTTGATTGGAGAAAACGTCTTAAACTTCCATACTTCGGATGATTGTTATTACGAAGAATGGTTTGATGATTTATTGGACGAGAATGGTTGGATTGCGATGGTCAATTTTAGAGATCATGTTATCCGAGATTTTTCTCAAGCCAATATTGACCAATATTTTATCTCGGGTGGTCAACTTCAGGAGATGGATTGGCGGACTTATCTCCCAGAAGATTTCTTTGAAAAAATACAAAACCAAGTCACCAAAAGACTGCAATAAAAAAGGGCGCTTCAAGCGCCCTTTTTTAACTAACAATATCCTTAGATCTTCACTACTTTAAACTCGGTACGTCGGTTGATCTGATGCTCTTCTTCTGTGCAAACAGGAGCTGGTTGCTTTCCTTCACATTCACACTGGTTGACCAATTTCGACTCTCCATATCCCTTTCCATTGATTCTAGTTGGATCGGTAATTCTGCTTTTGATGTACTCCGCAGAAGCTTTGGCGCGGTTGTCAGAAAGTTTCATATTGGAAGCCTTTGATCCACGGCAATCTGTATGAGAACCCAACTCAATTTTCATAGTAGGATTGGTATTCAAAATAGCCACCACTTTGTCTAATTCCATAGCCGCATCTGGACGAATATCATATTTCCCCAAATCAAAATAAATTGGATTGATCTGAATCAATTTTCCTAGGTCTTGTCCAACTTTGATTGGCTCCATGGCCAAGTCAGCCTTATCATTGAATTTTACTTTTCCATTTCCCACCAAGACATTTTCATATTTCACCTCTTTTCCGAGATAGCCGGGTTTAGAAAGGGCAATCAAATATTTCACTGTATGCGTCCAAACCAAGCTTTTCACTTGCTCTTCAATCACGCCATTTTTACCTGTACGAATTTCCTTCTTCTCGCCAGTTTTCAAATTTGTCAAAATCACCTTGACATCGCTAATAGGAGCATTATTTGATTTATCAGTAATAGTACCCACCAAATCAAAAATGGGTAGTGGATTCAGCACCAAAGTAATTACATCACCTTTGTTCTTTTGTTCCATATCTACGGACTTCTCAGAAACGAAATAACCCGGACGATCGACATTGAAAACTGTTTTGGTCCAAGAAAGCGCGTCCGTTGTCCATTGCCCCTTGGCATCTGTTGTACCGGAAATTTTGCCCTTTGTTCCCAAATCAATGGAGATCACTTGATTGGCGATGGCATTGCCCAAACTATCTTTTACTTCCACGATAATTGGCTTCTCAAACTTCCACATCTTTAAAACATTGACCGAATAAATATCATCATTACCCTTGCCATGCGGACGATTGCTAGAGAAATATCCCCTCTTCAAATCTTGTCTTAAAATAAAACCAAAGTCGTCAAATGAAGAATTCACTGGAACGCCTAGATTCAAAATTGATTCAACTCTTTCCTCTCCCAATTTGGCAACAAACACATCCAAACCGCCCAATCCTTGGTGACCATTGGATGCAAAATATAACATGCCCGACTCATGGTAAAAAGGAAACATCTCATTGCCTTCTGTATTGATTTCCTTACCCAAATTCATCGGCTTAGTCCAAGTGCCATCAGAATTTCGAGTTGATTTATAAATATCGGTACCGCCAATTCCACCCGGCATATCTGAAACAAAATACAATGTTTTACCATCCGCAGACAAGGTAGGATGTCCGACACTATAATCGCTATTATTGATGTTTAGACCAACCGGCTTAGACCATTTTCCGTTCTCGCTCTTTTGAGAAGAAAATAACTGCAGACCTCTTGCACCGCTCTTGTCAAGTCCACTATAATTGTTTCTGGTATAAATAACGTAATCCCCTTGTCCATTAAATGATGCAGGACCTTCATGAAATTTACCCTTCAAATTGCTACTAAAAAGACGAACATTAACAACATCTTGATCTGGCGCTACATCACCTGCATACAATTCCAAGAATGGAAGTCCGTTCCAATTCCATTTTCTAAGAATTGGAGCTTCAATTGATCTTGTTGAGGCGAACACCACTTGATTCGCCATTAAGGTTGGACTAAAATCTTGATCTTCGGTATTCATGGACAACAGCTTCACAGTTGCATTTCCTTGATCTTTTAGCAATTGAGAATAGTTTCCTTGTTCAAGAGAAAGATTCCTTTTGATGCGACTATCCTTTTCCATCTTCTCACTCGCCTTTTTCAACCAAGTTTGCGAATCTTCATACTTTTTGGAATACTTGAGTGCCTGTGCATATTGGTACATGTCTTCACCGGAAGCAAATCCAGACTCAGCCACTTTTTTCCAACACATCTCAGACTCTTTGTACTTTCCTAAAACTTCATTGGAATAAGCCATTTTTCTCCAGATTTCGATGTTCTTAGGATCGATCTTGGTGAACTTATTTAAGGCAATATTATAGTTGAAGTTATTGTACTCCTCATTTGCGACTTTCTCCAAACGAGATTGCGCATTCGACATCAGAGATGCCAACACAAAAAACGAAATAACTATCTTCTTAAAACGCATAATACTTAAAAATAACGAGGTGATTTTATTTTTTCTTGGCGTCCGTATTTGAGCTCATAACGCAACATCAATTCATGGCTACCATTGTGATTGGACACTCTTCCAAAACTGTAAGACCAATCGTAAGCATAACCAAACTGCATACTAGAATTGATATTGAAACCTGCCAAAACGCCAGCTCCGTCTCCAGTTCGAATCATGGAGCCCAACCAAAATAGGTCATGAAAAATGAATTGGTTGGTGATGTCTATTTGAATGGGCGCACCTGCAACCGCTTTTACAAAAAATGATGGGCGGTATTTTACTGTAGAAGAAATATCCAACAAGGCTCCACCGATTGCATAGTAGTGCCTGCTCGATTGCATCAAGCTTACAGATGAAACATTGGATGCTTTGTAAGTATGCTCCAACAATCTTGGCGCAGAAATTCCGGCGTACCACTTACTAGTTGAATAATACATACCAAAACCAAAATTGGGTGCCCATTCACTTTGACCACTCGCGGAAAATGCTTCATCAATTGGCGTATTCAAATCCAATCTTGAAAACTGCGCATTCAAGGAATTGAAGCCCGCATTGATTCCAAAAGACAAACGAGCATCTTCACTCACCTTCATGCGATAGGCAAAACTCAAATTCAAATTAGTCGTTTTGATTGGGCCAATTTTATCGCTTCCCATAGACAAGCCACCGGCTAAGTGTTCTCCAAAAATGGGAGAGTTCAAACTAATTCCTTGTGTGACAGGAGCGCCATCAAAGCCGACCCATTGGTTGCGTTGTAAACCAACCAAAGAAAGTGCTCCACGACTTCCTGCGTAGGCAGGGTTCATCTCCAATGTATTGTACATATAATGTGTATACATGGCCTCTTGCTGCGCTTGAACCTGAATGCCCAATGCGAGTATTATTACTGCGAGGATGAATATATTCTTTTTCATGATATTCAATTTTTTCATTTATCGTTTGATATAAACATAACCATTGATAGGAGCCGCATCTGGCTTGGTCTTCAAAACATAGAAATAAGTTCCATCTGGCAATTGATTTCCACCTAAAGTGTTGCTCGATGAAGTTCCGTCCCATGTGTTATTGTATGGAGCAGCTTCATACACCTTTGCTCCCCATCTGTTAAGGATGACCAGCGTATTTTCTGGGAATTCTTCTATTCCAGGAATTTCCCACGTATCATTGGTGTTATCTGCATTTGGCGAGAATCCTTCTGGAATTTCTAATGGAACTCCACATGTGAAGTAATCCAAATAATCAGGCGTTCCGTCTTGATCACAATCTTTGAAATCATTTGAGCAAAGAGAACTTGATCCTGCTTCATCAGCATCAGAAATACCGTCATTATCTGAATCTTCATCCAAGTAATTTGGTGTTCCGTCATGATCCGCGTCACTATCGGCTGTCTCATTGAAATCTGATATTCCATCCGAATCAGAATCGACTGGAGCCACCTCGATGATCAACATGGCTGTATCACATAATCCTGCTGTGTTGCACAAGCTGTAAATCATGGTATCCATTCCGCAGAAACCAAATTTCGGTGTGTAGGAAACCCAAGAGCCGTCTATTGCCAATGTTCCATTTTGCGTCGAATCCACAATTGAAACGGTGTAATCTAATCCTCCCAATATTTGGTCATTGAGTACAACATCTATACTAACCGTTCCATTGTTGGAATTCAAATAATCATCGTTGGCAATTGGCGATGTTGGCCCAACATTCACCAAAACCCAAATGGTATCGCACAATGAAGGTGTTCCATCATCACACAATGTAACCAAAATTGAATCTACTCCGGTAAAATTAGCACTTGGTGTATAGGTGAAACACAAGTCTCCATCGTTGACATTGGATTCAACACCATTGATTGGTCCAAACAAACTGCCACTGACACTTACGTTATCTCCATCAACATTGATAATTGTTAACGGATCTACGCAAATATTAATAGGCGTTCCATAAGGCGTGCTCACATTGATATTTTCTGTAGCCAACGGTGCGTCATTCACCGCCAATACATCCACCGAAATGATGGCATTGTTACTCAAGGCTCCATTGATTCCAGACATTACATAGTTCAATTGGGCAGTACCATTAAAATTGGCATTGGGAACAAAAGTCAAATTACCCAAATCATCAACACTCCAAGTTCCATCAGCTGTCGTAACTGAAGTTTGCACTCCTGACGTATTGGGATCTAAATCCACTGAAGCTGAGTCAATGGTGTTGGTGTTTGGATCATCATTATTCAAAAGATCAATCACCAATGTCTCATCTTCATTCATGGTACCGTTGTCATTGTTCGCAATTGGGCTTGGGCAAGACAAATCTGACCCATTACAATCTTCATCAATTCCATTTCCACAAATCTCAGTTGCGCCCAAATAAACTGCGATATTGCTATCATCACAATCGTCATTATTGGTCACGTATCCTGCACCAGGATTAATGCAATACAATGTTGGCAAACCACCTCCGAAACCATCACCATCAGCATCAACATAATAAGTCAATGAAGGATAATTACAGCTTCCGTTGTTGTCAGTTGCATATTCATTGAAGTTACATGCAGTTGGGTCAGTACAACCAGGTACTTCGATTTCGTTACATACGCCATCGCCGTCTGTATCGTTGATACATGTTCCTTCACAAGTCAAGTAGGTTTGTGCTGGGTAAGTACATGTTCCGTTTTCATCAGTGGCCAATGCATCGTAGTTACATGCAGTTGGATCGGTACAACCAGGGACTTCGATTTCGTTACATATACCGTCTCCGTCTGTATCGTTGATACATGTTCCTTCACAAGTCAAGTAGGTTTGAGCTGGGTATGTACAAGTTCCGTTTTCATCAGTGGCCAATGCATCGTAGTTACATGCAGTTGGATCGGTACAACCAGGTACTTCGATTTCGTTGCATACGCCATCGCCGTCCGTATCGTTGATACATGTGCCTTCACAAGTCAAGTAGGTTTGTGCTGGGTAAGTACATGTTCCGTTTTCATCAGTGGCGAATGCATCGTAGTTACATGCAGTTGGATCGGTACAACCAGGAACTTCGATTTCGTTGCATACGCCATCGCCGTCTGTATCGTTGATACATGTGCCTTCACAAGTCAAGTAGGTTTGTGCTGGGTAAGTACATGTTCCGTTTTCATCAGTGGCCAATGCATCGTAGTTACATGCATTTGAATCTGTACAACCAGGCACTTCGATTTCGTTGCATACGCCATCGCCGTCTGTATCGTTGATACAGGTTCCCTCACAAGTCAAGTAGGTTTGTGCTGGGTATGTACAAGTTCCGTTTTCGTCCGTTGCCAATGCATCGTAGTTACATGCAGTTGGATCGGTACAACCAGGCACTTCGATTTCGTTGCATATACCGTCTCCGTCTGTATCGTTGATACATGTGCCTTCACAAGTCAAGTAGGTTTGTGCTGGGTATGTACATGTTCCATTTTCGTCCGTTGCCAATGCATCGTAGTTACATGCAGTTGGATCGGTACAACCAGGAACTTCGATTTCGTTGCATACTCCATCGCCGTCTGTATCGTTGATACAGGTGCCGTCACAAGTCAAGTAGGTTTGTGCTGGGTATGTACATGTTCCATTTTCGTCCGTTGCCAATGCATCGTAGTTACATGCAGTTGGGTCAGTACAACCAGGAACTTCGATTTCGTTGCATACTCCATCGCCGTCTGTATCGTTGATACAGGTGCCTTCACAAGTCAAGTAGGTTTGTGCTGGGTAAGTACATGTTCCGTTTTCATCAGTGGCCAATGCATCGTAGTTACATGCATTTGAATCTGTACAACCAGGAACTTCGATTTCGTTACATATACCGTCTCCGTCTGTATCGTTGATACATGTGCCTTCGCAAGTCAAGTAGGTTTGAGCTGGGTATGTACATGTTCCATTTTCTTGATTCGCGGAGGCATTGTAGTTACATGCCAATGAATCTGTACAGCCATTCACGATACATACTTCATCTACACCATCACAATTC
>CANFLZ010000018.1 GCA_947448135.1 Flavobacteriales bacterium
TAACATTTCCAGCTCTTGAGGTGATTGTGCCTTTTCGTTTTCCATGATTCAAATATAGTTAATTAAGCACTTCTTCGTGCAATTTCATCTCTTAGTTGCGAAGCTCGCTCGTAATCTTCATTCTGCAAGGCTTCCTCTAATGCGGACTGCAATTCTTGAATGGACAACTCTTCAGGCTCTTCTAACTCATCTTCTACTCCATCCAAATCAGCAAGACCCAGTAACTTCTCGTCATGATGGGTAATCGCATTCTCCTTCAAAATAAAATCTTGACAGAAAATAGGGCAATCAAATCGAAGGGCGATGGCCACTGCATCACTTGTACGCGAATCAATTTCCACTTGACGACTGTCCTGTATGGCTATCAATTTTGCATGAAATACACCTTCCTTAAAATTGTATATTTCCACCTCCATTACTTCAATCCCAAATGATGTCGCCAGTGTTTTTATCAAATCATGCGTCAAAGGCCGCAATGGTTCGATTCGTTCCATTGCAATGGCTATTGCCTGCGCTTCTGTACCGCCGATGATAATTGGGAGTCTCCAAATGCCTTCAAGATCCACCAATACCATTTGGTAAGCACCCGACGTAGTCCCACTAGGACTAATATCAGATACATGCAATTCTACTCGGCGTGACACTATGATTACTTATTTGCATTAAACTGCTTAGCGGCCTCAATCAACTTGGGAAGTACTTCAAAGGCATCACCAACAATTCCATAATCCGCAGCCTTAAAGAAAGGAGCTTCAGGGTCCTTGTTAATCACAACGATCACCTTGCTTCCATTAACTCCCGCCAAATGTTGAATAGCCCCACTGATACCGATTGCGATATACAAGTTAGGACGAATAGCAATCCCAGTTTGTCCGACGTGCTCGTGGTGAGGTCTCCAACCAATATCACTTACTGGACGAGAGCATGCGGTTGCTGCTCCCAATTCCTTGGCCAATTCCTCAACTCCTCCCCAATTTTCTGG
This sequence comes from Flavobacteriales bacterium, assembly GCA_947448135.1. Classification (GTDB taxonomy): domain Bacteria; phylum Bacteroidota; class Bacteroidia; order Flavobacteriales_D; family Sanyastnellaceae; genus CAMCTV01. The sequence continues at coordinate 983 of CANFLZ010000018.1, forward strand.
GCCTTTCATTCCACGTCCAGCGCTCACCACGATGTCAGCTTCAGGCAATGGAATTCCTGCATCGCCATGGTTGCCTTTTATTTCAACCAATTCAACCTCAGAACCAGATGCGCTCAAACTTAATGCAGCAACCTGCGCTGTTCCGCCAATCTTTTTGACCCCAAATGAATTCGGTAAAACTGTCAGGATAGAAGATGTGGATTTTGATGACACCTCTGCGATTGCCTTTCCTGAGAACACATTGCGCTTCACTACACAACCATTCGAAAAATCGGCTAATGCAGTAACACCGCTTATCAAGGAGCAATTGTTTTTTATTGCAACTCGAGGCATCACCTCTTTACCCAAATTATCGTGACTTGCGATTAGATAACTGTAATTTCCAGCCGTAAACTCTTGCGCGACAATGTTTGCGATTGCTCTTGAATCCAAGTTGCCAGATTGCACTTTCAACTCTCCTGCTCCACATTCACCAACACCTGCATCGCCAGCTACTTCACCAAACATGATTGCAGTAACTTCGGCTCCCAATGCCTTGGCATAAGAAACAGCCTCTAGACCCGCTTTGGTAGACTTTCCACCATTATTTTCTACAAATACCAATACTTTCATTTCCAAAATATTTTAAATCACTTTAGCCTCTTCATGCAACAATTGTATCAATTGCGCCGCATCCTCAGGATTAATCATTTTACAACCCGATTTAGCAGGTGGCATACTAAATTGTAACACCTCAGTTTGTGTTGAGGCATTAGCACTTACAACTACGTTTAAAGGTTTAGTACGAGCTGCCATAATCCCACGCATATTCGGTATACGTTGCTCCGCCATTCCTTTGGCTGCAGAAACAACCATTGGCAATTTTGATTTAAATACTTCTACGCCAGTTGCAATCTCTCTTTCCAACACTACATCGTTACCGTTTACCTCCAATTTAGAAGCTCCAGACAAATATGGCAATGATAACAGTTCCGCTATCATTCCAGGAACGACACCACCATTGTACTGGATTGTTTCCTTACCACATATAATCAAATCAAACGATTCTGATTTGGCATACGATACAATTTCAGAAGCCACTGAATAGGCATCAGATTCGGGAGCATCAATACGAACCCCTTCGTCCGCGCCAATTGCCAATGCCTTTCTGATGATTGGCTCATAATCTGCACCTCCAACCGAAGCAACAACAACGGTACCCCCAATGGTTTCCTTCAATTCTAAAGCTCTCACCAACGCGTACCATTCATCATATGGATTGATAATGAATGTAACCCCACTCTCATCGTAGGTTGTTGGATTTGAAAACGCGATTTTCGCCGTGGTATCTGGTACCTTACTAACACAAACCAAGATCTTCATTTATCCTTATTTTTTTAGACGACAAAGGTACTAAGGGAAAACAAAAAAGCCATCTTTCGATGGCCTTTTTTCGTAGTATTTTATGAAGATTATTCTGCAGCAGAATCATCCTTCTTTTTGCGTGGAGCACGCTTTGCTTTTGGCTTCTCTTCAGTAGCTTCAGCAGTTGCTTCCGATGAAGTTTCAACTGTTCCTTCATCTTCTTTCTTTTTAGCACCACCACGACGTGTACGTTTTTTAGCAGCAGCAGCTTTGTCAGCTTCTTTTCCATAGATTTCATTGAAATCCACCAATTCAATCATACACATATCTGCATTATCACCTGGACGGAAACCCAAACGGATAATACGTGTGTATCCACCTGGACGATCTGCAATTTTTGGAGAAACTTCACGGAACAATTCTGTTACCGCTTCTTTGTTCTTCAAATAACTGAATACAATACGACGACTGTGTGTGCTATCTGTTTTTGATTTTGTCAAAAGTGGCTCTACATACTTTTTTAAAGCCTTTGCTTTTGCAACTGTAGTATTGATACGCTTGTGCTCGATCAAAGAGCAAGCCATGTTCATCAACAAAGCCTCGCGGTGCTCAGCTTTTCTACCTAAATGATTTACTGTCTTTCCGTGTCTCATTTCTTTACTCTATAATGATCGATTAATCGCGATCTAATTTGTATTTTGATACATTCATCCCGAACTGAAGACCTTTGTTTTCAACCAATTCTTCTAATTCAGTCAATGATTTCTTACCAAAGTTTCTGAACTTTAACAAGTCATTTTTATTGAAAGAAACCAAATCTCCCAATGTGTCGATATCAGCTGCTTTCAAGCAATTCAATGCACGAACACTCAAATCCATATCAACCAATTTGGTTTTCAACAATTGACGCATGTGCAAACTGCTCTCATCAAACTCTTCAGACTCACGTTTGATTTCCGTCTCCAATGTAATACGCTCATCACTGAACAACATGAAATGATGAATCAAAATCTTTGCAGCCTCTTGAAGAGCATTTTTAGGAGTGATTGAACCATCCCCTTGAATTTCAAGGATCAATTTCTCATAATCCGTCTTTTGCTCTACACGATAGTTTTCAATGCTATATTTCACATTGCGCATAGGCGTGAAGATACTGTCAATGAAAATTGTTCCTGTCGGTGCGCTGCTTGATTTATTTTCCTCAGCTGGACGATATCCACGACCTTTCTGAATTACCAGATCCATTTTAATCTTCACCTTCGGATCCATATTACAGATCACGAAATCAGGATTTAATACTTGGAATGCAGTTGTAAAGTTTCCGATTTCACCTGCTTTGAATTGATCCTGACCACCAACAGTGACAGAAAACTTCTCATAGTCAGTACCGTCTATTTGGCATTTGAAACGTACTTGTTTCAAATTCAAAATGATCTCTGTGATATCTTCAACAACTCCTTTGATAGTAGAAAATTCGTGATCAACACCTTCAATTTTGATTGATGTAATCGCAAATCCTTCCAAAGAAGAAAGTAGGATACGGCGCAAGGCGTTTCCGATGGTAATTCCGAATCCGGGTTCCAACGGACGGAATTCGAATGAACCAGTGAAATCATTGCTATCAAGCATGATTACTTTGTCTGGTTTTACGAAATCTAATATGGCCATTATTTTAATGTATTTAATTAAAAGATTATTTGGAGTACAATTCGACGATCAATTGTTCTTTGATGTTCTCTGGGATCTGAACACGCTCTGGGTGCTTGATATAAACACCAGACTTGTCAGAATCATTCCAATCCAACCAATCAAAGTTTGTACGATTTGACAACGACATTACGATTGATTGCAAAGACTTTGATTTCTCACGAACTGCAATACGATCACCTGGGCGCAACATGTAAGAAGCGATGTTTACAACATCACCATTTACTGTGATATGACCATGACCTACCAATTGACGAGCTCCAGAACGTGTAGGAGCGATACCCAAACGGTAAACGGTGTTATCCAAACGAGACTCACACAAAGTCAACAAAATCTCACCGGTTACACCTGGACGAGCTGATGCTTTTTTGTACAAGTTCTCGAACTGACGCTCAAGGATACCATAGGTATATTTTGCTTTTTGCTTTTCAGCCAACTGAATTGAATACTCAGACTGCTTTGCACGACGCTTGTTCGGTCCATGCTGACCAGGTGGGTAATTACGCTTCTCTAATCCTTTATCAGGGCCATAAATTGCTTCACGAAACTTACGAGCAATTTTTGTTTTGGGTCCAATATATCTTGCCATTTCTTTACTTACTAATTATTAGATACGACGGGCTTTAGGAGGACGACATCCATTGTGAGGAAGTGGAGTTGTATCAACAATCTCTGTCACCTCAATTCCAATGGTGTGAATCGTACGAATCGCAGACTCACGACCAGCACCAGGGCCTTTTACAAATACTTTCACCTTTCTTAATCCCAAGTCGAAAGCTTCTTTTCCGCATTGTTCCGCAGCCATTTGTGCTGCGTAAGGTGTGTTTTTCTTTGACCCTCTGAAACCCATTTTACCGGCAGAAGACCAAGAGATCACTTGACCACTATTGTTGGTCAAACTGATGATAATGTTGTTGAAGGTAGATTGCACATGTGCCTGACCTACCGCCTCAACGACTACATTCTTCTTTTTCTTTTTTTCTACTTTAGCCATGATCTATATCTATGGTACTATTTATTATTTAACAGCCTTTTTCTTATTCGCAACTGTCTTACGCTTACCCTTACGAGTACGAGAGTTGTTTTTGGTAGATTGTCCACGTAATGGAAGACCCAAACGGTGACGAACGCCGCGGTAACAACCGATATCCATCAATCGCTTGATGTTCAATTGTACTTCTGAGCGCAATGATCCTTCAACTTTAACTTCTTCTGTAATGAAATTACGAATCTTTGACAAATCATCATCGTTCCATTCAGAAACTTTCTTGTTGAAGTCAATACCGCCAGCACTTAAAATACGACGAGCTGTGCTACGGCCAATTCCGTAGATGTAAGTGAGTCCAATCTCACCTCTTTTGTTACGTGGTAAATCGATACCTGCAATCCTTGCCATTTTCTGATATTAGTTATCCCTAATTGGGGTTTATCCTTGTCTTTGTTTAAACTTTGGGTTTTTCTTGTTGATTACATACAACTTCCCTTTGCGACGAACAATTTTGCAATCCGCCGAACGCTTCTTAATTGATGCTCTTATTTTCATGATTACTTACTTTCTATTTGTATCTAAAACTAATTCTTCCTTTGGTCAAGTCATAAGGGGACATTTCCACTTTCACCTTATCTCCTGGTAAAATTCGAATGTAGTGCATCCGCATTTTACCAGATATATGTGCGATAATAACGTGACCGTTTTCCAACTCTACGCGAAACATTGCATTTGACAATGCCTCAACAATTACTCCATCTAACTCTATCGACGCTTGTTTCGCCATTACTTTTTATTTTTTTAAAGCCAAAGCTTCTTCTATTTCTTTAAAACTGGATAACACCTCTGCTTTTTCTTTTCTCACCACTGTGGTATGCTCAAAATGTGCACTGGGCTTCATATCTGAGGTCACTATTGTCCACCCATCTTTCATTTGACGAATGTTTTTAGTACCCAAATTAATCATTGGCTCTATTGCCAAAACCCATCCTTCCTGCAATACAGGACCACTTCCTCGCTTGCCATAATTCGGAACTTCCGGCGGTTCGTGTAACTGAATACCGACACCATGTCCTACTAATTCACGAACGACACCGTAACCAAACGATTCTGCATGCTGCTGAATCGCATATCCGATATCCCCTATTCTATTTCCTGCCACGGCTTGTTCGATTCCAATCAGTAAACACTCTTTTGTTACTTGTAACAAGTTGTTTACTTCATTTGAAACCTCACCTACTGCGAAAGTAAATGCTGAATCTCCCCACATGTTGTTCTTTATTACACCTATATCAACTGACACAATATCACCTGAATTCAGGGGAGTTTGTGTAGGTATGCCGTGAACAACTGCGGCATTGACACTTGCACATATGCTATTGGGGAAACCATTGTAACCTAAAAAGCCAGGAAAGCCTCCATGATCTTTGATAAAATCATGAGCCAATTTATCTAGCTCCATCGTTGTAACCCCGGGCAAAATATGCGCGGCTAACATTGCATGTGTTTTTCCAATAAGTAAAGAACTCTCTTTGATGAGTGCTATCTCATCTTCGGTTTTAACAACCGGCTTCCCTCCCCTCGTCACTTTCTTAAGCAGTATAACCAGTTCCTACGGCCCCAGTATTGCTTCGACCACGGACTCTTCCAGATTTCATCAATCCATCGTAGTGACGTGATAACAAATGACTTTCTATCTGTTGTAACAAATCCAAGATAACACCTACCGTGATCAACAATGACGTTCCGCCAAAGAATTGAGCAAACTGCTGCGTCTTAGCTAAACCCGAAATCATCAATACTGCTGGTAAAATTGCAATCAGGGCGACAAATATACCACCAGGAAGGGTAATATTGGACAATACTCTATCAATAAATTCAGAAGTTTCTTTTCCAGGCTTAACACCAGGCACAAAATTTCCGTTTCTTTTCAAGTCATCCGCAATCTGCGTAGGGTTTGTAACGATAGCTGTATAGAAAAAAGTGAAGAGAATAATCATTGTAAATAACAACAAGTTGTAACCTACACCATCTATTCTTGTCAAACTTGCCAAAACACTACTATCACGGAAAGTTTCTGAATTCTGCATGTAAAGTGGAATGAACATAATTGCTTGAGCAAAAATGATGGGCATTACACCTGCAGAATTTACGCGCAAAGGAATAAACGAACGAGCGGCCTCACCTGCAGGCATGCCTGTTGCTGATCCAGCGCTCAACCGAGCCATTTGAACAGGAATTCTTCTCACTGCTTGGATGATACCAATAGTTGCTCCAATGATAACAACCATTGTAGCCATTTCAATTAAGAAAAAGAATGGCGTTTGTGCTCCGAATTCAGAGTAAAACCCTCTAGGAATGTCCGAAATGATACCAGTCATGATAATCAAAGACGTTCCATTTCCAATTCCTTTGTCTGTGATCTTTTCACCTAACCACATAACAAAAAGTGTACTACAAGTCAAAATAATAACTGCAGACACCATCCACAAAGATCCACCGTGATGAGCATTAGCAGGAACATACTGAGCAATATACCCAGGAGCCTGAACCAAACCAATTGCGATGGTCAACATACGCATCCATTGATTCAATTTCTTGCGTCCTGACTCTCCTTCACGTTGCATTTTTTGAATAGCCGGAACAGCTAAACCCAATAACTGAATGATAATCGATGCAGAAATGTAAGGCATTACTCCAAGAGCAAAGATTGATACACGACTGAACGCACCCCCTGTGAAGAGACCTAAAAATCCCAACAATCCACCTTGTGCACCTGCATCCAACTTGGATGAATCAACACCTGGCAATACGATAAATGATCCAATTCGATAAATCAACAACAACATCAATGTGTAGCCGATCTTACGACGAAGTTCTTCGTGATGCCAGATATCTTTAATCTTTTGAATAAAGCCTTTCATAAATCTGATTATAGTACAGTTACTACTCCACCCGCGTTCTCAATAGCAGTCTTTGCAGCTTCAGAGAAACCATGAGCAGAAACATTCATTTTTCCTTTTAACTCTCCACGACCCAAAATCTTTACTAGGTCATTTTTTGAGCAAATTCCATGTTGAACAAGAATCTCATGAGTCACTTCATTCAAATTGAACTTTTCAGCCAACATTGACAAAGTATCCAAATTGATTCCTTTGTACTCAACACGATTAAAGTTACGGAAACCATACTTAGGAAGACGACGTTGCAAAGGCATTTGACCACCTTCGAAACCAATCTTTCTTTTATTTCCTGAGCGAGATCCAGCACCTTTATGACCACGTGTAGAAGTTCCACCATGTCCGGATCCTTCTCCACGACCAATACGCTTGCGGTTTTTAACCGAGCCTTCCGCTGGTTTTAGTGTATTTAATTTCATTGTAATCGATTTAAAGATTATTTGTACTCAACTTTCAACAAATGACTCACTGCGCGAATCATTCCTTCGATATTGGGAGACAACTCCTTCTCTACTGAAACGTTTAATTTCTTTATTCCTAAAGCTTTGATCGTTTCTTTTTGGCGCTTTGGATAGTCAATTGCGCTTCTTACTTGTGTGATAACAACTTTTGCCATTTGTCAAATATTACCCGTTGAATACTTTATCTAGTGAAACTCCACGCATTCTTGCAATCTCTTTTGGATCACGCAAACCTGCCAAAGCATTGATGGTAGCCTTTACCACGTTGTGAGGATTGGATGAACCTTTAGATTTAGCCAATACGTCAGTAACTCCAGCAGATTCAAACACAGCACGCATAGCACCTCCGGCAATTACACCAGTACCATGTGAAGCAGGCTTGATGAAAACACGAGCTCCACCGAATTTGCCTGAATGCTCATGAGGAATTGTTCCATGGAAAAGAGGAATACGAACCAAGTTCTTCTTAGCGTCTTCTACAGCTTTTGTAACAGCTTCCGCTACTTCCTTTGATTTACCCAAACCATGACCTACTACTCCATTTTCGTTTCCTACTACAACAATAGCAGCAAATCCGAAAGTACGTCCACCTTTTGTTACTTTGGTTACGCGATTAACCGCAACCAATTTATCTTTTAATTCTGTTTCGCTTGAGCGAACATTTTTTACTTCTGCCATGATTATCAGAATTTAAGCCCTGCTTCACGAGCAGCCTCGGCCAATGATTTAACTCTTCCGTGATACAAGTATCCTCCTCGATCAAATATTACTGACTCGATACCTGCTGCCATTGCTCTTTCAGCGATTGCCTTTCCGACAACCTTCGCCTGATCGATTTTAGGCATGTTTTGAGATTCCTTGATGTATGCTGAACCAACGGACACCAAAGTTTTTCCTTGATTGTCATCGATGATCTGAGCATAAATCTGCTTGTTACTGCGGAATACAGACAAGCGGGGTCTCTCTGCTGTACCTTTAACCGTTGAACGGATACGAGTACGAATTTTTGCTCTTCTTGCTTCTTTTGTGAATGCCATAGTCTATGATTATTTAGCTGCTGATTTACCCGCTTTTTTGCGCACAAACTCACCAACGTAACGAACACCTTTTCCTTTGTAAGGCTCTGGAGCACGCAATGAACGAATCTTTGCAGCTACCTGACCTATTAATTGCTTGTCATAAGATTCCAACATGATCGTTGGGTTCTCACCTTTTTCTGCTTTTGCAGAAACTTTTACCTCTTCAGGTAATTCAAAAATGATTGGATGGCTATAACCTAAAGTCATTTCCAATTGTTGACCCGCTGCTTTTGCACGGTAACCAACACCTATCATTTCTAAATTCTTAGTCCATCCTGTACTAACACCAACAATCATGTTGTTGATCAACGAACGATACAATCCGTGCTTAGAGCGTGCATCTTTGTGCTCAGATGAACGAGAAACCGTAATCGTACCCTCAGCGATCTCAACACTCACAGCACCAGTAATCTCCTGAAAAAGCTCCCCTTTGGGACCTTTTACTCTTAGAACTCCATTGGTCATAGACGCTTCAACGCCTGCCGGAATGCTAATGGGTAATTTTCCTATTCTTGACATGATCTAATGATATTAATATACGTAACACAATACTTCTCCACCAACGTTTTCTTTACGAGCGGTTTTGTCAGTCATTACTCCTTTTGGAGTTGATACGACAGCAATACCCAAACCGTTTAAAACACGTGGCATTTCCTCAACACCAACATATTTACGCAAACCTGGAGAAGATATACGATCGATTTTCGTAATCGCCGGTTGCTTGGTTTTAGCGTTGTATTTCAAGGCAATTTTGATAACACCAGGAGTGCCTTCTTCGAACTTAAAGTTCAAAATATATCCTGAATCATGTAGGATACGTGTGATTTCCTTTTTCAAGTTTGAAGCGGGAATTTCCACCACCTTATGACGAGCCATCTGCGCGTTGCGGATGCGGGTCAAGTAATCTGCTATTGGATCAGTATTCATTTCTATTATCCTTCTTAATCAATTATTACCAACTTGCTTTTTTAACTCCAGGAATTCTACCTTCTAAGGCTAACTCACGGAATTGATTTCTGCAGATACCGAATTGGCGCATGTATCCACGTGGACGACCTGTCAATTGACAACGATTGTGCACACGTACTTTACTACTGTTCTTAGGCAACTTTTGCAAAGCGTCCCAATCTCCAGCTTCCTTTAATGCAGCTCTTTTTACTGCGTATTTTTCAACAAGCGCAATTCTCTTACGCTCGCGGGCTTTCATTGATTCTTTAGCCATTGTACTTCTTTATCTACCGTTACTATTATTTCGTTAATGGGAAACCAAATCCTTCTAATAAAGCTTTGGCCTCTTCGTTTGTTTTGGCAGTTGTCACTAGCGTGATATCCATACCATTGATCATCTTCACTTTATCCAAATCGATTTCAGGGAAAATGATTTGTTCCTTGATACCGAAGGTAAAGTTTCCATGCCCATCAAAACCTGAGTTTCTTACTCCACGGAAATCACGAGTACGAGGTAAAGAAACCGAAATCAAACGATCTAAAAACTCATACATACGATCACCACGCAAAGTTACTTTTGCTCCGATCGGAACTCCCTTTCTTAATTTAAAGTTAGAGATATCCTTGGTTGAAACAGTTGCTACTGCTTTTTGACCAGCGATCATTGTCATCTCGTCTACCGCAGTATCTACTAATTTCTTATCAGCAGTTGCCTTTCCCAAACCTTGGTTCAAGCAAATTTTAGTAATACGCGGAACCTGCATAGATGAAGAATACTCAAAACGTTTCTTCAATTCAGAAATAATTTCCTCGTTGTACTTAGCACGAAGTCTTGGACTATAACTCATTTGATTGCCTCCCCTGTCTTTTTAGAAAAACGCTCTAATTTACCACTTTCGTTGCGGCGACGTCCTACGCGAGTAGCGTTGCCTTTTGCATCCATCAACATAACATTGCTGATGTTGATACCTGCTTCTCTCTTTTCAATTCCTCCTTGAGGATTTTGAGCAGATGGCTTACGGTGACGAGTGATCATATTCACACCCTCAACAATTACCGTATCCTTTTCGCGATTTACTTCGATAACACGGCCTTGCTTCCCTTTGTTATCGCCGGCAGTTACCACTACCATATCGCCTTTCTTTATTTTTAAACGTTTAAACATCGCATTTAAATATTAAAGCACTTCTGGTGCCAATGAAACGATTTTCATATAGTCTTTCTCACGCAACTCACGAGCAACTGGCCCGAAAATACGTGTTCCACGCATCTCACCATTGTTGTTCAATAACACAACTGCGTTATCGTCGAAGCGAATGTAACTTCCATCTGGACGACGCACTTCTTTCTTGGTACGTACGATCACAGCCTTTGATACAGCTCCTTTCTTTACGTTACCAGATGGCAATGCATCTTTTACAGTGACTACTATTTGGTCACCCAAGGAAGCATAACGACGACGAGTTCCTCCTAAAACACGGATTACTAACACTTCGCGAGCTCCGCTATTATCTGCCACTTTCAGGCGTGATTCATTTTGTACCATGACTCAGTCTCCTATTTCGTTATTTCGCCTTTTCAATGATTTCAACCAATCTCCAACGCTTCAACTTACTCAAAGGGCGGGTTTCCATGATCTTTACAGTATCACCAATTCCACACTCTCCTTTCTCATCGTGCGCCATGAATCTTTTTGTGTGTTTCACAAATTTCCCATATTTCGGGTGACGAATTTTCGTCTCTACCTGAACAACAATACTTTTTTCCATTTTGTTGCTGGTAACGATCCCGATACGTTCTTTACGAAGATTTCTTTCCATCACGGCTTATTATTTATTCTTCATTTCAATTAAAACAGTTTTCATTCGAGCAATCTCACGACGTTTGTTACGAAGCGTCATTGGATTCTCAGTGCCTGCTATTTGGTGTCCAAATTTCATCTTGGCCAAAGCAGTTTCGCTTTCTCGGATTTGTTCAATCAAATCCGATGATGACATATTTCTATAATCTGCGGCTTTCATAATTCTATTATTCAGTATAATCTGCTCTTACGATGAATTTTGTACGGCATGGCAATTTTTGAGCGGCCAAACGTAACGCTTCTTGCGCTGTTTCCAAAGGAACACCTTCTGCTTCAAACAAAATACGTCCTGGCTTAACTACAGCTACCCAATGATCAGGAGCCCCTTTACCTTTACCCATACGTACCTCGGCTGGTTTCGCTGTGATAGGTTTGTCTGGAAAAATTCGGATCCAAACTTTACCCTCACGCTTCATGAAACGAGTTAGGGCAACACGAGCAGCTTCCAATTGACGTGAAGTAATAAATCCTTCATCTAAAGTTTTGATTGCAAAACTTCCGAAAGCCAATTGAGATCCTCTGTAGGCAATACCTTTAATCTTGCCCTTCTGCTGCTTTCTATATTTTGTTCTTTTTGGTTGTAACATTTTCTAATTCCTTTTAGCGATCATTTTACAATTAACGGCCTTTGCGCTCTCCTCTTCTCTCGCGACGTTCTCCGCCACCTTGAGAACCACCTCTTTTTCCAGTGTTCTGCTGAGGGGCGCCAAAGTTAGGTGATAAATCGCGTTTTCCGTACACTTCTCCACGACAAATCCAAACTTTTACACCAATTCTTCCGTAAGCAGTATGAGCTTCAGCATGATGGTAATCGATATCAGCACGCAAAGTATGCAATGGAGTACGTCCTTCTTTGTAAGATTCTGAACGAGCAATCTCTGCTCCATTTACACGACCTGAAATCGTAACTTTAATTCCCTCAGCTCCCATGCGCATTGCAGAAGCAATTGACATTTTAGTTGCACGACGGTAAGAAATACGACCTTCGATTTGACGACAAATTCCATCCGCCACTAAACGAGCATCTAATTCTGGACGTTTGATTTCGAAGATGTTGATTTGAACATCTTTTCCAGTCAACTTCTTCAACTCCTCTTTCAATTTGTCTACTTCAGTACCTGCTTTCCCGATGATTACACCTGGACGAGCTGTATTGATTGTTACAGTAACCAATTTCAAAGTTCTTTCAATCACAATCTTTGAAACAGATGCCTTCTTCAAACGAGCCATCAAATACTTACGGATCTTGTCATCCTCAACAATGCGATCAGCATAGTTGTTTCCGCCAAACCAGTTGCTGTCCCATCCTTTGATGAAACCTAAACGATTTCCTATTGGGTTACACTTTTGTCCCATTTCTTATCCTAATTTTTTATCTAAAATGATGGTTACGTGGTTACTGCGCTTACGGATTTTGTGTGCACGTCCTTGAGGCGCAGCGCTGATGCGCTTCAAAGTGTGTGATACATCTACTTTAATCTCTTTTACGATGACATTTGAAGTAGTGATATCTTGACCTTCATTTTTAGCTTGCCAGTTAGCAATTGCAGAGCGCAACAACTTCTCTAAAGGAGTAGCTGTGTTACGACGAGTGAACTTCAAAATATTCAAAGCTGAAATCACTTCTTTTCCTCTAATTGTATCCGCTACCAAACGCATTTTACGCGGAGAGGTTGGAAAACTATTCAATTTGGCGAATGCAATGTTTTTGCGTTCTTCTTTTAGCCTATCGGCCATCTCTTTTTTACGAGCTCCCATGATCTATTCTTTATCGTTGGTGCGTATTATTATTTCTTGTTACCTGCGTGACCACGGAAGTTACGTGTTGGTGAAAACTCACCCAACTTGTGTCCTACCATATTCTCTGTCACGTAAACAGGGATAAACGTTTTACCATTGTGCACTGCAATCGTCAATCCAACGAAATCTGGAGTGATGGTACTCGCGCGACTCCACGTTTTGATAACGCTTTTCTTGCCGTTTGCTTGAGCATCCTCTATGCGCTTTGCAAGCTTATAGTGGATAAAAGGTGGTTTTTTTAATGACCTAGCCATGGATTATTACTTCTTTCTACGTTCAATGATAAATTTCGATGACGCCTTTTTAGGTTTACGCGTCTTATAACCTTTTGAAGGTGTTCCCTTACGAGAGCGTGGCAATCCTCCCGATTGACGGCCCTCACCACCACCCATTGGGTGATCGACTGGGTTCATAGCAACACCACGTACTCTTGGACGACGTCCTAACCAACGGCTACGACCAGCTTTACCAGAGCGAACCAAGTTGTGCTCAGAGTTAGATACTGATCCAACTGTTGCGATACACTTAGCCAAAACTTTTCTTGTTTCACCAGAAGGCAACGTGATAACAGCGTATTCTCCATCACGAGCTGACAATTGAGCGTAACTTCCTGCACTTCGGGCTAAAACACCACCCTTTCCAGGACGCATCTCAATGTTGTGAACAACAGTACCCAAAGGTAAATCTCTCAAAGGAACTGCGTTTCCGACTTCTGGAGCTACTTTGTCGCCTGACAAGATCACAGTTCCTACAGTCAAACCTTGAGGTGCAAGGATATAACGCTTTTCACCATCAGCATATTCTACTAAGGCGATACGAGCAGAACGGTTTGGATCATACTCAATCGTCATAACAGTAGCACTGATATCATGCTTATCACGTTTGAAATCAATCAAACGATAGTTTCTTTTATGACCACCACCAATCATTCTCATGGTGCGCTTACCTTGGTTGTTACGACCGCCGGTCTTCTTGATTGGCACAACCAAAGGCTTATATGGCTTGTCTGCTGTGATCTCTTCAAAAGTAGGAGCTACTTTGAAACGAGTACCTGCAGTTATTGGATTTAATTTTTTAATTCCCATTTCTTAATCTATTAAATGTTGGAATAAAAGTCAATTGTTTCTCCCGCAGCCAATTTAACGATAGCCTTTTTGTAAGAAGCTGTTCGTCCAGACAAAATACCAGCTTTGGTATAACGAGATTTTGCTTTACCATCGTAACGCAAAGTGTTCAACTTGATTACGTTTACACCGTATGTGCTTTCGATGGCCTTTTTGATTTCAATTTTGTTGGCTTTGACATCTACGATGAAGCCATACTTACCTTGCTTCTCTTGAATGGAGGTCATTTTCTCCGTGATGAGGGGGCGTATTAGAATTGGATTCATGTGATTACTTTTTTAAGATGTCAGACAAAATTTCATGAGAGTTTCCTACGAACACGATGTGCGAACAATTCATCAAGTCATATGTGCTAACAGCATTTGCCATTTGAACGCTTGCATTTTGAACGTTACGTGAACTCAAGTAAACATTATTGTTCTTCTCTCCGATCAAGAACAATGGTTTCTTATCTGCTACGTTCAAGCTTTTCAATACTATATTGAAAGCTGAAGTTTTCGGAGCATCCATTGCTAGAGCATCAAGAACAACGATTCCATTCTCTTTTGCTTTATAAGACAAAGCTGATGCACGAGCCAAACGTTGTGTGCTCTTGTTTACTTTGATTTCGTAGTTTCTTGGTTGAGGACCAAAGATGCTACCACCTTGACGGAACAATGGGTTTTTGATACTTCCTTTACGAGAACCACCTGTACCCTTTTGCTTGTGCAATTTACGTGTAGATCCGTGAATCTCACCTCTGTGCTTTGTTTTATGTGTACCAGAACGTTGAGCCGCTAAATAACGCTTAACATCCAAATAGATCGCATGGTCGTTAGGTTCGATTGCGAAAATTGCATCATCGAGATCTACCTTCTTTCCGGTCTTTTGACCCTGCATATTCAATACTTCGAGCTGCATACTATTTCACGATATATACGGTTGAACCATTGAAGCCAGGAACGGCTCCTTTAACTAAGATCAAATTTTGATCTGCCAAAACTTTGATTACCTCTAAGTTTTGAACTGTACGACGTGCTCCTCCGTCGCGACCCGCCATACGCATTCCTTTGAATACACGGCTTGGATCAGATGAAGCTCCCAAAGAACCTGGTGCACGCAAACGATTGTGCTGACCGTGAGTACTTTCACCCACACCGGCAAATCCGTGACGCTTCACTACGCCTTGAAAACCTTTACCCTTTGTTGTACCTACTACGTCAACGTTCTCACCTTCTGCAAAAACGCTTTCCAACGTAATTACATCTCCTAACTTCACTTCTGATTCGAAACCATCGAATTCAGCAACGAAACGCTTTGGTTCAACTCCTGCTTTCTTGAAATGACCCAACATAGGTTTGCTGGTATTCTTTTCTTTCTTGTTTCCGAAAGCAATTTGAACGGCGGTATAACCGTCCTTGTCTTGTGTCTTGATTTGAGTCACAACACATGGACCAGCCTCTATCACTGTGCATGGAATATTCTTTCCAGCGGCACTGTAGACACTAGTCATCCCTACTTTTTTACCAATTATTCCTGGCATGTGCTTTTGTTTTTAATGATTACACTTTAATTTCTACTTCTACTCCACTTGGCAACTCCAACTTCATCAAGGCATCTACTGTCTTAGATGATGAGCTGTAAATGTCTAACAAACGCTTGTAGCTGTCCAATTGGAACTGCTCACGAGCTTTTTTGTTAACGTGCGGTGAACGCAACACGGTGTAAATACGCTTGTGAGTGGGCAATGGAATTGGACCATTCACTACGGCACCGGTGCTCTTCACAGTCTTTACAATCTTCTCAGCAGACTTGTCTACCAAGTTGTGATCATAAGACTTTAATTTGATGCGAATTTTTTGCGCCATTTTATATTAATCTATGTATCTATTATGCATTTTTACCTTTCACCTTAGCAATTACTGCTTCAGCGATGTTATTGGGAGCAGGAGCGAAATTGCTGAACTCCATAGTTGAAGTAGCACGACCTGATGTGATGGTTCTTAAGTCAGTCACATAACCGAACATTTCACTCAATGGAACTTTAGCATTGATTACTGTCGCTCCATTACGTTCGTTAGTACCTTCAATCAAACCACGACGCTTGTTCAAGTCACCGATAACATCACCCATGTTCTCAGCTGGAGTTACCACTTCATGTTTCATGATAGGCTCCATGATAATTGGACGACATTTTGGGGCTGCTTCGCGGAAGGCCATCTTAGCACACAACTCGAAAGACAATGCGTCAGAGTCAACTGCGTGGAAAGATCCATCGTTCAATTCTACTTTCAAAGAATCAATAGGATAACCTGCAAGAATACCGTTCAACATGGCTTCCTTGAATCCTTTCTCAATAGATGGGATAAATTCACGAGGAATGTTACCACCCTTGATATTGTTAACGAACACCAAACCTGTTTTCTCTGGATCATCATTAGGACCTAAAGTGAAAACGATATCGGCAAATTTACCACGACCACCTGTTTGCTTTTTGTAAGTTTCACGGTGATCTGTAGTGCCAGTCAAAGCCTCTTTGTATGATACTTGAGGAGCACCCTGGTTACACTCAACTTTGAATTCACGCTTCAAACGATCGACGATAATTTCCAAGTGCAACTCACCCATACCTGAGATAATGGTTTGTCCAGAATCTTCATCAGTTCTTACACGGAATGTAGGATCTTCTTCAGCCAATTTAGCCAAGGCCATACCCATTTTATCGCTATCCGCTTGTGTTTTTGGCTCAACCGCCAAACCAATTACCGGCTCTGGGAACACCATTGATTCTAAGATAATCGGCGATTTCTCGTCGCACAATGTATCTCCAGTTTTGATATCTTTAAATCCAACAACAGCACCGATATCACCAGCTCCCAAATATTCGATAGGATTTTGTTTCGCAGCGTGCATTTGGAAGATACGTGAGATACGCTCTTTGTTTCCTGAACGAGTGTTCAATACATAAGAACCCGCATCTAACTTTCCAGAATATGCACGAGTGAAAGCCAAACGACCTACGAATGGATCGGTTGCAATTTTGAATGCCAAACCTGCAAATGGCTCACTGTAACTTGGCTTACGAGAAATCTCTTCCCCAGTATCAGGATGTGTACCCATGATACTTTCCTTATCCAATGGAGATGGCATTAATTCCATCACCAAATCCAACATTGTTTGAACACCTTTGTTTTTGAAAGATGATCCGCAAACCATTGGAACGATTGTTTGATTCAAACAAGCTTTACGCAAAGCATCCAAAATCTCACGCTCAGTGATTGTATTTGGATCATCGAAGAACTTCATCATCAAGTTATCGTCAAATTCTGAAATTGCTTCCAACAATTTTTCACGATACATTTCTGCTTCTTCTAACATATCAGCAGGAATCTCTACAACTTCGTAAGTCATCCCTCTGTCATGCTCATTCCAAATCATACCACGGAAGTTGATCAAGTCAACTACTCCTTTGAAATCATCTTCAGCTCCGATTGGCAATTGCAATGGCACAGCATTGCTACCCAACATATCTTTAACCTGCTTAACAACTTTCAAAAAGTCAGCACCTTGACGGTCCATTTTGTTAACGAAGCCGATACGTGCAACATTGTAGTTGTTTGCCAAGCGCCAGTTTGTTTCAGATTGTGGCTCTACACCATCAACTGCTGAAAACAAGAAAACCAATCCATCCAATACACGCAAAGAACGATTTACCTCTACGGTAAAGTCAACGTGACCAGGTGTATCGATGATATTGATATGGTATTTTTCACCACGGTAGTTCCAGAATACGGTAGTAGCAGCAGAAGTAATTGTGATTCCGCGCTCTTGCTCTTGAACCATCCAGTCCATAGTAGCAGCACCATCGTGAACTTCACCAATTTTGTGGTTTACCCCAGCATAGTAAAGAATACGCTCTGTGGTAGTGGTTTTACCCGCATCAATGTGCGCAGCAATACCGATATTTCTTGTAAATTTAAGGTCGCGTGACATTT
This sequence comes from Flavobacteriales bacterium, assembly GCA_947448135.1. Lineage (GTDB taxonomy): Bacteria > Bacteroidota > Bacteroidia > Flavobacteriales_D > Sanyastnellaceae > CAMCTV01. The sequence goes on from CANFLZ010000018.1 coordinate 19,229, forward strand.
TCTTTCTCTCTAAATATTAAAAACGGAAATGTGAGAATGCTTTGTTGGCTTCAGCCATACGGTGTACATCTTCTCTCTTTTTGTAAGCTGCACCTTCATTTTTAGCTGCTGCGATAATTTCACCAGCCAATTTTTCAGCCATGCTCTTTTCGTTGCGCTTGCGAGCGTATCCGATCAACCACTTCATCGCCATTGAACTTTTACGTTCATCGCGGATTGGAGATGGAATTTGGAATGTAGCTCCACCTACACGACGGCTACGAACCTCTACCGCAGGCGTAACATTTTCCAATGCACGACGCCATACTTCTAAACCTTCCTCTTGTGTCTTAGCAGCTACCTTCTCGATTGCATCGTAGAAAATAGTGAAAGCAACACTCTTCTTTCCTTGCAACATGATATTGTTAACGAATTTCGTTACAACAACATCATTGAATTTTGGATCTGGAAGGACCGTTATTTTTTTCGCTTTTCTTCTTCTCATGACTTAAGCTTATTTCTTTTTACCTCCTGCCGCTGGTGCTTGACCTGGCTTTGGACGTTTTGTACCATATTTTGAACGACGTTGTCCACGACCGTTTACTCCCGCAGTGTCTAATGCACCACGCACGATGTGATAACGCACCCCTGGAAGATCCTTCACACGACCACCACGCACCAAAACGATGCTGTGCTCTTGCAAGTTATGACCCTCACCACCGATATAGGCGATGATTTCAAAACCATTCGTCAAACGCACCTTTGCTACTTTACGTAACGCCGAGTTTGGCTTCTTTGGGGTTGTTGTATAAACCTTAGTACATACTCCACGACGCTGTGGGCATGACGTTAACGCAGCACTCTTGCTGCGATACGTTTTGGGCTCGCGGCCCTTTCTGATCAATTGTTGAACTGTTGGCATGTTCGTTCTAAGTTCCTTTAATTCACCTTTTTCGCTCGTAGTCACTCTACGCGAAATTCGGGATGCAAATGTACATCTTTATTTCACTCTTGCAAGAGGTGTTGTTGATTATTTTTCAAAATTCGCGAATTTAATTTATAACTCCCTTATTATCAATTAAATAAAATTGAGTCAAAATTGTTAGTTTTTCAACAATTTGAGCATTTACACAGACATTTTGCCCGTTTTTTATTCGCCCCATGTTCATGACGGCCGCAGAAGTGATTTTCTCAGCATTTCTGCTTATTCACTTTTGAGTTTTGATTTCTATTTTCGTTATCCCTAAAATTTCAACCTAATAATAGCTCATTTTTGCATCGATGAATTTGAAAAAGAACGACTTGTTTCAATTTGGAACAATCACACTGATAACATTGGCCTTGGGATATGTCCTCCAATTTGCTTTTTTTAAATGGGATTTAACTGAAGAAAAACGACACACATTGACGGAAGCTACCAAACAGATGCTTGGTGGATTAGAAGACAAGGTATTTGTTCGTTGCTATTTACATGGCGAGTTTCCTGCCAATTTTAAGCGATTGGAGAACAGTGTTCGAGAAAAATTGGAAGAGTTTGAAGACTACAGCGATGGCAAAGTACAATTTGAATTTATTGACCCATATGCCAACAACGACAAGAAAAGAATTGCCGATCAGGAAAAGGCTCTGGATGAAAAAGGTCTGAAATTCACAAGACTTTCTATCAAGCAAAATGGTTCTCAACAATTCAAATTAATCTGGCCAGGCTGTATCATTGAATATAGAGGGAAAGAAACTGCAGTTCAATTTTTTAAAAGTGAAAGTCCGACGTTTACTGATGAGATGATTAATGCGTCCGTGAATAATCTCGAGTACGAATTGGCCAGCAGATTGCGATTAGCGATCAGGAAAGAGAAACCCGCCGTTGCTATTCTCGAGGGCCATAAGGAATTACAACCCATTCAGATGAATGATTTCCTTTCTGCTGTCAATGAAAATTACGATATCGACTTTGTAGAATTAAAAGAGCAGATCAATTCACTTTCTGACAAATTGGAAGGGTTTGAAGGTCGGAAAAATAAATACAACGCGTTGGTTGTGGCCAAGCCAGACAGCGCTATTAGCGAGAAAGACAGGGTGATCATTGATCAATTCATCATGAATGGTGGAAAGGTTTTGTGGATGGTTGATCCTGTAAAAACCGATTTGGACAGTTTGAGAACGCGCCAAGAAACTATGGCTATGTCGAACGAAAATGGGTTGTATGAGCAGCTCTTCGAATATGGTGTTCGTCTCAACCGTAATATCGTGATTGATTTTCAATGCGCTCCAATCGCTTTTGATGCAGGACCGAAGGGAAATCAAAGAGACATACAGCTTTTCAATTGGTATTACGCACCCTTAATGTTTACACAAGATATGACGCATCCTATTGTGTCACATTTGGATCCGATTAAGCTTGAGTTTGCATCTTCTTTGGACACCGTCAATGCTGGAAAAGGAATCAAGAAGACTCCACTTCTGAGAAGTTCAATTCTGAGCAAATCTTGGAACACACCTGTCCGAATTAACACCTCGATTGTCAGCTTGGATCAAAATTACTTTGAGGCCAACAAAGGAACTGGAATGTTGATGGCTGTATTGATGGAAGGTGAATTTCCATCCGCCTATTATGACAAACTTCCGAATGCCATTAGAAGTGATAAAAACATAGGATTCAAAGGAAAAAGTAGCCCAACAGCCATGATTGTCATTGGCGATGGTGATGTAGTTAGAAATGGATTGATCCCAAGTCAAACAGGATATTCACCACTTCCATTGGGATATGACCGTTACGGAAAAGATGTACTTTATGACAATAAAGAATTTTTGCTCAATTGCATCAATTATCTTTTGGATGATCAATCACTAATCAGTGTTCGATCGCGCACCATCAAGCTCCGTAAATTGGATACAAAAAAAATCAATCATTCCAAAGTAGGCATTCAAATGGCCAATACAGCCCTTCCATTGTCGATGGTATTGGTATTGGGCGTTGGCCAATTCATTGTGAGAAAAAGACGCTGGAGTAAAAAGTAATTCGATGAAAAAAAATGTAATCCTTCTTGGGATTTTGATCTTGGTAATTGGTACTGCCCTTTTCTTTTACCTCAAAGATCAAAACAGTTCAATCAAAGACAATCCATTCACGCAATTTGCGATAGAAGATACCAGCACTGTAACCAAAATATTCATTGCTGATCACGATGGAAATACCGCTCTATTGGAAAGATCTGGGAATTCCAGACTTTGGGATTTGAACAAAAAATACAAAGCCCGCGAAGATGCCATCATCAATTTATTACAAGTCATCAACCGCGTGCGAGTTAGAGGGAATGTTGCTTCTACGGCTCGTGATAACATGATGAAGATAATCGCCACCAGTGGTAAGAAAGTTGAAATTTATACCAACGGATCAAATACCCCAGATAAAATATACTATATCGGGCCAAATACTGCGGATCACACCGGTACGATCATGTTGCTGGAGATTCCCAGTGAAGGAAAATCAGCTGAACCTTATATCTGCCACATGGAAGGATTTACTGGTTTTTTAAATCCGCGCTTTTTTGCCCAGGAAATGGAATGGCGGTATACCGGCATCTTTGATTTCCCGAAGTTAGAGATCAGTAAAATAGAAGTTCAACATAGCGTTCCAGATTGGTCTTTTGAGATCAACTACCAAGGTGGAAATCAAATTCAGCTTTCGCATTTGGGACAAAACGTTCCTCAATTTGACACCAACATGGTCAAAGATTTTTTGCTGCATTTCAAAAAAGTACACTTAGAATCCTATCGTACATTTTTAAAACCCACTGTAGAAGATTCGATTCGCCATAGCGCTCCAGTAGTAAGGCTAGTTGTTACTGACAACAAAAAAGTAAAAAGGACTTTGTCTTTGTACCTTAAGAAAGGCAAAGAAGGCACCGTTGATGCAAATGGCAAGATGACACCTTGGGATCCTGAGTATCTATGGGGGATCAATGACAAAGGAGAATTGGGACTTGCGCAACGTTATGTAATGGATCCCATTACTCTTCCGCTACAATCATTTCTCAACCGAAAATAATCAAGCCCATTGGTGCATGATTATCGCCGCAGCAATGGCCACATTTAAAGATTCGGCTTGCCCCTTGGATGGGATATTGACTTTGTGTGTCAGTAATTCTGCTACTTGAGCCTTAATTCCGTGCGACTCACTGCCCATCACCAAAACCACATCTGAATTGGGTGCTGTTTCTGTTAATGGAACCCCGTCCAAATCTGCACCCCAAATTTCGATGTTTTTAGAATTGCACTCAATGAGCCAATTTTGATTTTCTTCTTTAAAAATTTGCATACGAAACAAACTGCCCATTGTACTTTGAACAGTTTTGGGATTCCACAATTCGACACAATCGGAGGACAGAACGATTTTGCTCCATCCTAACCAATCAGCGGTGCGAATGATTGTTCCTAAGTTGCCTGGATCGCGAACGCCATCCAAATACAGAATTTTACCTGAGAAATCCATTGGCTGAGTCAACGGCATATGAACTACAGCCAAATAAGAAGAAGGTGTACTCATACATGAAATCTGCGCCATTTCAACTTCAGAAATCAACTCCATCTTTGGGCTTACACTGCTGGAATCTGTTGTCAATAAATGCAATATTTTCAAACCGGAATTTATCGCCTCTTCTACAGACTTTTTACCTTCCACAATAAACAAGCGCTCTTCTTTTCTGAATTTAGATTGATGAAGAGATTTTATTTTTTTGATGTTTGCTTTGCTTATTGCCATTTAATTCGATCAGGATTTGTAACTTGCGCAAAGGTATTTTCTTTTTGATAAGTGAAAACAAATTTTCTAGTCATATGGTTTTTCATGTTGATTGTCGGATTCAGCTCGTGTTCGATTTTCAATAAAATCCCACCTGGAAAATCCTATTTCAAAGATCAGCACATAGAATTGCATGGCGTCAATCCGCTTGAATTAGCCAAAGCCGGAGAAATCAATAAATCTGAATTGCTCTCCTTGGCCAAAATTCAACCCAATAGAAAACTTATTTTCTTTCGATTAAACATGCGTATTCACACTTGGTTTGTTCCCAACGGAGCATTGAAGCGCAGTATCGCTCGGTCTGAAGCCCGCTGCTTACGAAAGAATCAAAGAAGATCGCTCAAAGGTAAAAATCCCACAACGTGCAACAGCTTTTGGGGATGGATGGCCTACACAGTTGGTGAACCTCCTATCCTACTCGACTCAATCAAAGTAGAAAAGTCAGCCGATCAAATGGAAACTTTTCTGAAGAAAACGGGATACTTTCAAGCCAAAGTAAGACCGATTTACACTTTTGGAATCAATCAACGGTGGTTAAAATGGAAGAAAAATGACTGTGTCGTCACCTACCATGTGTACCCTGGAAAAGCTTCTTTTATCGGTAAGATAGAATATCAAACCGACGATCAACGCATATCGAGCTTGTTACCTGCCTACAAGGTGGAATCTACTTTGAGTTCTGGCCAAAAATTCAATGTCAATCAATTGGACAATGAGCGAGACCACTTGACCTCCTATTTCAATAATCTGGGCTACTTCGATCTTACCAAAGACTACATCATTATTGAAGCGGATAGCAATCAAACGCAGCAGAGCATCCAAATCAAATTTGTCATCAAGCAGCCTTTGATAACTGTTGACGGTAAAGACAAGGAAGTTCCGCATCGACAATACAGCATTGAAAACGTATTTGTTCATACGGATTACAATCCATTGATCATACACACCGAGAAGGATGATACTTTGGCATTTGATGGAATAAAAATTCATTTTCATGGCAAGAACCCGTTGAAGCCAAAGTTGTTATCTTATACAAATGTATTGGAGCGAAATAAATTGTACAGTAAAGAAAAATTAGATTTGACATACAAACGTTTCGGGCAATTGGGCGTTACTAAAAATGTCTATATCAGTTTAACTCCACAATCACAAATTAAAAGTGACGGTACTTATCCTTTGGACGCCCACATCAATTTAAATCTGGCTAAGAAGCAAAGTTTGATGTACCTGCAAAAGGTGACCAACCGTTCTGGATATGCTGGTATTTATGCCAATATGGGATACCATCATCGGAATTTATTGGGAGGGGCAGAGAATTTGGAGATCAAAATCTTGTCCGGTTTTGAAGCCTCTCAATTGATTGGAAACGCCACGAGCAATCAGGAAAACATACAGAATAATTTCAAGCTAAATACATTCGAAATAGGTCCACAAGTTTCTTTGACTCTTCCGCGATTGTTTCCTTTTTCATACGGCATCAGCCATAAAAGTAGTGAGCCAAAAACCACCATTCAAGCCACGTACAATTATCAAAAGCGTCCCGACTATGAGCGATATTTAACGCAAATCAGTGCTGGATGGTCCTTCATAGAAAACCCTGACAAAGTATCAAAATTCAACGTTGAATGGGCTGAATTTTCCATTATTAAAATTGATAAGAGTGCCTCATTTGAAAATTACATTTCCAGCTTTAATGATCAATTCTTGGCCAATTCGTATCAGAATCACTTTATTGCTGCCTCCAAGATCGGTATCACTATCAACACGCAAAAAAGCAAATTTCAGCGTTTTTGCTACTATTACAACGGCCTGTTATTAGAAGGGGCTGGGAATGCTATTCGGGGACTATACAATTGGTTGGCGCCAGAAAAGAAAGACCAATTGGGCAGTTACGAAATCAAAGAAATTCGATTTGCGCAGTATTTAAAATCTGACCATGATTTGCGTTTGTATTTCTCCAAAGATTATCGAAACACAATCGCCGTTAGGGGCTTTGCTGGTTGCGCAATGCCGCTGAAAAACTTGGAATCCATTCCATTTGAAAAAAGCTACTTTGTTGGGGGTTCGAATGGAATCCGCGCATGGCAAGCCCGGACTTTGGGGGTTGGAAGTTACCGCGATTCGATCAATCAAGTATCGTACAACAATATTGGCGACATAAAATTGGAATTCAACGTAGAGTATCGATTCAAGATTAATCAAAAAATTCAACCTGCCTTTTTTATCGATGCCGGAAATATTTGGTTATTCAACAACGACAAGTATCGACCAAATGCACAGTTCGCTCCCAATAGATTCTACAAAGAAATAGCCGTTGGAGCGGGAGCCGGTTTGCGACTAGACTTTGATTATTTCATTGTTAGACTTGACTTCGGCCTTCCTTTAAAAGATCCACAAAAAGTTGAAGGAGAGAGATGGGCATGGCAACCAAAAACGGAGTACAATGCTTTCGTCAAAAAACATTTTGACAACGATACAGGTTACAAATTACGTGGAGTGGTTAATTTCGGAATTGGTCTTCCCTTCTAACGCTAGCACATTTTCTGTCTTTTCAAGAGATACTTCAACATAATCTCTTGATAACCGTGTCGAATATCAACATCCATCCAATCAATTTGAAATTGTTGACACTTCAATTTCCAGTTATTTTTCCACTCAATCCACTTGGATTGATATTGCTCTTTAACACTACATGGATTCAATCGAATTTCTTGATTGGTTTCAGGATCGATAAACGTGTAGGGTCTGTTTTCTAAATTCAAGAAAGCCTCTGTTTGTTCATCAATCACATGAAAAATAACGACTTCATGCTTATTGAATCTCAGGTGCTGTAGCGCTGCGTAAACAGCCTCAGCATCCCCGCTCAAATCCAACATATCCGAAAAGATAACGACCAAAGATCTACGGGGCATCTCCTCTGCAAGTTGATGCAGCGTTTCTTCTAATTTAGATTGAACTGGATTATTGATTGCTTCAGCCCCTTCTAATAAGGATTCTAGAATGGCATACAACCTTTGAGCATGCGCCGGAGAAGTAGAAGCCTTGGTTTGCTCGACGATATGATCATCGAACAAGCAGAGGCCCACCGCATCTCGTTGTCTTTTAAACAACTCTAGCAAAATTGCGGAGGCGAAAATTGAAAATGATAATTTATTTTCCAGGATAGACTTTGATCGCAATGGAAACCGCATGGAAGGTGAAATATCCAAGACCAACTGACATCTAAGATTGGTTTCCTCTTCATAACGTTTAAGAAACATTTTATCTGTCCTCGCTAATAATTTCCAATCCAAATGTCGCAAACTATCGCCAGTATTGTACAGACGATGCTCCGCAAATTCAACAGAAAAGCCATGAAAAGGACTCTTGTGCATTCCCGTTATAAAACCTTCAACAGCCTGCTTGGCAAGCCATTCTAGACCTCCTAATGGCTCCGATAAATTACGATCAATGTTGATGGGCACTATTCTCTTTTTTGGGTTCTTCAAATATAGACCACATCAGTAACAATAATTTCATAATTTGAAAAAACTGAAAACCAAAACGATTCAGACATTTGAAAAAAAAACATGAAATCAAAATCAACCATTCAAGTTAGAATGTCCAACCAAATTGAGACATTTATTGGCAGAATTGAAGGCTTGAAAAAGAGAAATAACCAGGAATGGTTAGAAATCGAAAATGGCCACACCATCCTATTGGAGGACGTCGTGGCCATCAATAATGTCAGTTGGACTTAGGATTTTGCTTTCATTTGTTTCAATGAAAGCGCCAGCTTCTGTTTCAATTCTTTTCTATTGACAATATAATCCAAGAATCCATGCTCTAAAACGAATTCGGAGCTTTGAAATCCTTCGGGCAAATCCTTTCCAATGGTTTCTTTTACAACACGAGGTCCAGCAAAACCGATCAATGCCTTTGGCTCTGCGATATTGATATCTCCGAGCATTGCAAAAGATGCAGTCACACCTCCTGTCGTTGGGTCTGTTAAGAATGATACATAAGGCAGTTGGTGATCCGCCAATTGTGTCAATTTAGCGCTCGTTTTTGCCATTTGCATCAATGAGAAACCTGCCTCCATCATTCGTGCTCCACCACTTTTTGAAATACAGATAAAGGGGCAATTTTCTTCTATCGCTTTGTCCACACCACGTGCAAATTTTTCGCCTACAACCGAACCCATTGATCCGCCAATGAACCCAAAATCCATACAAGCCACTACTGCCTTTTCGCCTTCGATATTTCCAAATCCAACTCTCAATGCATCTTTCAATCCTGATTTATTGATGGTTGTTTTAATACGATCCTTGTACGCTTTCGTATCAGTGAATTCCAATGGATCACCGCTGATCAAATGTGCCGCGACTTCTGAAAACTGATTTTCGTCGAAAAGAATAGAAAAATAGTTAAGCGAAGTGATCTTCTCATGGTAGTCACATTTCTCACAAAGCCAATCATTTTCTGCATGCTGATCACTTGTCATTACATGCTTGCACTCGGGACATTGGTACCACAATCCTTCTGGAATTTCTTTCTTCTCTTGGTTCTGGGTTGTGATCCCTTTTTTCATTCTCTTAAACCAACTCATAGTGCCTAAAATTTAGTTGTCAAATGTAATAAAGTAATCTTAATTCTCGAAAGTTAATTACCGAGAATCCCGGATGAAAAGCACAATAAAAAAGGGGCCTTTCAGCCCCTTTTTCAATGAAATTTTTCATTCATTATTTTCCTTGGAAGTTTCTGAACTCCAAATCCGTTTTTGCTTTTTCAGCCAACTTAGCATCCTTTTCAATCGCTTTGGCTAAATTCTCTTTAACCGCACCAGCTTCGTTCAAACGAGCGCTTACGATAGCACGCAAGTAATAACCCATAGCGCTTCCATTATCATTGTTACAAGCATCCAAATCAGCCTTTGCTCCAGTGTAATCTTTGTTCAAGCATTTAGCCAAAGCTGAATTGTATGTTTTGTAAGAACCCATGGTATTGATGGCAGAACCATAATTACCAGACATGATATAACCCAATCCCATGTTGTATTTTGCTTCTGAAGAACCACTTTCGTTGAACATTGCCGCAGCTTTCTTCATTTCTCCCATTGCACGTTGCGCAACACCATTGTTACATGCGGTTTCTGCATTTTGACTCATACCGTAAGCTTTCTCAAATTGAGATTTTGCTTCAGTCATGCGACCTTGGTTGTAATAAATAACACCCAAGTTATTCGATGCACGATAGTCAGCCTCTGGACGAGCAGTAGCTTCTTTGTATACATTGGCTTGAACATTCATATCCGTAACCAAACTTCCAGCACGCATTAGTTCTTCATATTTCAAAGAAGAAGGATTGGAAGCCATCGCCTTTAACTCTTGGTCAGAATAACCTTCCAAAACATAGTTGACACGGAAGATAGAACGACGCAATCCTGGGAAAATCAACTTCTCAACTTCAGAATAAGTTTTAGAGATGTTTTTGATTTCCATTTCACGAGCTTGAAGATCAGAAGTTCTTTGAAGAACACGAATGATCAAATCTTTATCTTCAATTTTAGATTTCTCCATGGCAGCTTTGAAACCAGCCCAGTCTTCACCTTTCGGATTTACTTGAACCAAAGATCCGTAAGTAGCATCCAATTTATTTTTCTTCAAGATATCCATCAAGACAGTTTTACCTGCATCACCACGACCAGTTGCCAAATCGTTGTTCAAGAAAATTTCACCTTCTGGAGAAGCGTACGATTGAACTTCGATGTTGGTGATTTTCATTCTTGGATTTGCTGGAAGAGTCTTTGACAAAAACTCAACTAAATCAGAAATATCCTTGTCTTTTAATTCCGCAGGGCGGATTTTAGAAGAGTTGTGATCGAACAAGATTTCAGCTTCGAAAGAGCCGTTGGTAGAACGAACGAACTTGTCAGAAGAAGACATCACCTTACCATCATTTTTGTTGACCAACAAAGAAGTAGTAATCACTCCTTTTGCCAAGCTTACTGCAGGTAATTCAGCCGTTTTACTTCCTTGTGCTCCTACAATTTTCAACTTCAATTCAGAAGTTGCCATTGAAGGTGCATAAGCAATTTTATCAGAGTAAGTGAAAGACTTTCCTGTTTCAAAAGGAACCACATCACCATTACCTGTCGCTTTTTCACCTTTGAAATTACGAGACTTGAATTTCACTTCGCTAGTTCCGTAAGTCAATACTGGAGTAGCTTCTACAGAAACTTTCTTAGCGAAGAATTTCTCTGGAAATTTTCCTGTGATAGAAACGGCTATAGAGTCACCGTGAACTTCCAATGGATCAGGATTTACTTTTGCGTTAAATTGAGCCATTTTCTTTTGCATTGAACCAATGTTGGAACAAGCAACCAAGAATAAAGCTGAAAGGGCTGTTGCAGAAATTGCAAATAAACTACGAGTTTTCATTTTACTATTCGATTCTTATTGTTTGCGAAATTAAGATAAAACCAATGGTTCACCTCAAAAATTCTAATTTGATTTATAATTATTTTAAGCTTCTACATATTTACCCATCGCACAGAATTTTTCGATTCGTTGCTTCACCAACTCATCGTTAGAATTCTTGCGTAAATCAGCAATCGTAGACTGGATAACATCCTTTAAAATAGATATTGCTTGTTCGTGGTTGGCATGCGCTCCACCCAGCGGTTCTCTAATGATCCCATCGATCAATCCATTCCATTTCATGTCTTCTGCGGTTAATTTCAGGGCGCTTGCAGCAGTAACTTTATAATCCCAACTTCTCCACAAAATTGAAGAACATGATTCAGGAGAAATCACCGAATACCAAGTATTTTCCATCATTAGAACTCGATCACCGATACCAATTCCCAAAGCACCACCCGAGGCTCCTTCACCGATAATGATACAGATGACAGGGACTTTTAATCGCATCATTTCAAAAAGATTTCTAGCAATCGCCTCTCCTTGACCTCTTTCTTCTGCCTCTAATCCTGGAAATGCACCAGGAGTATCGATCAAGGTTACAATTGGCTTGTTGAACTTCTCCGCCAAACGCATGAGGCGCAAAGCTTTTCTATATCCTTCAGGGTTGGCCATACCGAAATTTCGGTATTGTCTCATTTTGGTATTGGCTCCTTTTTGTTGTCCGATGAACATAACAGATTCTCCATTGAGCAAACCAAAGCCACCAATCATTGCTTTATCATCTTTGACTGTACGGTCTCCGTGTAACTCTATCCAAGTTCCTTCAGTCATAGCCTCGATATACTCTAAAGCATACGGACGATCAGGATGACGGCTCAATTGAACACGTTGCCATGGATCCATATTCTTGTACAAATCTTCGGTTTTAGCAATCAATGCTTTTTCCAACTCTTGTACAGCGTTTTCCACATTGACTCCTGTCTTGACGGCACTGTCCTTCAATTTTTGAATTTGTTCATTCAATTCTTTAATGGGTGCTTCAAAATCTAGATAATTCCTCATGATGTCTAATTTTCAACTCGCAAATAAACGGCAAAAGATTAAAACTTGTTTTGGTTTATCCAAGTAATCCAATTTTCAAATGCTTTGGCGCGATGCGATAATTGATTTTTCTCTTCCATGTGCATTTCCGCGAAGCTTCGAGAATTGCCTGAAGGAATAAAAATTGGATCATATCCAAATCCACCCCATCCTTGCAGCTGTCGAGCCACATGTCCTTCTACACGACCTTCAATGGTAAATTCTATTTGATTAAAAACTCCTGCGAGTACTGTAATAAAATAAGATTTTCGATTGACCTCGTTCTTCATTTCATCGAGCACTTTGGCTATGTTGTTTTGATGATTGCCATGTTCTCCTGCATATCGGGCTGAAAGAACTCCAGGTTTGCCATTCAATGCTTCCACGCAAAATCCACTATCATCCGCAATAATATTTCCCTTCCAGAATTCCTGAATGGCTCTAACTTTCAGCCAAGCATTGCCTTTGAAATCAGGAGCATTCTCCTCTACGTCTATGTTGATTCCAGCTTCGTTCAATCCGATTATTTTCCATGGCAAACGATTGGCCAATATCCAAGCTTGAACTTCTTCCAACTTATGGGCATTGTTGGTGGCCAATAATATTTCATTTTTCATTTTCTTATCCATTTACCATTTTCATTGCGCGGTAATTCATCTACCCTTAAAATTAATTTGGGTTTGAGTCGAGGGGTACTTGCAAACCAATCCTGCCAATTATCTGGAATAACTGTTTCCTTTTGAATGACCCAAGTTACAATCTGTCCCCATTTTTCATCTGGAGAAGCCTTCACAAATCCAGAATCTTGCATATAATTTTGAATGATTTTTTCGACTTCGAGTGGATTGATTTTGACACCACCCGAGTTAATGATATCATCGATTCTTCCCTCAACAACGAATTCATTCTCCCCAATCCAATTTCCCAAGTCCGATGTAACTACTCGATGTTCCAGGACATTGTCATCGATTACAATTCCTTGATCAGACAATTCGAGATGAACTCCTTGAACCGGTTTAAAACCCATGGTTCGGTCCATTCCATTCAATTTGCGAAGGGCGATATGGGTTAATGTTTCGGCAGCACCGTAGCTCTCCCAAATTTCATTTTTTACTGCTTGTGCTCTTTTGATTAAGCTCTGCTGAACCGGTGCTCCTCCTACTAATAATTTGGCATTGGGAAGGATGGATTCGTCCAATGAAAGAAAGGCTCCCAGCATCGGAGGTGTTAATGTCCACCATTCGACTTTATCAAGACTCCGGAAATCTTTGGCCTCGAATTTAACAGCGGGAATCATTTTCCAAACCGTTTGCTTTGAGATTACAGCCCGAAGAATATTCATTCTTCCCGCCACATATTGCATGGGCAAAGAATGCAATACTTCCATTCCTTCCTGCCAATGAAAAAAATCAGCCGTTCGAAACGTACTTCTTTCTATTTGTTGTCTTGTAAAAATGATTTCTTTGGCTTTTCCAGTTGTTCCTGACGAATGAAATGTAAACGTTGAATCACCCTCCATCCATCGCTTCACCCAGTCCCATTCTTCAGAATAATTTTTTAATGATTCTGTAGGGAGGCCATTTTTCAATATCAACTCCATGGCGCTTTCCAAATTTGCTGATCGTTCCAAGTTAACATTTGCCCTTTGATTTGCATCGGACTCATCCAATTATTGGTATACAAACTACCAGTGCCCAAACCTTGAGGCATTTTAATGTCGTATTTCTGCAACCATTGAAATATGTGATACAATCCGATATTACTTTCCAAAGCAGAAGTAGCCCACCAACCGATTTTTAATTCTTCAGCATGCTGGATCCATTCATCACACTCTAGCAATCCTCCGTGGAGGGTAGGTTTTAGAACAATAAAATGAGGCGACATATAAGACAACAATGAAAATTGATCTTCTCGTTTGACTTGGATTAATTCTTCGTCAAGTGCTATCGCAATTGGCGATTCCGAGCACACTCTTCTCATTTGATCCCATTGGTTGGGAGCAATGGGTTGTTCTATCGAGTGTATATTCAGTTTGGATAATTCCGCCATTTTTCTGAGCGCTTCATCTGCTTCCCAAGCACCATTGGCATCTAAACGAAGCGTGAAATCATGGCCTCGTTGATTTCTTAACGATTTGATCAAGGCCAATTCATCGTTGAAGTTCAATGCACCCACTTTTATTTTGATACAATCAAAGCCAGCATCAAGCTTTTCGATCGCTTCAGTAAACATGGTTTCGATTTCATTCATCCAAATCAAACCATTGATCGGAATAGCCTTTTCAGGTTGATTAGCCATTTGGATATCTTGGAATAAACTATCCACTGCAAATTTCAAGGATGAAGGAAGTAGATCTCTCGAAATTTCCGCTCGACACCATTGCTTCCACAAATCTGGAAGCATGTCAACCCTTTCTTTCGATAGATGAGTAAGTGGCGCGCCTTCTAACCAATGAACTTTTTCTTCATGCTCGACAGCCGCATACCAAACACTGTGCTTGGTAAGCTGACTTTTAGAAGTTTTCGCAGGTCTTTTGAAGTTGAGATCCCAAATGCGAGACTCTATTTGTTTGAATTGTCTTTGGTTGAAATGTACTTGATTACCCATTCAATAGGAGCGTATTTGTTGACCTTCCGTTTCCAAAAAAGAACGGACCAAATGGCAACACCCATAGCCATGAAGATGAATACCAATAATAATATCGGATAAGCAAAGCCTATCACAATGGTTCCACTAAAAGCAAATCCAGCCATATAAAGCGAACCAAGGATGTACATGATCAGCAGTAAGCTGTATTTGCTTGTAGACAAATCCTTCACCTTATCAATCCAATTTCTGGGACCTAAAAGCTCAAAGCAATGGTTTAAAAAATTAGTGATGATCCAACCCAATCCGATTGAAATCAGAATAAAGGAAGGTTGATATACAAAGTTGTTAAATGGATAAAGAAACTTGGATACGAAAGCATCGACCGGAGCATATAAGTTGACGCAATAGATGTTCGTAGCAAATCCTAAAATCAAAATAAAAATGGCAATAAAGGACGTTGGCGGAAAGAAACCTCGAGGACGCAACACGCCTTTACCAACTGCCATACCACTCATGAATGCAGCTACCCATGGAAAAATAGAATAGTATCCATTGAAAAAAACAAATGAAATCAATTTGAATACACCATCCGATTGCACATCAAATACAAAATATTTGTATCGGAAAGGAATATCCAAATTGACCAGGACCAAAGAGATTAAAATGACGGCCAGTGAAATGGCATGAATAGTCAACGAATCAAGACGTAATAGGGCGGAAGATATCAAGTAAGATGCACCGATAATTATAAAAATATTGATTCCCCAAACCGGCGCAAATGCCATTCCGATAGTCAATAACAATGCACCTTTTCGTTGTGAATTCAACTTCAACTTTTGTACACTCTGAGCCTTGTTTTTCGATTGAATCGCCAAACCAACACCCAATAAAAAAAGAAAGATTGCTGGAATCCAATCGAAGTAAGAGAAGTAAACAGGGATTTGCATTTTCTTGACATCAATCAGAGAAAAAATTCCACCTATTGTGATGAAAGAAATAACTCCAGCAGTAGCCAATGCGAAAATCAACAAAGCAAAACTTACCCCATTAAAATGTGCCACCTTATTTTTAGAACTACTCATGATTGTTCGAACTTACAAAAAAGATGTGACAATCAACAATATCACTGTAAAAAAACAAGCCAAGGCAAACTTCTTTAAAAAAGGATCCAATCGACTTGGCTGATTCTCCTCGATGATTGACCAAGCATTTGCTCCAAGCAAAAGGCAAGGCAGTATTGAAAACCATTGTATCCAAGATGATTTCTCTAAAAACAATAGAGAAATGCATGCTGTTATGAATAACGCAATCAAATATCGCTTGCTTCCTTTCCAACCCAATCGCAAGGCCAAGGTGTGTTTACCTGCTCTGGCATCATCATCCATGTCCCGCATGTTATTGAGGTGAAGGACAGCCACCGCCATGCTTCCAATGAACAAAACTCGAGGCAACAAATCAATAGAAATATGATTGTAAAGAACAAAATGAGTACCTCCAACACCAACCCATCCAAAGAAAATAAACACAGACAAATCACCCAAACCGACATAGCCATAAGGGCGAGGACCTGCGGTGTAGGTATAAGCAGCAATGATAGCGGCCACGCCAATTCCCAACATCATCCAAAAATCTCCCCAGCGATCATTGACCAAAAGCGTTTGATAGATCAACATCGAACCCAGTAAAAGGGACAAAGCGATCATCCAAAGAATAGCAATTTTCATTTGTGCGACAGAGATTTCGCCCGACTGCACCGCTCTGCTTGGACCGACACTTCTTACTTGATCTGCCCCATTTTGAAAATCTCCCAAATCATTGGCTAGATTAGAAAGAATTTGCAGCATTGAAGCTGTCAAAATAGCCAAAATTGTTCCTTGAATATTCCAAGATGATTCTGACAGAGGCATTGCCCCCATTAAAATGCCAGACACCGCCAAAGGCAAGGTTCTGGGCCTAGCAGCAGAAACCCACTTTTTCATTATGGGAACTTGGGGAACTGTTGAAAATCAGGATCTCTTTTTTCCAAAAATGCCTTTTTACCTTCCTGCGCTTCTTGTGTCAAATAATACAACAAAGTAGCATCTCCGGCAAACTCCATCAAACCGCGTTGTCCATCCAACTCTGCATTCAAACCACGTTTGATCATGCGAATTGCCAATGGGCTTCGCTTCATAATGGTTTTGCACCAGTGGATAGTTGTTTCCTCAAGATCACTTAAAGGAACAACCTTATTCACCATTCCCATATCCATGGCCTCTTGGGCCGTATACTGCTCACACAAAAACCAAATTTCACGTGCCTTTTTTTGACCCACGTGACGAGCCAAATAATTCGATCCAAACCCAGCATCAAACGAACCAACCTTTGGTCCAGTTTGACCAAAACGAGCGTTGTCCGAAGCGATTGTCAAATCACAAACGACATGTAAAACGTGTCCTCCACCAATCGCGTAGCCATTGACCATGGCAATGACAGGTTTTGGAATTTCACGAATTCTTTTGTGAAGATCCAAAACATTTAAACGCGGCACCCCATTCTCATCAACGTATCCACCAACGCCCTTCACATTTTGATCTCCTCCACTACAAAACGCCTTATCGCCCATTCCGGTTAGAACGATTACAGCAATGTCCTGACGTTCACGGCAGATATCCATGGCATCAATCATATCCACATTTGTTTGCGGACGGAAGGCATTGTAAACTTCTGGACGATTGATGGTGATTTTTGCAATCCCATCATACCATTGAAAAAGAATATCTGAATATTCCTTAATTGTTTTCCACTCTCTCATTTTGTTGCTTATAAAATTCAAAAAACAAATCTAATTCATTTGGGTTCACAGCACTTGGAGTTTTAACGACCAAAACTGCGTGTTGCTTGTCTTCGAAAAAAGAACGTAAGTCCTGTTCAGATGGCTCTTCCAATTCCAATACATTCAGCCCCCAACCTCGCACCCATTGGGCGATATTGCGTTGATGTGGTGTTTCGAAAAAATAAGGAACCGAAGGTTCATTTTTGGCACCCTCGATAATTTTAAAAATACCTCCCCCCCCATTGTCCACTGCAACAATCTTCAAGTTATTTGGCCATGGCAAATGCCACAATCCATTTGCATCATAGAAAAAAGACAAATCACCCGTTACAAAAACAACAGGGCGATTGGATGCCAAAGCCGCTCCTACCGCGGTGCTCGTTGAACCATCAATTCCGCTTACACCTCTATTTCCAAAAAAGCGAAGGTCCTTTCGCTGATCAAACAACTGAATATATCGTACTGCGGAACTATTGCCCATTTGAATCATAGCTCCTTGAGGCCATGCATTGCTTAGATGGTGAAACAACTTCACATCAGAAAATGGTCGTGACTCGAAATATTGTTTCCAATTGACCGCAATCATTTCTGATTGCGTCGTAGCAATATTGAACTGACCACTATGGATTTCAATTGACCATTGGTCTAAAAAGTTTTCTACGGAACAGTTGAATACTGTTGGCGAAAGTCGGTAGGTATCAATTGGATCTTTTTGCCATTGAATGGACCAATGCGACTTGGCCTTCTTTCTGATCAAGGCTTTAATTTTTCTTGAAATAATGTTGTGTCCCAGAGAAATGACAACATCCCATTGGAGTAAATCCAGTTCCTTTTGCGACAATGACATAATCCATCGATCGATGCAATCAATGCCACCCAAACCATGCAGGTTGCTGTGTGTCTCAGTGAGAATTAAAACATTAGAAAATTGTGAAATCATCTTCACCCTTTCCACTAAATTATCATCGTTATTTTGACCAAAAAGCAACAGATATTTTTTCTCAGGATCGAATCCAATTTTGAAGGAATCCTTTTTCTTCTCAGAATGGGCAATGGACATCTGTGTTTCCTCAATAGCAGATGGGGACTCCAGGTACAATGGCTCTTGAAATGGCACATTAATATGCACTGGACCCAAAGGAAAATTCTTCGAGCTTTCAAAAATCTCATCAATCATCTGGTGGTTTGCGATGACATCTTCAAGCGCATTGGCTTCCTCGATTAGCGAACACTGGGATTTGATAAAATTGCTATATATACCTATTTGATCAATGCACTGCCCCTCGCTTTGATTGATGCTTTCTGCCGGCCGGTCTGCTGTTATTACGATCAAAGGAATCTCTTGATAAAAAGCTTCTGCAATAGCAGGTGCATAATTCAAAGGAGCTGTTCCAGAGGTGCATATAAGAACAACTGGAGTCTTGGTTTGTTGGGCCAAACCCAAGGCAAAAAAAGCTGCACTTCTTTCGTCCACTTTAATGTGGACCGAAAAATGAGGATTCCCATCTAAACTGATTGCAAATGGTGCATTTCTTGAACCTGGAGAATAAACGATATTTTTAATTCCACGTTCTTGAAGAAGAAACATTATAGATTGAACAGCTGTTTTATTGGAAATGCGCATCGCCGGCAAAGATAAACGCTTGACGCTTCCACTCTGTCTCCAACCATTCCGATTGTGGTAAACTTTCTTTCATTACTCCACCTCCCACAAATCCAACGGTCTTGTCCGTTTGCCAATGACAACATCGAAGCAAAACAATCGACCAAGCATTTTCATCTACAGTGATATTGAGCAAACCCCCATATAAGTCCCTATGATAACCTTCATATTGGCTCAACCAATTTTGTGCACTTCGTTTGGGCCAGCCGCAAAGCGCTGGAGTTGGATGCAGCGCACTGACCAACTGCTGCCAATTTCCATCGTAAGTGGCCGTCATCTCGGTCATCAGATGCTTGACATTTTTGTAAGGTTGTTCGAGAAGTGCCGAAACTTGAATATTTCGCGCACCGGATTGATCAAGCGTTTTTTGAATCATATCCACCACAACTTGGTGTTCTTGTAATTCTTTCGTTGTCCAATCTGAAGAATCCTCAATACTCTTCGATCCGGCGAGAGCCATTGTCTGAATCAAGTTCTCCTTTTTGTACAACAACAATTCAGGAGATGCTCCCATCCACAATCCCCATTGGGGATGATTGAAACAGAAAATAAACGCCTCAGGGAATTGCAAAATCCAACGATGAATTTGCGACTCCCATTGCTCCAGCGCATAACCGACTTCAAATTTTCTACTGGTAACAATCTTCTGAATTTCACCCAACTCAATTTCTTTCACCGCTTGCGCAACCAAATTCTGATATTGCTCTTCCGTACAATATAACTCGTCATTGATGTCTCGACGTTTAGGGTCAAAAGAGATCACTTGATTGCTGTCATTCCAAGTCTGCAACAAAACCTCACCACCGAATTTATTGGGAAGTTTGAGCCAGATACCCCATTCATTTTCGTGAATGATTTGTGACAAATTCATTTTAGGACTTGGATTGTTTGATCATTGAAGTCAATTTGGCTTTGGCAATTGCATCTCCTTCTTCATCAAGGATATCGATGTTCCATACATGAATGTTTCTGCCAATTTTTATTGGTGTGGCAATCCCTGTCACAAAGCCATGTCTTTTGGACTTGAGGTGGGTAATATTCAAATCAACGCCCACCGCAATGCTGTTGTTTTTTTGAGCGATCAAGAAAGATCCCACGCTGGCAACTGTCTCAGCCAAAGCAGCACTAGCTCCACCGTGTAAAATTCCGTATGGTTGATGCGTGCGCTTGTCTACTGGCATTGTTGCAACAACTTTTGATTCTGTCATCTCCACCATCTCAATACCCAATGCCCCTAGCAAAGTATGATTTGCCCATTCTTCCATTAACTTCTTGTCCATTCAACAAAACTAGTCAGATATATCTTAATTTTGATAAATGAGTCCAAGGCATTTGGTTGTTTTAAATTGGCAATTCCCTCCCAACAAAGGAATTGGCGGAAGACGCACCTCCCTTTTGGTGAAGCATTGGCTCAAGATGGGATATCACGTATCCGTTATTTGTCAAAAGCCAGAAACTGAAACTAAAACCAGCGATTGGATTGATACTGAAACGATGTCCAAAATCGAATATCATTTCATCGATCAGAAAAACGATTACAATGCTCTGTTCTTTGAAAAAGGTTTAATCGCCAAAATTAAAATCAAAATTTTGGGAACCTATTTCAAATTCTTCGGGAAAGGCAATCCCATTGACGAAACTTATTTTTGCGGACAAACCATTTTCAAAGCCATTCAATCGATCGATCAAAAAAAGAATATAGATTTCATCTTCACTTCTGGGGCTCCATTTTACTTGGGATATTGGGCCTCACTTTTCAAACGAGAAAAACCACACGTAAAACTCTGGTGCGATTTCCGGGATCCGTGGACCCAAGCTATCAACTATGGTATTCCCCAATTGAGCCCACATCAGCGAAAAAAAGACCAATTCATTCACCAAGAAATTGAATCGAATGCAGATTTTATTTCGGCTCCCTACCCTGAAATTCTGGATGAATTTACCCTTTCAGCCGGTCATAAAATTGAAATACCTCATTTTCATGATCAACTGAAGATTGAGAATTTAGATCACTTGCCCATTTGGATTTATGCTGGAGAAATATACGAGGGAACTTCAAAAGATTGGGACAAAGCCATTGCATCGACCGCAGAAAAATGTAGTCCCAATCAACTTCACATCTATAGCCGACATATCGATCGATTGAAGCGATTTGCAGCCCACAAAAACGTTGTTTTACATCCTGATATTGGAGAGAAGGTAAAAGACGAATTGAGAAGATGTTCTGCCATTATTATTAGTTTGGGAGAGCACAATAAAGATTTTTTCACAACAAAATTTTACGATCACCTCACCTATCAGAAACCTTACCTTTATATTGGTCCAGAGGGAAAAGTTCTCCGATTCATTCGTGCCAATGGCCTAGGAGAACGCATTGAAAATTGGCATCCTGAACAATTTTCTTACAATGCTCAATTCGCCGAAAAATTGTGGTCTTCACATTACGCAGAAAAATGGGCGAAGACAATTATTCAAAATTTGGAAGCCCGTGCATAAAATTTCGATCATTATCCCCAATTACAACAAAGGTGAATTCTTGCATGAGACATTGGATTCGGTGTTGCGCAACACCTACACCAATTGGGAGATTTGTTTGATTGATGATGGATCGACCGATAACAGTTGGGAAATTATCGAAACATACTCTCAACGAGACGATCGGATTAGGGCTGTCCGTCAAACTAATTTGGGAGGAGGTGCAGCGCGAAACAAAGGGATTGAAATGGCATCTGGAGAATACTTGATATTCTTGGATTCAGATGATTTGCTGGATATAAATTGTCTATCGCGAAGAATAGAAAATGCGCAAAAAGATGGGGATGGAGATGGATGGGTATTTCCACTTTTGCCATTCGAAGGCGCATTTGATGCGCATCAATGGAAAAATCCTTGGATACCACCCAAAGGGAATTTTTTAGAGAAACTCGTGCAACATGAAATAACCTGGACCAGCATGTCACCTATGTGGCGCACTTCATTCCTAAAAGAAAACGTACGCTGGAATTCAAATTACCCACGATTACAGGATATCGAATTTCACACCCATATTTTATTGAAAGGCGCCAAAATATATACCTACCCAATGGCGATTCCTGATTGCTATTACCGATTGGATGAGAACAAATTGGTTCTGGGCAACAGATTCAATTACCTTAAAAAATGGGTGGATGCATGCGCCCTTTACATCACCGAGTTTTCACCCCTTTTACCCCCACCACTTGACCGGAAAATTTTCAAAACTTCGCTGGCTTGTCTTGAAGTTGTCGGTCATTATTATCGATCAAAGAAAATATCAAAGGGCCAATTCATTTCACTTTTTCGAGGGCTCGTTGAACCTGTTCAATACCGCTGGTTTCGCTTTGTTTTTCAATGTTATTTTATAATCCTCATCACTATACCCTATCATATTCCCGGAACTGCGCGGTTTTTCAAAAATTGCATACGCTAAGCATTGCTACATGTTGTATTTTTGAAGGATGAAAAAATTGTTTCTTTTCTTATTCTTGAGCCTCTTGATGTCCCCAATTTGGGCATTGAGATGCTTCACAGACTATAGAGTTTTTCATTTACCCGCCTCGATCAATGAAGGCAAAGATGAACCTTACATCGAATTCTACTTTGATTTGGATGGGTATTCATTCACAACCACAGGAGAAGGCAATGAAAAAACCATCGGAGCTGAATTTTTAATTACCATCTCCAAAGACCAAAAAATTATTGGGTACAAAAAGTTCAAAGCTTCGTACCCTTGGACCAATGAAACGCAGCAAAAACAGCAATGCATGGCCATCGAGCGCATTCCCGTTTCCAATGGTAATTTAGAAATTGATATTGAAATTTCTGATTTGGGAAATGTGAACCTTACAGCGCAAAAACTACACGACGAAATCCAAGTCATTAACCTCGACAAAGGAGCATTTATTTCTGACATCAATTGGATAAAAGCATACTCTGTTACTACAGAGCCCAATGGATTTTCAAAATCCGGTTACGACATTTTTCCGTTGCTTTCTGACACTCGATACGATGAAGAGGAAAAGATGGATTTTTATTGTGAGGTATACAACACTGACCTTTACTTTGGAGCCGATCCTTTTATTGTTCAATATCAAATTCTGGACAAAAATTTACAGGTAGTTCAAGGATTTCA
>CANFLZ010000019.1 GCA_947448135.1 Flavobacteriales bacterium
ACGGTTGTGATGACAGCCAATAACACTTGTCAATCAACACCAACGGCAAATGGAAATAGCATTACAACAACGGTATTGAATAATGTTACACCAGCGGTAGCGGTTACATCAAGCGACGCAGACAATAGTATTTGTTCAGGAACCAGCGTGACTTTCACGGTTACCCCAACCAACGGAGGAACAACGCCAACTTATCAATGGAAGCTCAATGGTGCCAATGTTGGAACCAACTCAGTTACCTACACCAACGCTGCCTTGACAACAGGGGCTGTTGTGACAGTGGTAATGGCAGCCAACAATGCCTGCCAATCGACACCAACTGCTACCTCAACAGGAATTACAACAACAGTGAATCCTTCTGTAACGCCTGCGGTTGCCATCGCTAGTTCAGATGCGGACAATTCAATTTGTGCTGGAACCAGCGTTACTTTTACCGCTACTCCAACCAATGGAGGAACCACTCCAACTTACCAATGGTTGTTGAATGGTGCAAACGTTGGTACAGGAGGAACAACCTTTACCAGTTCAGCTTTGACAACAGGCGCTGTAGTAACGGTTGTTATGACAGCCAACAACACTTGTCAAACAACACCAACGGCAACATCGAATGCAATTACAACAACGGTATCAACCAATGCAGCACCTGCTGTTGCAGTCACTTCAAGCGATGCCGATAACAGTATCTGTTCAGGAACTTCAGTTACTTTCACCGCTACTCCCACCAATGGAGGTTCAACTCCTGCTTATCAATGGAAGTTGAATGGTGGAAATGTTGGAACCAACTCATCAACCTACACCAATGCTGCCTTGACAACCGGTGCTGTTGTAACGGTTGTTATGACGGCCAACAATACCTGTCAATCAACACCAACGGCTAATGGAAATAGCATCACAACAACCGTATTGAACAGCGTTACACCATCTGTTGCGATTACATCGAGCGATGCAGACAACAATATCTGTTCAGGAACTTCAGTTACATTCACCGCTACTCCAACCAATGGAGGAACAACGCCTACTTATCAATGGAAGCTCAATGGTACCAATGTTGGAACCAACTCATCAACCTACACCAACGCAGCCTTGACAACAGGCGCTATTGTAACGGTTGTAATGACCGCCAACAACACCTGTCAATCAACTCCAACGGCTAACGGAAATAACATTACTACAGTTGTGACAACCCCATCTACTTGGTATTTGGATGCAGATGCAGATGGTTATTATGTTTCGACGCAAACAGCATGTGTCAATCCAGGAGCGGGTTATACCAGCACTGCCGGAATTCAAGGAGATTGCAATGATAACGCTGCTGCGATCAATGCAGGAGCAACTGATATTTGCGGCAACGGTATTGATGAAGACTGTTCGGGTTCAGATTGTTTGATTGTTTTGGGATGTATCGATTCTACAGCTTGTAATTTTGATCCATTGGCCAATTCAGACAATGGCAGTTGTATTTTACCACAATTGGAATTGTGTAATGGATTAGATGATAATTGCAATGGCCAGATTGATGAAGGTTTGACCTTGGGTTCGGTGAATGCAGTTTCCGTTACTACATCCATGTATCCAACATGTTCTGGAAACGCATTGAAATCAGCCAACCTGAACAATGGAACCAATTCTGCGATTATCGATGGTACGGGTATGGACTTGTGGTATAGCTTAAATGCGGAATACAACACGCTTAGAACAAGTTTGTCGGCGGCCTTCGGAGATAACGAAATAAGATTGTATCGTTATACCAATGGTTGTTTTGATTTGATTGATACAGAGCATGAGGTTTATACCACAACTTCACTTGCTACAGGAAATCAAATATTAATAACCGATAATTTGATTCCCGGCCAAACCTATTATGTTGCCGTGCACAACGTGAGTGGTAACATGAACAGCAGCGCCAAGGTTTGCTTTAACCACTTTGTTGGAACGACATGCGACCATTACTATGGAATCAACGGAACAGGAGTATATGCGAATGTTTGCAGTCAGTTCAAAGCACAGTTTAAAGGAAATGCGACCAATTATATTTTTGATGTATTGAGCGCGACACAGAACAATACAGACTTGAACATCACTCCTTGGAATTACACTACACCTTCATCAAGCTCCATCATTACACGTTTGGGAACTTTGTTGCCGGCCAATATGACGGCTTCTCCAAAAGTGTATAGCCTACAAATTCCTGTCGTTTATGCTGTGTCAGATGCAGCAGGCAATTACACCAGCATTACAGCTGATGCAACAACATCTTGCACTGTTACATTGAATGCTGAAACAGCAATTGAATTGCGTACTTCAGACCGTTGTCCTGTGACCAAGACTGTTAGCGCTTCTATTGGAGTGAATCGTACCATCTGTGGCGCATTGCGCTATGAGTGGGAGTTCACACAACAATTACCAACCGTGCAATCATCAGTAACAGTTTTGGGCGGATTGAATAGCTCAGTATTGTTCCTGAACAACGTCCCTGGAATGGGAACAGGTAAGACTTACAATGTCCGTGTTCGTCCGATTCACGCCAACGGAGAGATCGGCAATTGGGGAACAGCTCAATGCTTGAAGACAGGAACATCGGGAATGATATTGGATCCAAATTCAGCATTAACCAATTCACTGATTAACCAATCTGCTGATTCACCCATCACTCTATATCCCAACCCAACTTCTGGCGATCACTTTACTTTAACAGCAAATGGATCTATTGAAGAAAATGAAGTGTTGCAGTTCATGGTAACAGACATCACGGGAAAATTGGTGATGAAAAATCAAATCGTGTGGAGTGGAAGTCAGGTAGAAATACCTTGTGGTGATCTAGCGGATGGCGTTTACATGGTGATGGTAGGTGATCAACGCATTCGAATGGTGGTGAGCAAATAAGATAAACGGAATACAAAAAGAGGCGCTTAGGCGCCTTTTTTTATGGGTTCATTAAAAAGGTCATCGCCTTTTCAAAATGATGTGACCACGATTTTTCACTGTGATCAAATCCTGGATAAAATAAAGAGAGATAATTGCTGGTTGGAAATTCTTTTGCCACTTGCATATCTATCGCTGATTGGTAGGGAAAGTAATACTGATCCAAACTTTCATTTCCATGATCAAAGTAAAAGGAATGAGACATTGGATAATGGCTCAAGAAGTATGCTTTAAATGCTGAAAAAATAATTCGGTTCGGGTCGTCCTCAGGCCAAATTCCAGGCCAGTGTGTAGAAAAGCAAGCGGCACCGCCAAATACATTCGGATACTCCTCAACAGCATACCAGGAGATCAATCCTCCCATACTGGCGCCAGCTGTAAAAGTTCCTTTGGCCTCTTTTTGTGTGTTGTAATGAAGATCAACAAATGGTTTTAATTCTTCAACAATAAATTTCAAATAGTTATCAGAATAGGGAGCGCATTTGAACAACGGAGATTCTGAGTCTTTGCGCAATGCGATAAGCAGGGAGTCTCTGAATTGGGAGTTTATTTTTTCAAACGGTTTTTGAGGAAAGTATTCGGCGTGTCGCTTTTCGCCATTGTTCCAAATTGCCACCACGATACATGGTGGGATGGCATGTATATCCATGAGATGTTGTAGATGATCCGCCGCTTCCCAAGATTGATGATTCCACGTAATCGAAGAGTCAAAAACATTTTGTCCATCGTGCATATAGAGCACGTTGTATGAAATGTTATTGGTTTTTGAATAGTCTTCCGGGGTCCAAATGGCCACCGATCGGGCATCGATTAAATGCGATTGGAAATTGGATATATAATCAATATTTCCTTTTTTTACTGTTGGTTGTTGTGCCAAAGAAAAAAAGGATCCGCTGACATAGAGACACACCGATAAAAGAAAACGAGGAGTCATAATAGAATGGT
This sequence comes from Flavobacteriales bacterium, assembly GCA_947448135.1. Classification (GTDB taxonomy): domain Bacteria; phylum Bacteroidota; class Bacteroidia; order Flavobacteriales_D; family Sanyastnellaceae; genus CAMCTV01. The sequence goes on from CANFLZ010000019.1 coordinate 3,868, forward strand.
AGATTCTACAATGTGAGGAAAATGCGCTATTTCCAATGCGCGAACTTTCTTTTCGATTCCTTCAGGACCATCATTTTCATCGATTGAACACTTGGCTTGAAAAATAATATTTCCTTCGTCATAATGTTCATTGACAAAATGGATGGTGATTCCGGATTCTTTTTCGTTGGCAGCATTTACGGCTTCATGCACGAAGTGACCATACATCCCTTTACCACCGTATTTTGGGAGTAGTGCGGGATGAATATTGATGATTTTGTTAGGGAATTCCGCGCACAATTCAGCAGGAATTTTCCAGAGATAACCAGCCAAAACAATCCAATCAATTTTGCGCTCACGAAGTTCGCTAATCAGAGTAGAGCAATTGGCTTGGTCTTCTTTGGTGATGATTCTGGTAGGAATTTTAGCGTCAGTCGCGTGCTGAAGAATCAGCGCTTGGGGTTTATTGGATAGCACCCAGCTGACTTCCACATTGGCATGATGAGCAAAATGTTGAATTAAATTTTTGGCGTTAGAGCCTGTACCAGAGCCGAAAATAGCGACCCGTATTTTTGGGGACATTTTAAATTTCTTTGAAAGTGGTAATGGTCATGGTTTGATTGTGCAATGCGCAGGTAACCGACTCTTTTAATGGTGATATTTCACCATTGGAATAAAAGCCGCAATAAGTTGTTTGATCACCAATTCTTTCGATAACGGCATCCAATTCTTCTTCTGTTCTTTGTCCTAAAACGATGCGTCGTCCAACACAAGAAATTAAAATAGCCAATTCAGGACTTTCAATTTTATCATTTTGAGCAGCCGCCATTTCAGCACCTTCAATCAAATGATCAAAATTGGCCATCATAAATTGCACTTTGGCTTGCGTTGGAATATTGCCGGCAAATGTCATAGAGCCGGTGGCTTCATCGATACTGAGAATCGTTCGGACCAACATGGATCCATCATCTCCAATGATACACAATGGGAAAAGCAAGGCTGCTCCTGGAAGTTCATCTGCACGCTCGCCGAGATAACGTTTGTACAGTTCCAATGCATTGATATTGTCCAATGTGAACAAGACATTTTTTTCTGAAGAAGTCACGGTTCTTACAGGTCCAAATTCAGTCCATCCACCTTGTGAGCCGTGGGAAATTTGAATTGAATCTCCATAGAATCCTACAGCCGCAATAACTCCGGGTTGCGCTACTTCGTTGACCCCTACAAAAGTTTGGGTAAATCTTCCTGAGTCCCCAGCCAAACCGCCAGTAACAAGAACATTTTTTTCAGTATTTTGATTCACCCCTTGGATTAAATAATCTCCATTAGTGATTGTACCTTCAGACAAAATAAAAATACTCTTCAAATCATCCGCCTTCATAGCATCTGCTAAGTCTTGCCCACAGGAAAAACTATCATCTGTATGTCTTATCGTTTGGCGATGAACTTTAATTTTTGTTTTTTCTAAAAACAAGGCTGTGCACACAGCACTATGATCTAAGATTTGGTCCCCCGCAATCTCACCGGCCGTGCTACAGAAAACAATATCTGCCGCAGGATAAGCGGATTTTAAATCTGAAAATAGGTCACTTTGATTTTTTAAATCGATACCAATGAAACACAACACCAATTGAGCGGATGCCAATGATGGGGTTTTAGAATTCCAGTGTGTTTCTGCGGACCAAATACATTGTTCTGTTTTCATCTACCGAAGATAAGCCAATTGACTTATTCCCATCAAATCTTTTGTTGGAATGTACGCATCGGTTACCTTTGTTCTACTACCTAGTAATATGTCGATAATAGTAAAAAATGTTTGTAAGCAATATGGTTCCCAATGGGCGTTGGATGATGTGTCGTTCGAAATTCCCAAAGGCCAAATTGTGGGTTTCTTAGGTCCAAATGGAGCGGGGAAAAGTACGATGATGAAAATCATCACTTCATTTATCCCTGCCACCAAGGGTGTTGTGGAAGTCAATGGATTTGATGTGACGACCAAAAGCATGGAAGCCCGAAGAATTATCGGCTATTTGCCTGAGCACAACCCTTTGTATTTGGAAATGTATGTTCGGGAATATTTGACCTTCATGGCGGGCATTTACAAGATGGACCAAGTGAAAAGCAGGGTAGAAAACATGATTGAGCGCGTTGGTTTAGGAATTGAAGCGCACAAAAAAATTGGGACACTCTCCAAAGGATATCGTCAGCGTGTAGGCTTGGCTCAAGCCTTGATTCACGACCCGCAAGTCTTGATTTTGGATGAACCAACCAGCGGATTAGACCCGAATCAGCTGATCGAAATTCGATCGTTGATACAAGACATGGGGAAAGAAAAAACAGTGATGTTCTCTACCCATATCATGCAAGAAGTTGAAGCGATTTGCTCTCGTGCCATCATCATCAATAAAGGGAAGTTAATTACAGATCAATCCACTTCAGAATTGAAGAAATGGGGTTCTGGTTCTATCGTATTGGTCGAAGTTGGCGATGAAATATCCAGTGGTTTCTGGAAGTCAATTGACGGTGTTATCGCTGTAAAAATGCTCGCACCAAAACAATGGGAGATCACATCAGACGGTCTTCGAGATATTCGTCGTGATATTTCTGACAAGCTAAGCAAAGCCGGATTGGTGCTGCTCGCTATGTCAACCAAAGAAAATCGTTTGGAAGATATTTTCAAGGATTTAACCCAAAAGAAATAATGTCAAGTTCCATTTATACAAATGTCGAACACGTTGTCCTATATGCCACGCTGGGTAGCGTGATTCGCACCATTCTTTGGATCATTTTTATCTCTTATTTGTTGCGAATTATCGCCCGCATGAGTGTTCAATACGCCATGAATAAAACGAAAGAGGAAGTCGAGCGTCAGATGAGACAAAGTCAAGGACCAAGAGAAACGCCCAAAAAAACAAGCAAAGAACCAATAGGTGAATACGTTGACTATATAGAAATCAAAGATGAATAATATGAAGAATATCTTTTTAAAAGCCCTTCCACATGCAATTGCTATTTTGTTATTTATAGCGATTTCCGTGGCGTACTTTTCTCCTGTTATGAATGGTTATTCCTTAAAGCAAGGTGATATCGAGAACTGGAAAGGAATGTCAAAGGAGATTGTTGATTATCGCTTATTGCACAATGGTGAAGATCCATTGTGGACGGACGCCATGTTTGGAGGAATGCCTGCCTATCAAGTCTCTACCATGCACCCTTCCAATATATTCAAGTATTGCATCGTTGCATTTCGTCTGGGATTGCCAGGCCCGATTGGGATTTTGTTTTCTGTATTAATGGGCGGTTATCTCATGGGTTTATTCTTAAGAATTCGTCCTTGGGTTTCTATATTGTTGGGATTGGCAATAGGATTATCTACCGTGAATATTCTCTATTTGGGAGCGGGACACACGGCAAAAGTGGTCGCCATTGGATTTATCGCGCCCATGATGGGGGCAATGATTTACGCCATGCGCTCACGCTCTTTATTGGGATGGGCAGCTTTTGCTTTCTTTTTGGGATGTCAAATAACATGCAATCACTTACAGATGACCTATTATGCCGGTATTTTATTGGCGGTCATTTTTGTGTTCGAATGGGCCAAGCAGTGGATGTCGGGCTCTATGAAAACAGCGATAATGACACTTGCATTTGCCTTAGTGGCTGCTGTTGTTGCCTTGTTGCCCAACGCCAGTAATTTGATGACCACCTATGAATACAGTCAATACACGACGCGCGGAAAAAGTGATTTGACCATCAGTAGTAAAAAAGAACAACGAGAAGAGAAAGACCAACAAGGGTTGTCTGAAGATTATATTTTGGATTACAACTACAACAAAGGGGAGCGTTGGAGTATTTGGTTTCCCAATGCAAACGGTGGAGCCAATGGCTATTTTAAAATGAGTGCACCTGAGGCAGTGAAAGGCGTTAAGCGCGATATCAAACCCATCGTTGAAATGATGGACCCATACTGGGGCGGTCAAAGCAGTAGCGGTGGAGCTTTTTATTTTGGATGGGTGGCTTTTGTTTTGGCTGTTTTTGCTCTCTTCTTTGTACAGGATATTTTGAGATGGCCACTTTTGATCATTTCAATTCTCTCCTTGGCATTGGCCGTAAATGAAATGACGCCAATCAATGATTTTTTTATTCATCATTTTCCGATGTACAAAAAGTTCAGAGATTCAAAAATGATCTTGATGTTATTGCCCATTGCTTGGACGGCTTTAGCGGGACTCATGTTGGAAAAATGGATCGATACGGAATGGGTATGGCAATCCATCAAGAAGAAATGGATGTTGATCTCTGGGGCAATGCTGGTAGTAGTTTTAATGATGATGGCTCAGCCTGGATTGGTAGGAAATTTTGAAGGAAGCAATTTATCAGAAACCATTACCAATCGATTGGTGCAGTTTCAGGTAATTAAAAATCCAGCTCAAATTACCCAACAGGAATTGGGCTTGGTTGATCAAGTTTCTGAGGAGGTAATCAAAGCCAGACAAGTGATGTTCTCTGCTGATGTTCAACGTGGATTGCTTTTGTTACTATTGATCTTGGGTGTTTTCTTTGTTGGGATAAAATACAACAAAACGAAATGGCCTGCGCTTGTTTTGCTGGCGTTGATTCTCCTGGGAGATCAATGGTCTGTTTGTCATCGTTATTTGAATAGTGATAAGGATAAAGGAAAATACTTGCGCTATGTGAAGTCGGATGAATTGGTTGTTCCGGCGGCCCCTACTGCAGCTGATTTGATGATTCTTGAGAAAGAATCGAAGTTGGTTAACACGGCAGAATTCTCTTCCAAAAAGGATGATATTTTATCCAAAATGAACGAAGAACCGGAATGGAAAAAATTCAAGAATAGCGAAATAAAAGCACAGATTGCCAGCTTTGCCGCTTTGAATTTGTCCAGCCATTATCGTGTGTTGACATTGCAAAATCCATTCAGTAACGCAGATGTCAGCTATTTGCACAAGAGTATAGGTGGATATCATGGCGCCAAGCTCAAGCGTTACCAAGAGTTGATCGAATTTTGTATTCAGCCAGAAATGGAAAGAATGGTTGATTCATTGCGTAAAGTAGGGATGAACTACAACTTTAATTCTACTCCTGTTTTGAATATGTTGAACACCAAGTACATCACTTACAGTGCTGAAAATCCGCCATTGGAGAACCGTAACGCATGTGGTGCAGCTTGGTTTGTAGATAAGGTAACTCCAGTAAAGAATGCCAACGAAGAAATTTTGGCGTTGCATACTATGGATACCCGAAACGAGGCTGTTGTCAATGAGTCTTTTGCCAAGTCTTTTGGAACCTCTGGAAAAGATAGTTTGGACACCGTTCACCTATTGCAATACAGTCCCAATGAATTGACTTATGAGTCAAAATCGAAGAATGCGGGCGCTATTGTATTTTCAGAAATTTATTATCCCAAAGGATGGGTGTGCACTGTGGATGGTCAGCCTGTTGAGACTGCGCAAGTGAATTTTGTTTTGCGCGGAATACAAGTTCCTGCAGGTAAGCATGAGATTGTTTGGCGCTTTGAACCAGCGGTTTGGAAAACAAGTACACAACTCTCGGGACTTGGATCGGGCTTGATGATTCTAATGCTCTTGGGCGGCGTTTTTGTTGAGCGCAAGAATCGAATGAAAGTTGCCAAATAAGAGGAGAGGGTAAACTACGGAAGGAATAAGAGAGAAGGGAAAATGCTGATAGGCAAAATTGGGATTGGCGTAGCTCCATTGTTGATGAGAAAAAGGAATCGCTCCATAGCCAAAAATAATTTCAGCTATGCTGACCAAAATAAGAATGACGTGAAATGAGAAATGGGCAGATTTGCCCATTTTTTTTTGGACGAATACATACACAATCGCCATTACTCCCAATATGATTTCGGGTTGTAGAATCGGAGAATGAAACAGCAGAGGCATTTGTTTTTCTTGGTTCACTGCAATCAGCAACCAGCCCAATGGGAGCCGCGCCAATTGCAGCCATGCGAGCATATGGATATTGAGGCTATACACCCATCTTTTGCCTCTGGGCGTGAAATACAACAGACAAGCAAAGGCCAATGCAAAAATCCAGGGAAACACAAAGTGCACCCAACCCGAATTTCGGTTCATGTACCATCTGTTGAGCGATAATACACTTTGAAAAAGAGACCAAAGTACCCACATTAGAATGGCCATGTGGGCTTTATTTCTGGTTCTTTCTGAATGGCTTTTTGTAACACCTGGAATGAGTAGGCCAATCGCTATAAAGACAGTGACAATTCCCAGAATCGTCAGCCAAGTGGGGAGTGCTAACATGCTTAACTAAATTTATTGAATACCTGTAATTAAATTTCTGCGCCAAAGGTATTCCCTTATTAGCTTTGTTGCGATGATGTTTGCCATTCCATCGAAGGAGGAAAAAAAAGGATGTTCATGGGTCGAATGGCTCTGCTGCAAGACCAGAGCTGAAGTAGCTTGGGTGCAGGACTGGAAAAATATCCCTCAAGAATTTTACCCTTTTTTAGAAAGTGTTTTTTTACAAGAGAAATACATTCTGGCCATTCAGCAAGAATATGATTGCTCTGTTGTATTGTTTCGATACGATCAAAAACCCGCTGGTGTAGCTGTTTTTTTCAAGTCAACTTTCTACACGAAAGATTGGCGAGGTGGCGAGGAATGGGGAAAAATTGCACGGTGGTTGGCCCGAAAGTGGGAAGTGGCTAGTCAAGAACAAAATGTTTTGGTTTGCGGTAACCCCTTTGTTTCTGGGCCACATGGATTTCAGTTTGATAACCAATTGACAGCAGAAGTAAAGGCAGATTTGTTGTGCCAAGCGATGGATCAAGCGGTAAATGAATTGCGCAAGCAAGGTGAGAACATTGCCATTTGTTTGATCAAAGACTTTACATGTTACAATAAAGACTTGGTGGCGCATTTGAAAAAATGTGGATTTGGCGCTGTGGGTGCGGATCCGATCATGGTATTGCCGATTTTATCCCATTGGAATTCTTTTGAAGATTACACCGAAGGGTTGATTTCCAAATTCAGATCAAAAGCGTTAACTGCCTATAAAAAGTCATCCGAGGTTCAGGCCAAATCACTTTCTGATGGCGAGATGCAGAATTCTGTGGATCAGTGGTATCCGCTTTATGAGCAAGTGTATCTGCAATCGGACAATCGATGGACACCATTGTCGGCATCTACATTGATTCGGATGAAAGAGACTTTAGGGACTGCGATGATTTTCACTGGATATTATTGGAACGAAAAAATGGTCGGTTTTTCCGTGGCTATTTTGGATGATTCCATGGAGGCACACTTGGTAGGGATGGATTATCATGTGAGCAAAGAGCTCTATTTGTATTCCCGCATGTTGTATGATTTTGTTCAATTGGGAATTAAAAATAAGTCAACCGAGATTGTTTTTGGCCGAACGGCCGTTGAGATAAAATCCGCATTGGGCGCAGTGCCCGTTGAACTCGGAAACGTTATGCGTCACTCTAGATCGATTCCTAATTTATTTGTTCGTTGGATCACTCATTCATTGGAATATGAAACGGATTCTATCCGAAACCCCTGGAAGCAACAGGAAGAATTGCTCATTTCGGAACGAATAGAAAAATGGAAGCGTCATGAATGAGAAAAGAATTTTGTGGGCATTGGCTGCAGTGCAGTTCACCAACATCGTTGACTTCATGATCATGATGCCCATGGGAGACATTTTAAAAAAGGAGTTGATGATTGGCCCAGGAGCCTACGGCTTATTGGTTTCCTCGTATGGATTGGCAGCAGGATTGTCTTCTTTTCTTGGTGTTTTTTATCTCGACAGCATGGATCGAAAAAAGGCCTTGTTGATGGCTTATTTTGGATTTATTCTAGGCACCTTGTCTTCGGCGGTTGTTCCCAATACGGCCGATATTGGATTGAATTACTATCTCTTTATCGGCACCCGCGTCCTGACTGGAATTACGGGAGGTTTGTTGGGTGGACTGGTGATGTCCATTGTAGGAGATTTGATTCCTCTGGAACGACGCGGGAGAGCAATGGGGATAATTACTATGGCCTTTTCATTAGCGGCTATTTTAGGCGTTCCAATCGCATTGATTTTGGTGGATTTATTTGACAACAATTGGCATGTTCCATTTTTTGCGGTGAGTGGATTGAGTGTTTTGTTTTGGTTGATGGTTTGGCGATTTTTACCTTCCATCAATGCCCATTTGAATAAGGGCCACACCTTTCACCCAATGGATACCATTCGCGGAGTGTTGGTATCAAAGGCGCAAAGAAGTGCGCTGCTGTTTACTGTGATGTTGGTATTGGGACAGTTTACCGTAATCAGTTTCCTGACGCCATTTTACATTAATAACGTGGGGTTGGCACAAAATCAAATCAAGTATATCTATATAGCAGGAGGAGCCGCGACGGTTATTTCAGGCATTTCCATTGGCAAGGCAGTGGACCGTTGGGGAAGGTTTCGAATATTTACGCTTTTTGCAATATTGTCCTGTGTGACCATGTTGATCAACACCAACCTGCCAGTAGTTGGGTTGGGTTGGGTAATGTTTTTGGCGATGTTTTATTTTACTTTCATTTCTGGAAGAATGATTCCGGCCAACACCATTGTTTCAGCGGTGGTGAACCCAAAGCAAAGAGCAGGTTTTATGAGTTTAAACAGTTCAGCACAAAGCTTGGCCTCGGGTACTAGTGCGATAATCGCGGGAGCGGTCATATCACAAGCCAATGAGCATGCGCCTTTGGAGCATTACGACTGGGTTGGATACATTGCCATTGGATTTACACTTGTTTCCATGCTCATTGTTAGAAGAATTAAAAAATTATCTGCAACCCAGGTGGTTTAGGTTTTTATTTTCGTGCCATGCGACTAGTCAATCAAATACCACATCCACATTTGCGAATAGTTATTCATGAATACAATGGCAAATATTGGGTAGAGTTTGAGGGTGGTCGATGCAAGCAGAATTTTAAATTTGATAAAGAACAATACGCATTGCCTGCGATTGAGCAATGGGTTCAAAATGAAATTCCTTTTGTCATGGATCGAATGAATGCGATGCATGAAAATTTAAGGAGACTTACACCAGAATTATGAAAAAAAACATAGTCATCATTTCAGTCTTAGCCCTTCAATTTATTTTGATTGGTTATTTGCTTTGGAAAACCAACGAGCCAACGGGTAAACCGGATTTGGAAAATGTTCCTGTTGCTTCTGCCTTTGTGGATACCGCTCATGTCAAGGCAGCTGTTGTGGCTTATATCAACGGAGACAGCATCAACTCGCAATATCAATTTATCAAGGACAAAGAGTCACAGTTGGAGAGCACTTTAAAGGGAGCGGATGCACAATTCCAAAAGGAATATGCCAAGCGAGAGAAAGAAGCGCAAGATTTGATTCAATATGCCAACAGCAAGCAATTGCCCGAAGATGAAGCCCGCACAGTTCAAGAGCGATTGGCGCAGTTGGAAGGAGAGATACAGCAATTGGATACAAAGATGTCCAATGATATTTCTGTGAAGAAAGAAGCCATGATGAAAGAGTTGAACAAGCGCGTGGAAAAATACTTGGCCAAGTTTGCCAAGGACAAGAAAATAGATTTTGTATTGAATTACCAAGAGGGTATTCCAATTGTTTTGCATGGCAATGCAGCATTCAATGTCACTGCAGAAGTTTTAGCGGGATTGAATGCCGAGTATGCTGCCGAAAAAGGGAAGTAAGATGTTATTGGCACAGCAGAAATATATAAACGGAGCAGCGGAGTATTTGCTGTTCATGTGGCAGATGGAAGATTTGTTGCGTGCCGTTCATTTTGATTTAGAAGCACTGAATGGATTTATCACTACCTATGCGAGCAGCGAGCAAGAGCATCAGCAGGAGAAGCAGTGGTATGAGCAAATGATTCGCAACATGCGTTCGGAGCGAATAGAGCAGCGTGGTCATTTGTCAGAGTTAGAAGAGTTGATGGTAGAATTGACCTATCTGCATCAGACCTTGTTAAAAGTGACCAAGCAAACCGATTATATTGCTTTGTATGAGGCGGCCAAGCCCAATATGGAGGCGTATTCTTCTAAGGGGAAGGGATTTGGAACCAATGAAGTGGAGATGTGTTTGCAAGCCTTATATGGATTGTTGGTTTTGCGTCTCAAGCGAGAGACCATTTCGGAGGAGACCCAGCGAGCGATGGATAGTTTTTCAGCCCTTATGGCCGCCTTGAGTAAGGCATATTTTCAAATGAAACAAGGCGACCAACAAGCCGCCTTGAATTAACAACAACAACATTATCCGACATCCCTGTCAGGATAAGCATCTTTATGAAAGAAGACTTTGTGTCAAAAGGAATTGCATTTGCTGATTCTGACGATTCAATAATTCCAAATTTTGCTCATTTTCGAATTCTTGGTGGAAGCGCTCAGCAGCGTCAGCCACATGGTTGTTAAGTGCAGACAAGTTCACAGGAACAGATATTACTCTAAAAGGGCGGCTATCATTTAAAAGAGATTCCCAATTCAAGTCGTTAGCGTTTTGAGCAACAAAAACAGCTTTTACTTGAGGGAATTGCATTTGAACAGATTGAAGGAATTCAGCACCAGAAGTGTTATCAAGGTATTGATCTACTACAAGCACTTGCACTTGTTCAGGAAGAAGAAGATCAAAAGCTTCAACAGCATTATTGGTAGTAAGAACTTCGAAGTTTTCGTTCAAAGTGTTTTTTACATCCGCTGCGAAAGAATTGTTTTGAGAAACTACCAAAACTTTTGTTTGCGTGTTGTTTGATTTCATGACTTTGTGTTTGTTGTTGTTGTTGAGAGGTTTAACGAGAGGAGGAGAATAAAGGTTACGAAAAATGTTGAAAAAGTTTTTAAGTAGCTGAAAATCAGCGATAAAAAAGTTCATATTTATTAAAAAGAGAAATAAAAAGGAGAGGATGGCGCCTCTCCTTTTGGGTAAGAATAGGAAAAGGAAGATTAAATAGGGTTAGTAAGGTTGTTGTTGATATTGGGAATAAGTTTTTGAATAATTTGAATAGAGTCGATATTGGATTGTTTGAGAAACTGAAGGATTTGGGCATGTTGATCAAGCAGTAAGTTGATTTGATCATCGTGCGGTTTGAGGGAAGTTGTATTTTTTCGTTTTGGGTTATCGTATGGGGATTCGTTTTCGTGCACCATGAGGACATTCATATGAACGTCGTAGATTTTGGATAGTTTTTTAAAGTCCTGGAGTCGAGCTTTTCTGAAACCGTTTTCGAGTCGGGAGTATTCGGGTTGTGAAATGCCCAGTTGATCGGCGACGTATTCTTGTTTAAGATCGTGCAGCATTCTAAACTCTCTGATTTTAGGGTAGCGAATCATTGTTTTTTGTTTTGTTGTTAAAAATTGATTTTAGTTTGGTGCTACAAACGTGGGCAAAAAAAAACCGGCGAGTGCCGGTTTTCGAAATTTTCGAATCAATATGTTTTATGCAGAAATATCTGAAAGTGAATATAGAATTGATTCTACTTGAGGGGGGATTGGAATTATACCCATTTTTTTCGCATAATTGATAGCTTCATAATCTCCAATAATTTCATCATTTAGTTCAGGACACCATGGTTTACAAACTAAAGAAAGTTTCGGCTTAATCGATTTATTTAGGTAGTCACCAATTTTATATTCATCCAAATTAGAATTAATCTTGGCGTACTTGAGAATTTTTTCATTCATTGAAAAAGCAACGGACTTATTTCTGTCATTTTTGCTTCTTTCATTTAGAATCAGGAGATATTTTACAGGAAAATCAATCAAAATACAGTTAATCAGATAGGCTAAATCATTCATAAAAAGAGATTGTTTGAATGAGGTTACGTAATGCGGCCTAACATAGTCAAAAAATGAAGGGTCAAACATTGTCCAAGTATCGAAGTGATATTTAGGGATACCTTCTTTTGTAGAGTCTAAAGGACTAATGTGAAGCTGAGATTTTTTTGAAATAGCAAGGCTGCCCAAATTTTTGATTTCTTCGATTTTTGAGCCTTCTGTGTTAATTCTAAATTTTATTATTTGATAGTCATGATTACTTTGAAAAGTGAAGCCGGGAATTGAAAACAGTAAGTAAGAAATACCAGCCCATCTAATGAAATGCTGTAAATCTTCTTTAAAGATCAACGAATCACCATCAGCACCTATTAATTTGTTTAGTTGAAAATTATCAGGAGAAATACCCAAGGATTGTTCTATTGAAGGGCTAATCCAAATGAATTTATTTTCTTCAATATTAAAGATTGATTGAAATTCATTTTTACTACAATAAAAATCATGCATTGAATCAACAAGCTGTGGAAGTGATTTATCCACTTCATAATTGGCCATTGCTCGAATCATCATTTGAAGCGACACAGACGCTGACTTGTTATTAATATCTGTTTTAATTAAATCGATTTTTTCAATGAATTGACTTAAATACTTTGCTACGGGCAGGCAAAGCGAAGGGTTTTTTGCAATTTCAATTTCAAGAAATTTAGACAAAGTTGATTTCCAATTGGTGAAGGCAACTTTTTGAATTTTGTTCGACTGGTTGTTTTCCATCTGTTTTTAATTAATGAACTTTTCTATGTTCAAAGGGATTTAAAAATGGACTATAAAAAGCCCAAATCATTTTGATCTTTGAATTATGAGTCCAATATCAGAAAATATTTTGTATTTTGAAACACCAAAGGACAAAGAAATACTAAAAAATTTCATTGATTTGAATGGGTGTGCGATTGTGGATTTAATGCCATCAATGATAAATGAGTTGGTTTTAAATAAATTCCCGGGCATTTCTCTTGACGATACAAAGTTCAATTTTCTGAGAAATGAATTGATAGATGAGAAATCGTCTCGAAGAGGGGGGGTATATGTTTATTACCCATGGAAAAACACTGCCTACAGAATTTTGGATGAAGAAGACTTCATTTTTTTGCGGACTCGAAGGAACTTTCCAAAAATTTTAATAGAGGAGCAAGAGTTTCTGAAAGAAAGAACGATTGGTATTATAGGCCTTTCAGTCGGCTATTCAGTGTTAATGTCTTTAGCGATAGAAAGAGTTGCCGGTCATTTTAAAATAGCAGATTTCGATAAAATAGAACTCACAAACTTAAATAGAATTTTTCAGCCAATTGGAAATATAGGTCTCAACAAGGCAGTAGCAGCGAGAAGGTCAATTCTAGAATTAGACCCCTATTTAAAAGTGGATATTTTTGAAGAAGGAATATCAAAGGAAAATATCGAAAAGTTTCTTATCGGGGATACAAAATTGGATTTGTTGATTGATGAATGTGATTCAGGAAGCGTAAAGTATTATTCAAGATTTTATGCTCGCAAGAATGCAATTCCTGTAATTATGGAAACTAGTGATAGAGGAGTTGTGGATATTGAACGATTTGATTTGGATCAGCAATACCCTCTATTGCATGGTAGATTCGATGAATTTGATATTTCAAATACGGATGAGATGTCAAGAGAAATTTTATTGGCAGCTATAGATTTTTCAAAAGTTTCAGAAAGAGGGAAGCTATCAATGTCAATGATTGGTAAAGAGATTCGAACATGGCCTCAGCTCGGATCGGACGTGCTGAGTGGCGGGGGTACAGTTTCTATTGCCGCAAGGAAAGTACTCTTGAAACAAGAAATCAAAAGTCAAAGAAAATATATAGACATTGAGTCAAGGTTCGATTGATATATCAGGTTTTTTAGCTGAGCAAAGGGAGGATGTAAATAGTATCCGAATACGTGCATTTCGGGCATCAAAAGACATGATTTCTTGTTTAAGATTTCAAGAAGGACATCTAGACGTTTTGCGCTCTTTTGGGTTCAAAGTTTCTAGTACTCAAGAAGATTGGATGCTTTCGGATAATGTATATGTCATTTTAGTTGAATCTCAAGACTCTTCAAAAGTATATGGAGGCGCCCGAATTGAAATATGTAATTCCGGGAGACAAGTTCCTATTCAAATAGCGTTGGCCGATTTAGCTCCTGAAATAAATGAATTTGTTTTTCAACAACGAGAAAGGAAGCTGGCTGAACTATGTGGCTTGTGGAATTCAGTTGCTGTGGCGGGATTAGGAATTGGAAGCGTCTATAGTATTCGAGCTGCAATTGCTCTTGCTTGTATTCTTAATTTGGAAAGTATGATTGCGCTTTGTTCAGTTCATTCCTTTAAAATGGCTTCGAAATTTGGATTTGGATTGCTTAATTCAATTGGGGATTCAGGAATTGTCTATTATGAGGGGGCCAGACAAAATGCGCATATAACATTTCAGGAAAATCTTAAAGAACTGAAAGGTGTAGATCAATTAGAGATAGAAAAAATTCAAGGATTAGTGCGTAATCCAATGCAAGTTGTATGGGAAGAAAGAAACGGGTCAAAAATGCAGATTAATTATGAGCTTGAAATTTAAAAATTGGATATTGCTGTCCATTTTGGTTTTTTTACCAATCTTCAAATGTTTTTCACAAGGCATTAAAATATTTTATTCAAGAACATCAGCCAACAATCAGAAGGCATTAACTCTAGATTCAATTAATGGCAATGTATTAAGTCTTGGTATAGGAGGAACTCCATGTATAGGAAAAGTTGAGATTTCGAAACTGGATTTAAGTGTTGGCATATTTACTGTTTTCATTGATAATTCATTGTTAGATGAGGTAGAGATTTATAAGGACTCTAGTTTTCAAAAATTAATTTATCGGGGAGGTCAATCATATCCGACACGATTTGATAATACAGGGTTTAGTTTTCAGTTGCCCAACATTGATGGGACATCTAAATTTTATTTTAAAATTAAAAGTGATGAGCAACTTATACTACCAATTCAGATTCATTATGACTATCTTGATTTTATTAAGCAAGAGATACAAAAGAGATCATTTTACTTTTTCTATTTAGGAGTAATGCTTGTTATGATTTTGTATAACATTTTTATTTTTATTACTGTTAGAGATAAAACTTATCTGAAATACGTGGCTTATGTAGGTTCAGTCTTATTAACCCAACTCGTTATAAGTGGATATGCTGATAAATATTTCTGGTTTAATAACGGAGATTTGGGTCGCGTTATGTCAAGTTTTATCCCAATATTAAGTGGATTAACTACAGTATGGTTTTCAGTTGATTTTATAAGAACTAAGGAATACTCTCCCAAGTTAAATAAGCTCTTAAATATATTTATAGGGCTTTATTTAATTTCCTTAATATTTATCTTTAGCAAGTATGCATATATCGGTCAATTGATAATTAATTTTAATGCTTCTTGCGCACTTATTTTAATTCCCGCTTCTTTAAACGCTATTAAAAGTGGTTATAAGCCAGCTAAATTTTATCTTTTTGCTTGGTCTTTCTTTTTAGTAGGAGTCACTTTATATGCTCTAAGAAATTTAGGATTTTTACCATTCAATTCTTTGACAAATTACGCATTACCTGTTGGCTCAGCAATTGAGGCAATCCTCCTCTCTCTTGCCCTCGCGGATCGTATCAATATTCTTAAAAGAGAAAAAGAGGCGTCGCAGGCGCAGGCGATTTTGATGATGGAGGAAAATCAAAGATTGATTCACCAACAAAACAATATGCTGGAAAATGAAGTGCAAACCAGAACGTCTGAACTTCAAGAATCAAATGCCAATCTGGAAAAAACAGTGCACAACCTGCAACTGACCCAAAAACAATTGGTGGAATCCGAAAAGCTGGCTTCATTGGGCCAAATGACAGCTGGAATCGCCCATGAAATCAATAACCCGGTCAACTTCGTCCGTTCAAATGTCCAGCCGCTCAAAAGAGATGTGGATGAACTACTCGAGGTAATCAATGAACTCAAAGAAAATGTAGCGCCTGATCAACTGCCCCAAAAGTGGCAAAAAATGCTGGACAAATACAAAGAACTGGACATCGATTACCTGCAACAAGAAATTCATCAGCTGCTCCAAGGAATTGATGAAGGCTCCAAAAGAACTGCCGAAATTGTCCGTTCTCTCCGCGTCTTCTCAAGAATGGACCGAGATGTCCTGGTTATGGCGGATATCAATGAGTGCATCCAGTCCACCCTCATGGTGATGAAAAACATTACTTCTAAAGAATCAACGGTGATCACTGAACTTGACGAAAAATTGCCTCAAGTACTTTGCTTCCCCGGCAAATTAAATCAAGTGCTGATGAACCTTATTTCTAACGCTGTTCATGCTACCAAAATGGACAACCGATTGGCAGCGGATCGCAAAGTATGGGTGAAAACATTGAGCGATGGTGACCATATTCAAATTACCATTCAAGACAATGGATCGGGAATGAAGGATGAAGTGAGAAAGAAAATATTTGATCCATTTTTCACCACAAAACAAGTGGGTGAAGGAACAGGATTGGGCCTTTCCATTGTCTTGGGTATCGTCCATGAACATGGTGGTGAAATAATTGTTGAAAGCGAGTGGGGGAAGGGCTCTTCATTTATCATTACCTTGCCCAAGTCTCCTAAAATTATCAACGCATGAGCGAAAAAATAAAAATTCTCTACCTCGATGACGAGGAGAATAATTTAATTGCTTTCAAGGCATTGTTCCGTCGTGAATATGACGTTTTTACAACCACGTCTGCACGGGAAGCAGTGGCTTACTTGAATGAAAATGAGGTGCCGGTTATTTTATCGGATCAGAAAATGCCGGATATCTCGGGTGTAGAATTTTTTGAAATGATTTTACCAGATTTTCCAAGATCGGTTCGAATTCTGGTTACCGGATATGCTGATATTGAAGCGGTAGTGAATGCCATCAACAAAGGTGAAATTTATCGATATGTCTCCAAACCCTGGGATGAGCACGATCTGAGAATTTGTATTAAAAATGCGATCGAAAAATATCAAACGAGTTCTCAATCATCTTCGCTCCTTCCGGCTATTTGGAGCTTGATCGACGCAGACTCTTCATTGAAAACAATGTTGTCTAAACCTTCTTTGGCTTCGCTAGCAGTGATCTCCGTTTTCCTTTATGACGCTGAAAAAAGAGCTACGCTTTCTCAAAAAGATTTGCAGGCGCTGTTGAGAATCTTTGATTGTAATATGGATACTTGGAATCGAAATGACATCGCTCAATTTGCTATCAAGTATTTGGAAAATCAAGGCAAGAATCCCGATATGCTGGAGGAGAAACCTGATCTGAGAATCCACTTCGACTTCTAATAAAAAAGGCTCCAAAATTTTGGAGCCTTTTAATTTTTCGTTCGAAAGAATTATGGTTTGTGTTCTTCTTTCTCTTCTTTCTTTCCTTCTTTGCAGCAAGATTTTCCCTCTTTCTTTCCTTCTTTACAACATGCTTTTCCTTCCTCTTTCTTTTCTCCAGAACAAGATTTTCCTTCTTCTTTTTTACCTTCTTTACAACAAGCTTTTCCTTCTTCTTTCTTTTGGTCTTTAGAACAACATGACTTTCCACCTTCGGATTTAGAACAAGAAGCTTTTTCATTGCTGCAAGAAGATTTCTCTTTTACAACATGTTCTTTCTTTTCTGTATTGTTATCTGTTGCATTGTTGGTTTGAGCAGAAACCATTCCGGCTGCAAAAATCATAAAAGCAAAAATTGCGATGAACTTTTTCATAATCATAATGTATTTGAACAAATATAAGCGGAAAACTGCGTGTTAAAAAATAACACAGGTCATGTATCTTTATGATGTGAAAACTACCTTGGATTACATATTGGAATCAAAACCTGCCGGCGGATGGAAATGGGCGATGCAGGCGATGTTGATTGCAGTGACAATTCAGGTTTTTACCACAGCAATTATTTTCTTTACCACTTCCAATGGTTACGAATCTCAGGAGATTCAAGAGAAGGAGGTCCTACAAGAGATTCCACTACAATTTGACGAGTCAACGGAATCGGGGAATGGACAAGAAAAGGATGGCCCGATGCGTAATGTGATGTCCCAGTCTGGCAGTGAAATGGGGCAAGAGATTCGTGATAATATGGGAAGATCCAATGAGTTGACACCTCAAGAATATGCCCGTCAAGAATTTGATGCGTTAAAAGACAAACACAAGAATGACGCAAAGCCAGAGGTGAAGAATTATGATACCGCTCCGAAGAAAGACAATCCCGATCCAAGCAACTCTTCCAATCAATCTTATAGCGGAGCTGTTACAGTAGAGTGGATGTTGGCTGGCCGGTCTGTCAGCTTTGGACCCAAGCCAACGTATCGTTGTCGCCAAGCGGGAGTAGTTAAGGTGAATGTTGTAGTGAACGAGAAAGGAGAAGTAAAATCTGCTTCGATTGATCCCAGTTCATCTGCAATCGATTGCTTGATGGAAGAGAGTTTGGCTCATGCCAAGAAGTGGAAATTCAATGCCGACTTGGGCAAGGCAAATCAAACTGGAAAAATAGTTTTTCGATTCGCGGCGCAATAATTATTCGCGCATTTTTTTTACGATACTCGTAGTAGAATAGCCTTGAACAAAGGGAATCACATAGGCATGACCTCCCCATTTTTTAACCTCTTGTGAACCTACTATGTATTGCGGATCCCTTCTATCAGTGACATGTGCGTTGTAATCTCCACCTTTGACGATGATGTTGGGGCGAATGAACATGATCAAATCCAAGGGAGTGTCTTCATCAAAAATAATGACTTCATCTACACTTCTCAGGGCTTCTAAAACGCGCTTCCTTGATTCTTCGTTGTTGATGGGACGCTCGGGACCTTTATTCAATCTTTTAACTGAAGAATCCGCATTCAATCCAACTACCAAAACATCACCAAGAGCGCGCGCCTCTTCAAGATACGTGACGTGACCGACATGCAGAATATCGAAAACACCGTTGGTGAAGACGATTGTTTTTTCTTCTGCTTTCCATTGCTCGATTTTAGGATGTCTTAGCATTTGAATTTCTTTTGGTTCTTTGATCCACAATGACAAATCCAATGGCACCTACAATAAACTCCACGATGGTTTTTCCTACCCAAGAAATCCAGGCGAAGGTCAATCCCAATGCGCCATCTAAACCCAAGGCAATAAATCCAAATTTGGAAGTCAAGTGATATGCGCCAAGCCCTCCTTGTGTGGGAACAATCATTCCAAAACTACCGGCCACCATGAAGAACAGGGCATCTGCTAAAGTCAATGAAGAAGTTGCAGGAAGCGCCTTCATCATGAAGAAGGCCATGAGTAGCCAAGCGCCCCAAATACCCAAGGTAAGCAGGATAAATTTATTTTTTTGTCTCAGTTTTAAAATGCTTTTAATCCCATCAAAAATACCGTCTGCAAAGTTTTTGATTTTGGCAAAAAATGCAATATGTTGCAATTTCCCCAACAACCACCATCCCAAAATTCCCAACCCTATCAAGGCTATGAGAACATAGTAAATCGTATAGCTTTTTTCGGTTGTCGGTTGTCCGGCTTTTGCAGCGGTGATTTGATCCCAAAGTGCATGAATCGCATCTGCTTGTAACCAAGTGGCCAGCCCAATGACCAACAACAAAGTCAACATGTCCACTATGCGTTCTAAAATAACTGTTCCTACCAACTTGTCGACAGGGATTTCTTCTGCTCGGGATAACAAAGCACAGCGAGCCAATTCGCCGCTTCTTGGAATTAAGTCATTCATCATGTAACCAAAAGCTACAGCATGAACGTTGTTGGAATTTCTAGATCGATAGCCCAGCGGTTCGAGAAGAATATTCCATCGATATCCGCGGATGATCATAGCTACGTAACTAAGTACCATAGACAACACGGCCCAAAACCAATTCAGTTGAGTAGCGGCATTCCAAATGGTATCAACATCTGCGTCTTTAGAGGCATACCATGCTAATCCCAGCCCAATAGCCAAGAACACGATGTATTTGATAATTTTCATCATTTACAACAAGCGATTGGTGGCGGTGTCGGGAAATACAATCCAGGGTTTGAAGGTTTTTGCAGTTTCAAATTCCATGCTTGCATACGAGCAAACAATGACAACATCGCCAACAGCAACTTTTCGGGCAGCTGGACCATTTAAGCAAACAACACCAGAATTCTCTGGACCTGTTATGATATAGGTCTCAAAACGCTCTCCATTGTTGCAATTGAGGATATGCACTTTTTCACCTTCGATCATATTGGCAGCGGCCATCAAAGCCGGATCCAACGTGATGCTGCCGATATAGTTGAGGTCAGCTTCCGTTACCGTAACGCGGTGAATTTTAGATTTAAGGACTTGAATGGTCATCATTTCGTCGCAAAAGTACACATAACCCCTCGTTTCGAAAAAAATATGCACCTTATGTAATACTTTTTTTTATTTCCAACTCAACAGAGTTTTGGATGATGAAACAAAAATTAATCGTTGGTTTGAAAGCGCTGCTGCATCTGATCTATCCGCAACAGTGCTTGTATTGTCAATGGGACTTGTTGCACCAAGAAGAAATTCTGTGTACGCACTGTCGATTGCGGTTGCCCAAAGTGACTTTTTTTCCGCATCATCCCAGTTTGAAGAACATTTTTTTTGGACGATGCGAATGGCAATTTGGGATTTTGTTTTTGCGTATGGAGAAGTCAGGAATAGTGAAGTCCTTGCTGCACGATATCAAATATAGAAATCATCCAGAGCTGGGAACATATTTGGGAAAATTATGGGCGATGGATTGCTTGAGAAAAATGGGATCTGTGCCTTGGGATTGTATTGTCCCTGTGCCACTTCATCCCAAAAAGCAGCGCAAGCGAGGCTACAACCAATGCACCACAATTGCCAATGGAATGTCTGTGATATTGGGCATTCCAGTAATTGAAAATGTTTTAATCCGACAAGAGGCGGGAATGAGCCAAACTTTTCAATCACGATGGGGACGAAATAACAAGACGAGCAATCCATTTGCAGTTCAAAATGAACAGTTGTTATGCGGGAAGCGGATTTTGGTTTTGGATGATGTGGTGACAACCGGCGCGACGCTCGTCTATTGTTACTCCGCATTGAAAGAAATTCAAGGTGTACAATTGTCAATTTCAGCAATGGCGATTCCGGTTCACAACCGAATCGTTGTTTAAGTCGAGAAAATAAGTTATGTTTGAAGGATACTAAGGATATGAAAAAAGTACTTTTGATTTTAACCATCGCCATTGCTGTTTCAGCATGTAAGAAAGAGGCAGGTACAGGCGGATTGGCCAGCATTACAGGTCATGTTGCTGTTCAAAAAAGAGCGGTTTTGAGCAATGCCAATACAATCATGGATACCGTTTCAGGATTAGATCGTGAAGTATATCTGGTTTATAGCGATCACATTTCTCCAGATGAAAAAGTAGTAACCAATTACAACGGAGATTTTTCATTTACTGGATTAAGACCAGGCGAGTACACGGTTTATGTATACAGCAAGGACACTTTGGGTTCTTCTTCTACCAACCCTGATCACATGGTGATCAAAGAAATTGTAAAAGTGGTATCGCGCAAAGAGTCGGTTGATGCAGGAACATTAATGACCTATGACTTACCATAAGCGGGTTTTATTTTTCTTTTTATTCATTCCGTTTTGTCTTTGGTCTCAAGTACAAAATGATGCGGGTCTTTGGTTGTCTTCAAAAGTCTCTTTTGAGTTGCCAGCAAAGCATACTTTTTATGTAGCGCCAGAAATTAGATTATACGACAACATGCATCAGGTGAGAAGCGCATTTGCTGATGTAGGTGTTCAGAAGAAAATCTCCAAGCATTGGTCTGCCATAGGTGAGATGAGAATAGGCGCACGCTCGTCTAATGAACTTTGGAATTACCGTCAGCGAATGAGTTTGGGATTGCAATGGAAAGAGGATTGGGGAAAATGGGAACCGTCCATTTTATTGCGCCAGCAATGGGGACATTCCAATTTTACTTTCGGAGATTGGCAAGATGTGGATTTGAGTCACAATACCCGTTTGAAAGGCGGTATGCGCTACACAGGGTTGGACAAAATTGATTTGTATACTTCTCACGAGTTGTTTTTTAATTCATATACCCGTGCGTATTACAATTGGCGCTGGCAGGGAGGAATTGATTACAATCTAAAGAATCACCAGCACATGAAGTTGGGATATTTGATTCAACGCGATATTACCAATTTGAAAACAGATTATGTGATAACAGGAGGTTGGTCTTACGATTTTGAAGTTCCCAACTCCAAAGAGAAATCTGCTATACCCAAGAACGAACAAACGGTTTTGCTCATGAATGGTCGAACGATCAAGGGCGAGGTGATGTTGGATTCAACATTGTTGGTGCGATTGCGGTATACAGGTCGATACGGAAAAATGCGGGAAGCGGAATTGCACCGTAGTGAAATTTTCAGCATCACAAATGAGGGAGTAGAGACAATCTTGTATGGTCAAGATTCATTGCTAGGATATACCTACAACATCGATGAGATGCGTGTTTTTTTAATGGGCGAACGCGATGCATATGAGCGCTACCAAGCTAGACATACGTTGATTTCAGGTTTTTTGATTTGTGGAACTGTTGCCTTTTTGGGGCAGGATGGCTTTGTCTCTGCCATTGTTCCCGCCATGCTTTTTACTTTGGGAAATGTGCCATTCAAGGTGCGCTGCAGGCCCCATCACATGAGCAATGAGGCGTTGAAGTACAATGATTGGTATGCAGAAGGATTTGGTCCAGTGGCCAAAAGCAAGCGAATCAAGCGGGCATTGCTGAGTGGTTTTGTCGGAAGTGCTTCGGGAATACTATTGTATTATTGTACAAGATGAAGTTTGCTTTAGAAAAAAATTGGTGGTGGATTTACTCCATCGTGTCGGGGCTTGCCATGGTATTTTATTTGTTGTCCTGGTCCAATATTGGGGTGTTTTCTCCAGCACCTTCGATTCCGGCTGAGATTATTGTAATGGGCGCTCTTTCATCGGCTTTGTTTTATATGATTTTGCGTTGGCCCAAAGATTATCGCAAAAGTCCTTATCGATTTGCTACTTTGTATGGTGCGATATTGTGCGCTGGTGCTTACATCGTCAAATGCCAATCTATCTCTTTGTTGGCTTCTAATTTTTGGCCTTGGATCTCTTTGCTTTCAGCGATTGTGGTGGCCATGATGTATGCCCCTGGCGCTTTGATTCGTCAATTTCATGGTGGAATTCGTAATTTTTATTTGGCCAAGACCATGGCTGTTGCTTGGTGTTGGACGATATGGGCTTTGTTACCGCTCATGTTTTTGGGCGTCGCTCATTTGGAAACTTATTTGGGCGTGTCCTTTTTATTTATTTCGGGCATGGTGATCATCACCGATGTCTTGGATGGATCAGACCGCAATCTTTTTTTGGGGAGAAGGTGGATGTGGATCACCACCATTCTTGCATTGATGATTTTAGCAGAAGTGTTGGTTCAAATTCAATTAAGCGCGAAGATTGAACCATTTGGATTGATTCTATCAGCGTCACCGGCACTGCTGATGGCGCAAACACGCTACAAGTTACTGGCCGCTTTTTTGGTCGACTGTGGACTTTTCTTTTGGTACGTTTTTTTGGCTTGGTCTCATTGGACGAACACTTTGCCTTGACATGGGCTCTAGGCGTGCAATGATCAAACTGTCCATGCGCATCAGGCTATCGGGGAATTGAGAAAAGTATTGGACGCTTTTTTGAAAATCGTCTTCTGTTACTCCAAAACGCTGGAACACCTCATTGTGGAAGGGCTTCCAACCTGTTTTCAATGAATCAATCTGTTGATAATGCATGCCGTAGGCCGCCTCCATGATTCTGAGTTCCTGCACAACCAAGGACATTTGCTGAATGTTCAAAGGAGGATGTTCCAACTTCGGTGCTTCTTGGCATCCCAAAAACGGTAAACCGCAAATGAGTAAAATCAAGACGACATTTTTCATCGCGCAAATTGTAATTGTTGACCTAAAATTTGATCGTGAATTTGGTCTTTGTCAAATGCCAAATGGCCATTCACCCAAGTCGAAATAATCTTGCTTTGAAATACATGTCCATGGAATGGCGTCCATTGACACAAGTAACGGCTATTCTCATCGGTGGCCATCCAAGGTTGATTTAAATCGACCAATACCAAATCAGCTTTGTAGCCGGGTCGAATAAATCCGCGGTTGGGAATATTGTATAATGTTGCAACATTGTGACTGGCTTTTTGAACGATTTGTTCCAAAGTGAAAATGCCTTGGTGATACATGTCAAGTAAGGCCACTAGTACATGTTGCACCAAAGGACCTCCAGAAGGGCACGTAGAATAAGGGTTCCCTTTTTCCAAAAGCGTGTGCGGTGCGTGGTCTGTGGCCAGAACATCAATGTGACCGTCAATGACGGCTTGTCGAATGGCCGCTCGGTCTTCTGCTGATTTTACAGCGGGGTTCCATTTGATCCGGCTGTCTAATCGTGCGTAATCTTCATCACAAAACCATAGATGATGAACACAAGCTTCCGCTGTGATTCTTTTGTTTTTTAATTCAATATCATTTTGAAAAAGAGCAATCTCTTTGGCGGTGCTAATGTGTAAAATGTGCAATTGCGCATCGTGTTTTTTGGCCAATGAAATGGCCTTAGAAGAAGAGGCGTAACAAGCGTCGGCATTGCGAATAACAGGATGAAGTCCCACTGCAATTCCCTCCGGATGTTGGGCTTGAATGCGCTGAAAATTTTCAGCAATCATTTTATCGTCTTCGCAATGGGTGGCAATTAGTGTTTTGGCATTTTTGAAAATGGCATTTAAGCTGTCATCATTGTCTACAAGCATATTGCCGGTGGACGACCCCATGAAAATTTTAATACCACAAACATTCTTGATGTCTATGGATTGAATAACGTCTACATTGTCCTGTGTGGCACCGATGTAAAAAGAATAATTGGCCAAAGAAACTTCAGCTCCACGGTGGTATTTCTTCTCCAACTCATCCAATGTTACAGTGTTTGGAACCGTGTTGGGCATTTCCATAAAACTCGTAACTCCCCCCGCTACAGCGGCTCTGGACTCTGAGAAAATATTTCCTTTGTGCGTTAGACCGGGCTCTCTAAAGTGAACTTGATCATCGATCATTCCGGGCATCAAATGCAAATCGCTTCCATCGATAAAATGATCCGCCCAAGATCCAGGCACAGAAAGCGGTTGCTCGATACTGGAAATAATTTCATTTTCGATACAGATGTCTGCACGAAAAACGTTGCCTTCATTGACAACGTTTACATTTTGAATCAATGTTTTCATAGGAACTATCCAATTCTCATTTTCAACACACCAATAAATGCCTCGTTGAAAATGTTTAAACTCATTTTACTTTGTCCTAAGATTCTATCCTTGAACAAAATCGGAACTTCGGAAATGCTGAAACCACTTTTTTTGGTTTTGTATTTCATTTCAATTTGAAAGGCGTAACCAATAAATTGAATATTGTTTAAATCAATCGTTTCAAGAACTTTTCTTTGAAAACAAACAAATCCGGCGGTGGCATCTTTCACTCCAAGTCCCAAGACGACATTGACGTAAACTCCAGCCCCTTTGCTCATCCAGCGACGATTCCAAGGCCAGTTTTCCACGCCTCCACCTTTGGTATACCGAGATCCAACGCTCATATCAGCACCTTCTTGGCAAGCCTTTACTAGTCGTGGTAAATCCTGAGGATTGTGTGAAAAATCGCAGTCCATTTCGCAGATATAGTCATATCCTTTTTCGATGGCCCATTTGAATCCGGTGATGTAAGCTGTTCCAAGCCCCAATTTTCCGGTTCGTTGAATCAAGTGAATGCGTCCAGGAAATTGCGTGGCGTGGTCTTGTATGATTTGCGCCGTTCCATCGGGCGAGCCATCATCAACAAATAATAAGTCAAATGAGAGTGGCAATGCCATGACCGTTTTGATCATTTCGGCAACATTTTCTTTTTCGTTGTACGTAGGGATGATGACGAGTTGCGGGTTCACGGTGGTTGGCGTTTTCTTTAATTAAGCTTCTTGTAGTCCTTGACGAATAAATTTTTCGGCTTGTTCAACCATCGCGGTTGGCCCTACAATGAAGGGGGTTCTTTGGTGTAAATCTTTTGGTGTGATATCGAGAATACGGATATGTCCATCAGAGGCTTTGCCACCGGCTTGCTCCGCGATAAACGCCAACGGATTGCATTCGTATTGAAGACGAAGCTTTCCTTCTTTATTTTTTTCAGTCCCAGGGTAGATATAAATTCCTCCCTTGATTAAATTTCTATGAAAATCGGCTACCAAAGAGCCGATGTAGCGGGCAGTGTAGGGCAAGTTGTTCTTTTTGTCAATGCTTTTGCACCAAGCGACGTAATCTTGAATTCCCTTTTCACAAAGACCAATATTTCCTTCGTTGATGCTGTAGATACCGCCTTTTTCTGGGAACTTCATATCAGCGTTTGACAAGCAAAATTCGCCGATACTCGGCTCTAATGTGAATCCATTGACTCCGTGACCAGTGGTATACACCAACATAGTTGAGGAACCATAGATGACATAACCAGCAGCAACTTGATCACAACCTTTCTGCAAAAAGTCGTTGACATTGGCCAAATCACCTACCGAGCTTTTGCGTCGGTGTATGGAGAAAATGGTACCAATGCTCACATTGACATCGATGTTGGAAGATCCGTCCAGGGGATCAAAAAGAATGACATATTTGGCCTTGCGGCAATGTTCCATTTCAAAGGCAAAGTACTTTTCGTTCTCTTCACTTCCAGCGCCACAAACTTGACCGCCCCACTTTACTGCATTGAGCAAGGCGTGGTCAGAAAAAACATCCAATTTCATTTGGGTTTCTCCTTGCACGTTGGTCGTACTTTCTGCACCAAGAATATCTTGCAATCCGGCTTTGTTAACCTTGTGATTGATAATTTTTGCAGCTATACTAATGTCCGCCAAAAGTCTACTCAAATCACCAGATGCGTAAGGGAAATCCGCTTGACGCTCCATGATGAACTCATTCAATGTGACCATGCTCATGCCTCAAAGGTAATTCATACCGACAAGGCGCACCAAAGGAATGTGCGTTAAATAAGAAAAATATTTATCTCGGAATGAAAACGAGGTTGGTCAATTCGATAAACTGCGCAACACTGAGTTGCTCAGGTCGTTTTTGTAAAATATCCGCATCGATTACTTGCCCATTGAGTAGGGATTTGATGGAATTGCGGAGCGTTTTTCTTCTTTGGTTAAAGGCCAGCTTGACCAATTGTTTGAATTGTACTTCGTCACAACCCAAGTGATCAATGTTTTTTCGCTTCATCCGGATCACACCGCTCTTGACCTTGGGCGGGGGATTGAACTCATTTTCGTTGACAGTAAATAAATATTCAACGTCGTACCATGCCTGAATCAACACACTCAGAATGCCGTAATCCTTGCTACCAGGGCCATTGGCTACCCGCATGGCTACTTCTTTTTGAAACATTCCGACCAGTTCAGGAACGTGATCTTTGTATTCCAAAACATGAAATAAAATCTGCGATGAGATGTTGTAGGGGAAATTTCCGATGACTGCAATGGGCTTGGGGAATTTTGCGGTCAAATCCATTCGAAGAAAATCTTCTGAGTGGATTTTGTTTTTTAATTCAGGATAGTGCAAATGCAGGTAAACCACCGATTGCTGATCGATTTCCACAACATGTGTATCGTAAGGCAGAGGCAAGAGGTGTCGTGTTAATGCTCCCGTGCCTGGTCCAATTTCTAAAACAGTTTCGTATCCTCCAAATCCCGTCAAGGCATGCGCGATATCTTGGGCAATTTGAGCGTTGATTAAAAAGTGTTGACCGAGATGTTTTTTAGGTGCTACGTACATGTTGTTCTTGAATGGATGAAAATTTGAAACCTTGATTTTTTAATCTTTGTAAAATTACGGGTAATGCTTGTAACAATATGGGGCTGGCTTTCATGCTATCGTGGAAAACGATGATAGAGCCGGGCCTACTGGCCTTCGACACAATTTCAATGCAGTTTTCGACAGACATCTTGGGATCGAAATCACCACTCAATACATCCCACATGATCAGCTTGAAATGTTTCTTTAGCGCTGTTGTTTGCGTTCTGCTGATTTGTCCATAAGGTGGGCGAAAAAGTGAAGATGAAATATGGTTTTTTGCGGTGAGCACATCTCTCAAATATTCTGCATAACCGGTCTTCCAGCCATTGCGGTGGGTTTGGGTATGGTTGCCTATGCTATGACCGGCACTGACAATTTTCTCCAGTATATGCGGATGATTTTGTGCATTTTTTCCGATGCAAAAAAAGGTGGCTTTGGCATCAAACGAATCAAGAATGTCCAAAATCTTTTCCGTAATGATAGGCGTTGGACCATCATCAAAAGTCAAGAATACTTCCTGTTCAGTAGTTGGAATGTGCCACACAAAATTGTGAGCAATGGCGCGGATTATTCTTGGTGTTTGATGAAAATACATGTGCTACGGCGAAAGTACAAATGTTTTCATGGATGGTAATAGATTGCTTTTCACATCTTGTGTTACCAAAACCCAACCGTACAAACCCGGGCTGCAAAGCCAGCCATCATTGTTTCGGCCATCCCAAATCCATTTTCCTTCTTGAGCAATCCAATGGGAAGGACTGTTGTAAATGGGAATTCCTCTGCTGTCTACAATGTACCAATGAACAATATTCCCGGGGGATTCGTTTTCAATTTGCACCTGAATAAAATCGTCTTTTCCATCGCCATTGGGACTAAAACAAGGTGGGTAAATTCCCCATTTCGGAGTTGTACTTTGATTCCACCAGTGCTGTGAGTTGATCATTCCTGGTGTGCCATACCCCATCATCTCGGAGGCTGTCATCCATGGAGATTGGACAGTTTCAGGGATTACTTTTTCCAAGGATTTCCCCACATAGTCAGTCAATATGGGATGGTGTTGTTCTTCCGAATAGGCGACGATATCCAATGTGTCCTGCGCCAAAAGCAGAATAACTTTCCCTGCGCTTTGCGTCCAGTAGGGCATGTTTTCACATTCGTGCAAATGTTGAATGGGGGCGATTGATTTCGGGAAGGTACGTTGAATGGATGGGATGGATTCGGTGATGGCCAGACAGGAATTTGCGGGCATGAAGTGATGATGGTACTGTATATTTTTAGGGAGATCGCTTCCATTGGAGAGCCGCAATTGATCCAATGAAAAAGCGTAATCATGGGGATTGAACAACTCGACAAAAGAATTTTCGCCTGTTTGGGGATGAAATAGAATTTCTTGTATCCACAGCGAATCAGCTGAGGCATGGGGGATGGTATAGTTCAATTCAATATTCTCCTCAAAAAGATGATTGCAAAAAGCGACATCTTCCATGATGATTGTCCCAGTTGTAAGATTTATTGGAGGAACAATCACGGCACTATCGCTGTAACATCGGATGGGCCAATGTTCCGAAAAACTGTCGGTAGTGATGGTAATGCTATCCATCTGTATGGGAAGCGAGGGCCACAGATAGATGGCACCGGATGGATCGATTCCCCAATCCAAAATTTGCACTTCGTTGGGAGGAATAGGATTGTAGTTGGCATTGATAGTCCCAGGAGTTCCTCCTGAATTTGAAGAGGAAGATGCCCAATTGTTTCGATTGCTGCAAGAGAGAAAGGGGTTCACTTGCTCCAAGGCAATGCCCCCATCCAGCGCGCCGGATTGGCTTTGCCAGTGGTCATGATAATGCACGATATCAATGACGTTGGACATTGCATCCAACAGTGTAAGGCTATCGCCTGTATTGGTTAAGGCCGAAAAAGAAGGAATTCCAATTACAGGTTGTGACCATTGGAAAATATCGGAAACATCGCAAATAATGCGGTATTGCTGGGGAAGAATCCATGTGTCTGGAAGTGGATTTTCTGTTGTAGTATTAACCAATATCCAGTTTTTCAAATGAATGGAATCAGTTTCGGAAGGATTGAAGATTTCGATGTATTCCACTTCAGGACAACCTTTAGAGGGAGAAGGATCGGCCATGATTTCATTGATAACGATAGAGCGATAGTCATAGGAAGTTGGCGTCCAAGGGACAAAAGGGACACCAGCATAAAGATTGTCCCAATAAAAATTGGAGGCATTGGAAATGGTGAATTGCGCTTGCAACACCAATCGTTGTGGAATAAAATGGGAGATGCTTTGAGAAGAGAAAACAGAAAAGTATTCCGAAGAGTCATTGTCTTGAAAGCCAACTTGAAATAATGAATCCCAGCGAATTCTCAATTGCCCGTACACCCCATTGGCGATGTTGAATCCACCGCCCAGCCACGTGGGGCTGCTGCTTCCGTCATCCCAAAAAATATCCAATTGATCATTGGATCCCGTATTCCCCAGCTGAATCAAAAGTCCTGTTGCACCTGTGCTTTGATTAAATCCACCGCTGTCCGGAATCCCGGATTGAGAGAGTAAAATTCGACCGAAATTGTTGGCGCTTCCCGCAAAATTCTGTCGCACAAAAAGCGATACCTCCCAAATCGAATCCAACGAAGGCAATTCAAAAATCGCTTGCTGAAAACCAGGCGTCGTTGCATGTGTTTGCAATTGTCCTTGACCATTGACCATCCAACCGATCCAGTCATTGTTGGGATAGCCATTCAAGGCGTTGGCGGTGTCAAATGTTTCGCTCCATTGTGCCTGGGATTTTGCACAGCAAAGCAGTGATAAAATGAAAATCAGTTTCTGCATGGGCAGCGAAACTATTTTACCTTTGAGTGATAAAATCAAAACACATAAGGTGCATATATGAGAGTAGCAGTTGTGGGCGCAACGGGTTTGGTAGGGACAAAAATGTTGCAGGTATTGGCAGAGAGAAATTTCCCCGTTTCAGAGTTAATTCCAGTAGCTTCCGAAAAGTCTTTGGGTAAAACGGTTCAATGGCAAGGAAAAGATTGGTCTGTTGTAACGCCAGCAATGGCTGTTGAGATGAAACCTGACTTGGCTTTGTTTTCTGCTGGCGGATCGACAAGCTTGGAATGGGCACCCAAATTTGCAGCGGTAGATTGCACCGTGATTGATAACAGCAGCGCTTGGCGCATGGACCCAACTAAAAAATTGGTTGTTCCAGAAGTCAATGGGCATGTTTTGACTTTGGCAGATAAAATCATCGCCAACCCCAATTGCTCAACCATTCAAATGGTAATGTTTTTAAAGCCATTGCATGATCTTTATGCGATCAATAGAGTAGTGGTAAGCACATATCAAAGCGTCACCGGCACCGGAAAAATGGCGGTTGATCAATTGATGAACGAGCGAAAAGGAGTGCAGGGCGAAATGGCATATCGCTATCCCATCGATTTGAATTTGATTCCACAAATTGATGTTTTCATGGAAAATGGATACACCAAAGAGGAGATGAAAATGATTTTGGAAACCAAAAAAATCATGGAAGATGATGAGATTCAAGTAACGGCTACCGCTGTTCGCGTTCCAGTCATGGGAGGACATTCCGAAAGCATTAATGTTAGTTTCAAAAAGGATTTTGATTGGAAAGAAGTGCGTGGAGCCTTGACAGCATTTCCGGGAATTGAACTTTTTGACAACCCAGAACATTTTGAATATCCAATGCCTTTGTTGCAAGCTGCGGAGTCTGATGCAGTATGGGTGGGACGATTACGACGAGATGACACCATGCCCCATACCATGAATGCGTGGGTAGTGAGTGATAATTTGCGTAAGGGAGCCGCGACGAATGCGGTTCAAATAGCAGAAAGAATTTTAGAATTGAAATCATAAATGAAAGTCCTTTCGCGCTTCTTTTTTTCGATTGTAATTGCGCTGTTCATTTTTGGATGTGGTGGAAGAACACACCATGGATCCAGCGAAAATGCGACAGACACTTCTTCCATTGAAGCGACGATTGATTCCGTTACCGAAGAAATTGAACCCGACGCGCCTGCAGGGCCGTGCTTGACCATTGTGTCCTGGAATATTGCCAATTTGGGAAAGTCGAAGGATGAGAGTGAGATTGCTTTTATGGCCGATATGGTGGACGAGGGTGATATCGTTGTTATTCAAGAAGTGGTGGCAGGAAATGGTGGGGCGCAGGCCGTTGCACGTCTCGCCGATGCACTCAACCGACGTGGCGCCAAATGGGATTACGTGGTGAGCAATCCCACTTCAGGAGGGAGGGGTTCTGAGCGATATGCCTATCTCTGGAAACCCAAAAATGTGAAGCTCAAAGGAAAAGCGTGGTTAGAAAATAATACGGCGGATTATATCGACCGCGAACCCTACATGGCGCGATTCCAGTGGGGAAAGGAAACCTTGTTATTGGCCAATTTGCATGCGGTGCCCAAGAATAAATACCCCAATGTCGAAATAGAAAAGCTCAAGGATTTGCCCAAATGGTACCCTGATGACGCGATTGTGTTAATGGGCGATTGCAATTCTGCCAACTCAGAATACGGCGGGCAGGCGCTGTATAAAAATGGTTTTAGAGATGCGCTCAAAGGGCAACGAACTACCTTGAAAATGAAGCCAGACAAGCAAGGCAGAGTGACGGCGAATCCTTATGACCACATTTATTTCGAAAAGAAAGAGGTACGCATTCACGATAGCGGCGCCTGGGACTTCAGTGGCAATTTTGACGATTTGAAAAGTGCACGTCTCATAAGTGATCACATTCCTGTTTGGGCGTGCCTTTCTCTGCGGTAAATTCGCGGTATGAACGAACCCAAACGTTACCTCATTACAGCCGCTTTGCCTTATGCCAATGGTCCATTGCACATCGGGCACATTGCAGGGGCATATTTGCCAGCCGATATTTATGTTCGATATCTCAAGGCCAATGACAAGGATGTCGCTTTTGTCTGTGGATCGGATGAGCATGGCGCTGCGATTACTTTGCGCGCTCACAAAGAAGGAAAAACACCCAAAGAAATTGTCGATTACTACCACCAACTGATGCACCAAGCATTTGTGGATTTTGGAATCGATTTCGATATCTACCACCGCACCTCTTCTCCAGAGCATCACGAGATGTCTCAATCCGTTTTCAAAAAACTTTTGGAAAAAGGGATGTTTGAGGTAGAAAAGTCTCAGCAGTATTATGACCCAGAAGCCAAACAATTTTTGGCGGATCGATACATTATTGGAACGTGTCCCAAATGCGCCAATGATCGCGCTTATGGCGATCAGTGTGAAAAATGTGGTTCGGCTTTGAGCCCATTGGAACTGATCGATCCCAAATCAACTTTAAGCGGAAGCAAGCCTGAATTGCGTGAGACGTCCCATTGGTATTTGCCGATGGGCAATCATGAAGGATGGATCAAGCCTTTTATCCAAGATGGAACTTTGGAAGGAATCCAACACCACATTACCAAAGAATGGAAGGCGCATGTTTTGGGTCAATGCATGAGTTGGATTGATGGTGGATTGCAAAGCAGGGCCATGACACGTGATTTAGAATGGGGAGTACCCGTTCCGGTAGAAGGTGCTGATGGCAAAGTGTTGTATGTGTGGATGGATGCGCCAATCGGTTACATCACCAATACCAAAGTGTGGGCGGATAAAAACGGGAAGAATTGGGAAGATTATTGGAAAAGTGAGGACGCTCGTTTGATCCATTTTATTGGAAAAGACAACATCGTTTTCCATTGTATCATCTTCCCGATCATTTTAAAAGCCCATGGCGATTTTGTATTGCCTTACAACGTTCCAGCCAATGAGTTCATGAACTTAGAGGGGGATAAAATATCCACCTCACGCAACTGGGCAGTATGGTTGCATGAATATTTGCAAGAGTTTCCAGGCAAACAAGATGAGATGCGCTATGTGCTTTGCTCCATCATGCCAGAACAAAAAGATAGTGAGTTTACTTGGCAAGATTTTAAAGATCGCGTCAACAATGAATTGGCCGATATCTTGGGCAACATGGTGAATCGTGTTTTTGTATTGAATAACAAATATTATAACGGGGTTTTGCCGGATGTTTCAGGTTACGAATGGGACGAGACAGACAAAGAAGTTGCACAGGGAATTGAGCAATCTTATCGATTGATCGGTGAAAAATTGCAGGCATTTCGTTTTAGAGAAGCATTGTCAGAAGCCATGCAAATGGCCCGTTGGGGCAATAAATACCTGACAGAAACGGAGCCTTGGAAATTGCAAAAAACCCATCCGGAGCGAACCGCATTTATTTTGTTTCAATGCACACAATTGCTCGCCAAATTATCCGTCGCTTTACAGCCCTTCTTGCCCCATACGGCAGAGAAAATCAGAGAAGGATTGAAGATGGAGAATTTGAAATGGAAACAAGCAGAGACAAAAGTTATACTTCCTGCAGGCCATGTCATTGGCAGTGTTGGAATTTTATTTGAAAAAATTACCGATGAGCAAGTAGCCATTCAAGTAGCCAAATTGCAACAGGCTAAGGCTTTGAGTCAAGCCGTTGTGGAGCCGCAAAAAGACAACATCACGTTTGAGCAATTTCAACAAATGGATTTGCGCATGGTAAAAATATTGGAGGCGGAGAAGGTGGCCAAAACCAAAAAATTGCTCAAGTTAAAAGTAGACACGGGCATGGATCACCGCACCGTTGTGAGTGGGATTGCAGAGCATTATGAGCCGGAACAATTGATTGGAAAAACGGTGTTGATGTTGGTGAATTTGGCACCGCGAGAAATCAAAGGTATTGAGAGTCAAGGAATGATATTGATGGCTGAAAACGTGCACGGTGTTTTATCGGCATTACAGCCTGATAAAGAAGTTCAACCCGGAAATGTAGTTGCATAATGTTACAACCGCCTTTTCTGGTTTCAGGTGACACCATTGGTATTTGTGCCACTGCGCGGTGGATGACTGCTGAGCAAATGATGCCGGCGATTCAGGAAATAGAATCTTGGGGATTGAAGGTGGTGGTCATGGATCAGGTATTCTACCAACAGGGGCAGTTGGCAGGAAGTGATTACCAGCGAACCGAAGCGTTGTTGTCATTGTTAGAACGAAAGGACATACGCGCTATTTTGATTGCCAGAGGTGGATATGGGTCAGTGCGTGTTGTCGATGCTATCCCGGATGATGTGATACGCCAAAGCAACAAGTGGCTTTGTGGATACAGTGACATCACAGTATTGCACAATCGATGGAATCAGTTGGGGATACCCACCATTCATTCTACCATGCCGATTTCCTTTTCGTCTTGCACGCCAAGAGCATTGAGTCAATTGAGAGGAGCATTGATGGGTCAATGGGAAACCACGGAATGGCAGGGATTTCAAAAAAATTGGACCAGCATAGAAGCGCCAATTGTTGGCGGAAATTTGAGCGTGGTGTATGCACAGTTGGGTTCTGAAACGCAGTTGAAAGCCAATGACAGTATTGTATTTTTAGAAGACGTTGATGAAATGCTCTATCACGTCGATCGCATGCTACAAGCCCTGAAGCGCGCGGGAGTGATGCAAGGAGCCAAAGGAATTTTGGTGGGTGGATTGACACAAATCAAAGACAACACTTTGGAGCATGGGTTTTCTACCGATAATCCTTGGGGAAAAGATGTTCAAACCATTTTTGTGGATTGGGCAGATTCGCTGGGTTTGCCTATCGCTTTTGATTTTCCTGCTGGACATTGGGAGAAAAATGAAGCCCTGTATTTGCGCCGACCCGTCAGAATTTCAAACCAAAGAAATAATGGTGACCATTCCATGCGAATGGAATTGATTTAGTTTAACAATAATCCACTACCTTTGTAAGTGTAGGATGTACACTAAGTAACATGAGTAATATTTTTGGCAAGGCATACGATACGAACGCAATGGAATTTATTGCGATCAGCACTTCCGAAATGGAAGTTCGTTTGGCTTGGTTGCTCAATAGAAACTTGCACCTGGAAATGGATCGTGTGGCGGATTTGGAAATGATGCAGCCCAATGGTTCAATTTCTAATCATTGCCGGTTTAAGTTTTACAGTGAGGAGGACAAATTGGAGGTCAACTTATTTGAGAACAAATCTCCTGGAGGTGTCATGATTCCCGAATGGGCCAAATGGGATTTTATCTTGAAGTTGGATCATGAGCGAGAGCCTCTTATCCCATTGTGGATTCCCAAATTGAAAGCAATACCAGGAATTGCAGCAGCAATAGATATTGATTTATCCAAAACAAAAACTTTAGAACGCTTGATACAAGCGTGTTTTCAAACATTTGAATGAACATGAAAAAATCAAAAATAGTAGCCACGATTGGACCTGCATCAGCAGATCGTCAAACACTGAAAGAGATGATCCAAGCGGGATTGGATGTTGTGCGATTGAATTTCAGTCATGGTGCCCATAGCATACACGAAGAAGTTGTGAATAATGTGCGCTCTATCGATACGGAATTGGGTACGAATACGGCATTGTTGGCGGATTTACAAGGCCCTAAGTTGAGGGTGGGTGAAATGGAAAACAACGGTGTTGAACTGATGGTTGGCGCGTCAATAAAAATCACAACGGAAAAGCAAATCGGAACTGCTGAGGTGATTTATACCAACTACAAAGAATTTCCAAGCGACGTCAAACCAGGAGAAACCATCCTTTTGGACGATGGAAAATTGGTGATGGTGATTGAGTCTACTGA
Source organism: Flavobacteriales bacterium (assembly GCA_947448135.1). Lineage (GTDB taxonomy): Bacteria > Bacteroidota > Bacteroidia > Flavobacteriales_D > Sanyastnellaceae > CAMCTV01. Next base: position 40,329 of record CANFLZ010000019.1, read on the forward strand.
TGGTAAGAAAGAAGTGATGGCCAAGGTGGTTCAAGGTGGTATTTTATCTTCCAAAAAAGGCTTGAATCTCCCCAATACCAAGGTTTCCTTGCCATCGTTGTCACAAAAAGATATTGAGGATTTGCATTTTGCCTTGTCCATGGAAGTGGATTGGATTGGACTTTCTTTTGTCCGCAATGCACACGATGTTGTTGCTTTAAAAGCCATCATTGCTGAAAATGGAAAGCACGCCAAAGTGGTGGCTAAAATCGAAAAGCCAGAAGCGGTTGATCAAATTGATGAAATCATCGCTGAGACCGATGCGGTAATGGTTGCTCGTGGAGATTTGGGTGTAGAAATTCCTTTGGAGAATGTACCCTTGGTGCAGAAGATGATTGTCCGCAAATGCGTTGAGAATTCAAAGCCTGTGATCGTGGCTACACAAATGATGGAGAGCATGATTTCGAGTATGACACCAACTCGCGCGGAGGTAACAGACGTTGCCAATGCCGTCATTGATGGAGCGGATGCGGTTATGTTGAGTGGTGAAACTTCGGTAGGTAAATTCCCGGTTGAGGCCATTCGCATGATGAATAAAATCATCTGCCAAGCAGAAAAGGATGAAGATGTTTACCACAAGGAAGAGGCTCCTGATGGTACCGATGAGTCGCGTTTTTTAACGGATAGTATCTGTTTCTCAGCCTGTCGTTTGGCACAAAGAACAAAAGCCAGCGCCATCGTTGCGATGTCGTTTTCAGGTTATACTGGCTATAAAGTTTCCAGCTGGCGTCCTCACGCCAATGTTTTTGTATTCACCGGAAACAAGCGCATCTTGACCCAAATGAACTTGGTCTGGGGAGTCAAAGCATTTTATTATGACAAGATGGTCAGTACCGATCAAACCATCGCCGATATCCGCTATGAGTTGCGCAAAAGAGGCTTTATTCATGATGGCGAATACGTCATCAATATCGCATCAATGCCTATCAACGAGCAAGGAATGACCAATATGGTCAAAATCACCAAGGTGTAGTTTTCCTTGTTATCTTCGCAGGCTTATAGAATTTAAGCCAAAATGGGAAACCTATACCGTGAAGTCAAAGGAATGAGTCTGCCCCTCATTGCGCAAGAGATTGTGCAATTGTGGGAAGAGAAGAATGTGTTCCATCGTAGCGTGGAGGAGAAGGACGCTTCCAATGCATTTGTATTTTTTGAAGGACCTCCATCGGCCAACGGTATTCCCGGTATTCACCACGTGATGGCGCGTGCCATCAAAGATGTTTTTTGTCGTTATCAAACGTTGAAAGGAAAACGTGTTCAACGCAAGGCTGGTTGGGACACCCATGGATTGCCCATCGAATTGGCAGTCGAAAAAACTTTGGGAATCAAGAAAGAAGATATTGGAACCAAAATTTCGGTTGAAGATTACAACAAAGCTTGTCGCAAAGAGGTAATGAAATACACCGATTTGTGGGAATCTTTGACCCGCGAAATGGGATATTGGGTCGATATGAAAGATCCCTATATCACCTACGACAACAAATATATCGAGTCGGTTTGGTGGCTTTTGGGACAACTACACAAAAAGAATTTACTATACAAAGGCTTCACCATTCAGCCCTATAGCCCGGCGGCTGGAACCGGTTTGAGTTCTCATGAGTTGAATCAACCTGGCTGCTATAAAGAAGTAAAAGACGCAACAGCTGTTGCGCAATTCATGGCCAAGGATGATCATTTCCTTGCCGATGTGAGAGAGGGTTTGCCTCTGTACTTTTTGGCATGGACGACAACTCCATGGACTTTGCCTTCTAACACCGCTTTGGCGGTAGGAGCCAATATCGAATATTGTGTTGTCAAAACAGTCAATCCTTTCACGGCGGAATCTCAAGTTGTGATTCTGGCACAAAATCTATTGGGAAAATATTTTTCAGAAGCAGGTTTGGAATTGGCGTTTGCTGATTTCAAAGCGGGAGACAAGGTATTGCCTTATCGCATCTTGAAGGTGATGAAGGGCGCGGAATTGGCAGGTCAATCCTACCATCAATTGTTGCCTTTTGTTCAACCGGAAGG